>JBJTFJ010000157.1:0-9996 GCA_046093345.1 Fluviibacter sp. | reverse complement strand
ACCGGGGATGGCAAAGAGGTCGCGCCCCAGTTCGCCGGCTAAACGTGCCGTAATGAGTGAGCCGGAAGCCGGGGCCGCTTCAACCACCAGACAGGCCTGCGACAAACCCGCGATGAGCCGGTTACGGCGGGGAAAGTTGCTGGCCGTGGCGGCGGTGCCCAATGGAAACTCCGAAATAATGCAGCCCTTGCCGGTAATGATGTGCGCCAGTTTTTTATTGCTGGCGGGATAGACCCGGTCAATACCTGTGCCAATGACGGCAATGGTGCCACTAGGTGCCTCGCTGCGTAGGGCGCCTTCATGGGCGGCAGCATCGATGCCCAAGGCCAACCCGCTGATGATGGTAAAGCCGGCATCGGCGAGTACGCGGGAAAATGCCAGCGCATTTTCAATACCCTGCGGGGTTGCGTTGCGGCTACCCACCACGCCAATGGCGGCACGATTGAGGTAGGCGGGGTCGCCGTTTACGTAGAGCAGGCTGGGTGGATCGCTGGATTCCAGCAGGCGCTGCGGGTAATCGCGGTCGGCCAGGGTGACGATGTGATGGGCGGGTTCGTGAAGCCAGGTTAGCGTTTGCGTAATGAGTGTTTGCTGAGCCTCATTATTAATACCGTCAAAAAGCGATTGCGCGAGTTTGATACCAATGATGCCGGTCACTGCGCTCAGGCCGGCCGCAAAGATCGCATCCGGGCTGCCAAATGCACGAAGCAAATCCTGTTGTTTGCGTGGGCCGATGCCGGCTGGCAGCGTGAGGTTTAACCAGCTGTGAACCTCATGTTGGGTTTGCGATGCGCTGAGTGGGGTCATGGTTGAGTCTTTGAGGGGCTAAGGCGCACCAGGTCGCCCGGTTGAACCGCTTGTACGATTTGCTGAATCCGGATGATAGCGGTGTCAGGGTATGTGGCGACCACCATAGCGCTACCGACACGATGCCCCGGTGTCTGGGCGCGGGTAATGGCCGGGTTGTCATCGAAAACGCTGGCCGAGTCATTGCGGGTGTCGTCCACCGGTTGGTCCAGTTTGCGGCCGTAAGTGGCGACCGCGGGGCGCCACAGTGTCACGGCGCTGCCCTGGGTTAATCCGGCGGCGCAACCGCCGGATAAGACCAGCAGATCTCCGCCAGAGGAGAGCATGTCGGCCTGGCTCACAATGGCCATCACCTGTGGGTTGGCCGTGGGTCTTTCAGTTAGGGGGGCTGGCTTACAGATAGGGGGTGCGTATGTTTTTGCTTCGGTGCGGGTCATGACACTGTCGCCCCGCATGACTTCCTGTTGTAGGGATTGCAGACGCATCCAGGCCACACCGGGCTGATCCGGATGGGCGATTTCAGCGGCTTCATCCTTTTGGCTTAAGGTTTGGCCGTTGGCAACGGGCACCGCAAGAATGCCGAGTACGCGCCCTTCAGGGGTGCTCAGGCGTATGCCCTGCCGGAATATCAGCAGCGGTGTATCAGGTGGTAAGCGTGCATCCGTTTCAGAAAGCTGAATCCTGATCGTGCTGTATTGATCCATCAGCCGCTGGTTGAGCGTATCACCCGTAATCCGTGGCAGCGCGCCGAAGGCAGCTTCCGGCACCACCAGAGGTAGCGGCTCGGCCAAAGCCGAGCCTGATGACAATCCCATGAGGGCGATTACCAGGCAAACAGCACGGTTGAATTTAGGACGCATCGCTATAATATTGATCCGAAAGCGGCGCCATTCTGTGGCAGCCCAAGATAAGCATAAATCATTTTACACATCAGCAACGCTGATGCGCCCATACCGAGTACACGCATGGCTTTGTTACCGATACTGAGATTTCCTGATGAGAGGCTACGCACGGTTGCCAAACCGGTTACCGTGTTTGATGACGCCTTGCGCAAACTGGTAGCGGACATGGCAGAGACCATGTACGAGGCGCCGGGTATTGGGTTAGCTGCAACGCAGGTGAATGTGCATCAGCGTGTGGTAGTAATTGATGTCTCGGAAGACCAGAAAGGTTTACGGGCATTTGTTAACCCAGTGATCGAATCGGTAAGTGGCATGCAGACCTATGAAGAGGGTTGCCTCTCAGTACCGGGTGTTTACGATAAGGTCGATCGTCCTTCGGATGTGCGTGTGCGCTATCAGGATCTGGATGGCAAAGAACACGTTTTGGAAACGGGTGACTTGTTGGCGATTTGCATCCAGCACGAGATTGATCACCTGAACGGCAAAGTGTTTGTTGATCACCTCTCTCAGCTTAAACAGACACGAATTAAAAATAAGCTGGCCAAGCTGGCCCGACAGAACGTATGACGTTACGCGTTGGTTTTGCCGGTACACCGGCCTTTGCAGAGCAGGCCTTGCAGGCCATACTGGATGCCAAATTTAATGTCGTGGTGGCGCTCACTCAACCGGATCGTCCTTCGGGCCGCGGCATGCAACTCACGCCCTCCCCTGTAAAGCAGTTGGCGTTGAAGTACGGCATCCCGGTAGAACAGCCTGTATCGCTACGTAACGATGAGGCACAGGCGCTGGTGCGAGCCTACAACCTGGATGTGCTGGTGGTGGTTGCTTACGGTTTGATCCTCCCGCAGGCGGTGCTGGATATGCCACGCTACGGTTGCCTGAATATTCACGGATCCATTTTGCCGCGCTGGCGTGGTGCCGCGCCTATTCACCGTGCCATTGAAGCCGGTGATACAGAAACGGGTGTCTGCATCATGCAGATGGATGCGGGCCTGGATACGGGCGGTGTGGTGGATGAAGCGCGCCTCTCGATTGCTGCGACAGATACAACGGCGTTGTTGCATGACCGGCTGGCGGCATTGGGTGCCGAACGGATTGTTGCGGTGTTGAAAAAGTTGGACGCTGGCGAAACATTGGTGGCGCAGCCCCAGCCAGAAGCAGGTGTGACTTATGCGCACAAACTGGAAAAGCAGGAGTCGTTGCTAAACCTTCAAGCGCCGGCTGTAGAACTGGATCGAAAAATTCGTGCCTACAATCCATTCCCAGGTGCAGTGCTGCATTCGGGGACGCAAGCCATCAAGATCTGGGGCGCACGCATTGTTTCTGCCCAGGGCCAGCCTGGCACCGTGCTGTCATCGGATGATGATGGTGTGGTTGTAGCTTGCGGTGAGGGCGCCCTGTGTCTGGAAGTATTGCAGGCGCCTGGCGGCAAGCGTCTGAAGGCCGCAGACTTCTTACGGGGCCACCCGCTCCCCGTTGGCACCTTGCTGACTTGAAAATTTCCGATGAGTCGCTAAATGTTTAGCGATTTCCTAAGGATTTATTAAGGCGGATCTAGTTCTAATAGACGCCATAAGTCATAACGTTTCTCTGCAGAGGTGATGACATGGGTAACTGGTTTAAAACAACGGTTCTGTTTGCGGCCATTCTGGCGCTGTTCATGATGATCGGTGGGCTGATTGGTGGCCGTGAGGGCATGATGATGGCGCTGCTACTCGGTGGCGGTATGAACTTCTTTGCCTACTGGTTTTCAGACAAGATGGTGCTGCGTATGTATAACGCGCACCCTGTTGATGAAACCTCATCGCCTTATCTGTACAACATGGTGCGCGATTTGGCAGTACGTGCCGAGCTGCCGATGCCGCGGGTATATCTGATCGACGAGGCGCAACCGAATGCGTTTGCCACCGGGCGAAATCCGGACAATGCGGCTGTGGCTGCCACCACCGGTATTGTCAGTCTGCTGAGCGAGCGCGAGCTGCGTGGCGTGATGGCTCATGAGCTGGCGCACGTGAAGCATCGTGACATTCTGACATCGACGATTGCCGCCACTTTGGCGGGCGCTATTTCTGCGCTGGCCAACTTTGCGATGTTCTTCGGCGGGCGTGATGAAGAAGGTCGTCCGGCGAATGCCGTGGTGAGCATTATTGTTGCCATCATTGCGCCGATTGCGGCCATGCTGATTCAGATGGCTATTTCCCGTGCGCGTGAATTCGAGGCAGACCGTGGTGGTGCCGAGATCAGTGGTGACCCGCTGGCACTGGCCAGTGCGCTGGCCAAGATTGACGCTTATGCACGTGGCATTCCTTTCCCAACAGCAGAAGCACACCCGGCAACGGCACAGATGATGATTATGAATCCGCTGGCTGGTGGTGGGATCGATACGCTATTTTCAACGCACCCTAAAACGGCCGAGCGTATTGCACGCCTAGAGGCGATGGCACGTTAACGGATATCTTTTAGCGCTTGTTCAACAGCATAGGCCAATCGCCGTCCAGCCAGTGCCAAACGCTCACGGGTAATGTCACGCCCTTCTAGCCAGTAATCCTGTCGGATGAGGAAGGCGCCGGGTTTTTCCGGGTCGGGAATGAGGCCCGGGTAAACCTGATCGCGGGCGATATTGAAAGACTCTTCAATCCAGTGCCTTGGCGGCGTCTGGATTTCTAAGTTATTAATTTGCTGGGCCTGGCGCAAAAGTCGTGCTATTTCCTTTTCGAAGCGCGGGGTGCCCGGCCGGGCATGGCCAGGCAGTTCGTCCCACCAGCGATGCAGGCTGAGCGGTTCTGGTGGACGGCGTCCGGCATCCAATACGATAACGGTGTTGCCGCCGGCATCAAGCTGGCCCGGATTGAGTGGGTCCATACGACTTGCGGTATGCAGCGGCTGGTGGGCATCGGCAACGAGATGGCTAACCCAGGCTAGAGCAACGGCGCGGTCTTCGCGCGTCAGCGATTGATCACCTAGCAAGCGAATCTGTTCGATGAGCGCCTGTTCGAGAAGTCCGTGCACGGGCTGGTTGAAAGGCTTGGCAATATTCCGGTCGGCAAAGTGCCAGCGGCGTGTTGCCTCCCCCGTGCGGGCCCGACTCAGCCATTGCCGGGTGGTGCGCGGCTCTGCGTTGTCCGCATTAATACTGAGTGCCTGATCACGTATGTCATCTGGCCAGAGGGCTGCCGCCATCCAGGCCTCTTCTGCAGAGAGCGTTTGCAGATTCGGAATAAGCGTCTGGCGTTTGAGTATCGAGCCAATGGCTTCTTGTGTGGCCGTCGGTAGTGTTGACCAGGCGATCGCGACCACTTCACGATGACCGGTCGCATTCCATGCGGCTGCATGAAGGCTCACCAGACAAAGCATGCCCGCGACCAGTTTCCGGAGTCGATGGCGGTGCGTAACAGGGTGCTGCGTAGCGAGCGTCATGGGCAGATTATGCCTCTAGATAGTGTTGTAAACATGCTACACTCAAACCAATAATGAATAACGCACAATCACGTTCTCGTTCTCAGCGAACGGCCTCGCCGAACAGGCCGCGCAAGCCTGCGCCGCCGCCCGCTGCGCTAGCGCCAGATTCATTAGCCTGGGCGATGCAAACAGCGGCAGCTTGTGTGACGGAAGTGGTGGCTTACGGGCGCAGTTTGACGGCGGTTTTGGCGAATTTGCGTCAACGTATGTTGCCGGAAAACGCCGTCCGTTCACAGGCGATTGATCTTACCTACGCTACGTTGCGTCGTTACTGCCGTGGTGATGTAGAGCTATCGGTGTTGCTGGATCGCCCCACAGCCGAGGACGAGCTGCGTAGCCTCTTGCGCGTGGCTTTGTGCTGGCTGGAGATGCATCCCGAACGTGCGCACGTGGGTGTTGATCAGGCTGTTGAGGCAGCAGCAACTTTATCGGCTGGTCGCTACCGCGGTTTTGTAAACGCGATATTGCGTCGGGCGTTGCGCGAGCGTGCCGTGCTGGATCAAAACATTGCCAATAGTCAGGAAGCGGATTGGCAGTACCCGCAGTGGTGGCTGGAACGTTTGCAAACAGATTGGCCGGACTGTTGGGAAGAGATCGCCGCAGGCGGTAATCGCAAACCACCGATGGGTTTACGCGTGAATCGTCAGCTAACGACGGTCGAGGCGTATGCACAGCAGTTGGCAGCCGCAGGTATAGAAACGCAGCCGCGCTGCCCGGAAGATGGCCCGGATGCGTTGTTGCTGACGCAGCCGCTAGCCGCCGACTCATTGCCGGGATTTACACAAGGCGTGGTTGCCGTACAGGATATAGGCGCACAACAGGCTGCCCGGTTGTTGAATGTGCAGCCCGGTATGCGCGTATTGGATGCTTGTGCCGCTCCGGGTGGCAAGGCGGCTCATTTGCTGGAATCTGCTCCGATTGAACTGACTGCCGTTGAAGCGGATAAAGATCGTTGTGTCGCCCTAACGCGTGCGCTGGATGTATCGCGCTTTCCGGCCGATCGCAGTATTCATGTCGTGTGTGCGGATGCTGCCGAAACGGCGGCGGCTTGGGCGAAGCGGCCTTTTGATGCCATTTTGCTGGATGCCCCTTGTTCGGGCTCTGGCGTTGCAGGCCGTCATCCGGATGCCAAGTGGCTCCGTCGGAATGATGATGTGTACGCGCTGGCGAGGACACAGAAACGCTTGCTGAAGTCATTGTGGCCGTTGCTAAAACCGGGTGGTCGGTTGCTGTATGGCACCTGTTCTGTCTTTGCGCTGGAGAATCAGACGCAGATCGCTAATTTTCTGGCGCAGCATCCTGATGCGAAACTCGAATCACAAACATCGCTGTTACCTGATGCGCGGCACGATGGGTTTTTTTACGCTCTCTTGAGCAAGGTGCCGGCATGACATTCAACGACCGTTTCTTTTCGAAATGGTGGTTGTTAGTGGCAATGCTTTTCTTCAGCGCGCAAGTGTTGAAGGCGCATGCCGGCGCAGAAGTCAGAGACGTGACGCTGACGCAAAGCGAAGAAGCCGTGAGCTTGAACAGCAGCTTTGCGCTGCAACTCTCACCTTCTCTGGCAGATGCGGTGAATCATGGCATCCCGCTGGTCTTTCAGATTCAGGCGCAAGTGCGGCGTCCTCGTTGGTACTGGGTTGATGAAGCCCTGTATACAGCGCATATAGATCGGCGTCTGACTTATAACGCCCTAGTGCGCAATTACCGTGTAACGGAAGGGCAGGAAGGTCGCAACTTTCAGAATCTCTCGGATGCATTGAATTATGTGGCGCGCCCGGTGAGTTGGCCTATCGCCGGTGGGCGGATTCGTTCTGGTGAGGTGGTTGATGTGCAGGTGCGTTTCCGCCTTGATCCGGCGTTTTTGCCTAAACCATTTCAGGTCGTTTCATTTGGTGATCGCGATTGGCGCCTGGATAGCGATTGGCGTAGTTTCCGCTTGACGGTACCCGCCGTCTCGGGAGGCAAATAATGCGTCTGGCCATGTTCATCATGACGCTTGTGTCCGTGGCGTTGTTGTTTTTGCTGACACAGGCCTCAGCGAATACAGACTTCTTTGCTCGCCATTACTCATGGCTGGTGGGGTTGAATATTCTGCTGGGCGCAGCGATGCTGCTTGTGATTGGCGTACAGCTGTTTCGTTTGTGGCGAGATCACCGGCAGCAGATATTTGGCGCACGACTGAAGTTCCGTTTGATGCTCATGTTGGCCATTATGGCGTTGGTGCCCGGTGCGCTGATTTATGCGGTGTCGGTACAGTTTGTCACGCGCAGCATCGAGAGCTGGTTTGATGTGCGCGTTGAGCAGGCACTAGAAGCCGGTCTGAATCTGGGACGTGATGCGCTCGAAGGTGTGACGATTGGATTGGTGAGCACTACGCGTGATGCGGCAACGGCGATTGCCCAGCGCGATGCCGCACAAGCACCAGCGGTTCTCGCCAAGCTCAAACAGGTAACAGGTGCTCAATCAACGGCGCTGTTACAGATTTCGGGCAACCGCATTGAAGTGATAGGTAGTACGTTAGCACGCGGTGAAACACCGGTGCTGCCGCTGCCGGCACAGGTGACAGAGGCGCGCAAAAATGGCGCTTTCAGTGTTATCGAAGCCGACAGTACAGGGTTGCCAATCCTGCGTGCCATCGTTTTGCTGCCGACGGCTTCGCCGCAACAGGTTTCTAATCGTTTACTGGAAGTGGTGGTGCCGGTGCCGGAGAAGCTTGCTGCCGATTCGGAGGCTGTACAGTCGGTTTATCGTGAGTACCGTGAGTTGGAATTGGCGCGTGATGGGTTAACGCGTCTTTATGCCATTACGTTAACGCTAACGCTGATGTTGGCACTGGCAGCAGCTTTTTCTGCAGCCTTTATTCTGGCGCGCCGGTTTACGGCACCATTAACCATTCTGGCGGAAGGTACACAGGCTGTTGCAGCGGGCGACTTCTCACCCAAGCAAACAGTGGTTAGTAATGACGAGCTAGGTATTCTGACCCAATCATTCAATCGCATGACGTTCCAGCTGCGTGAAGCACATACCGAAACCGAACGGCATCGGGGTGATCTGGAACGGGCCCGTGCCTACCTGCAGGAAGTTCTTGATAACCTATCGGCCGGGGTTCTGGCGTTTGATCGCCGATTTGTCTTGAAGGCGGTGAATGATGCAGCCAAGACATTGCTCGCGGAAGATTGGGTTGGTTTGATTTCGGAGCCACTGGAAGCCTGGCCACGACAGGAGCATCTGGCACGGACCATTCGCGATGGTTTTGCCAAATACGGTGATGCCTCCTGGCAGCTTGAGGTAGAGCGTGTGCTACCGGATGGGCGTAAACAGCAATTGATGGTGCATGGCTCGGAATTGCCAGAACAATCCGGTGGTGGTTACGTGGTCGTGTTTGATGACATCACTGAGTTGATTGCAGCCCAGCGGGCTACGGCCTGGGGTGAAGTAGCAAGACGATTGGCCCATGAGATAAAGAACCCGCTAACGCCGATACAACTAGCCGCAGAGCGGCTAGAGCATAAATTGTCGAAGCAGTTGGCGGATGCCGATGCCGACATGTTGCAACGTTCAACACGTACGATCGTCAATCAGGTTCAGGCCATGAAGCACATGGTGGATAGCTTCCGCGATTACGCGCGCTTGCCGCCAGCTAATTTGATGGCGATTGATCTGAATGAATTATTGCGCGATATGCTGGTGTTGTATGAAAGCTCCAAGACGCCAATTAATGCCGATCTTGCTGCAGCATTGCCTAAGATAAAGGGTGATCCGACGCAGCTACGACAGATCATTCATAACCTGATTCGTAATGCACAAGACGCTACCGAGGGTCTACCGGATGCCAGGATCGATGTGACGACGCATCTTGTGGGCAAGCAGATCGCCTTGGTGATTGCAGATAATGGCGCGGGCTTCCCGCCAGAAATTATGGCGAATGCGTTCGAGCCGTATGTCACGACCAAGCCCAAGGGGACGGGTCTGGGTTTGCCCATCGTTAAAAAAATTATCGAGGAGCACGGCGGCAAGATTGCTCTCGCTAATCGAGAGACAGGTGGCGCAGAAATTCGTATTACCTTACAGGTGGCTAATGACACCGAATCGATTAATCAAGAACCACAGAAGTCGGTAGGAGCCTGATATGGCAGAAATACTGGTAGTTGATGACGAGGTTGGTATCCGGGAATTGCTTTCCGAGATCCTGGCGGATGAAGGGCACAGCGTTATGCTGGCTGAGAACGCCACGCGGGCGCGTGAACTGCGCGCCAGTCGCCGACCTGATCTGGTGCTGCTCGACATCTGGATGCCGGATGCGGATGGCATTTCTTTATTAAAAGAATGGTCAGCCAATGGCTTGCTCACTATGCCGGTGGTGATGATGTCGGGGCATGGCACCATCGATACCGCTGTTGAAGCAACCCGCATTGGTGCTGTCGATTTTCTTGAGAAGCCGATCGCCCTTCAGAAACTGCTGGCAACCGTTAAGAAATGTCTTAAGCCGGATGCCTCTGCGACGCGTCAGCACTATGCGGTCGATTCGCTCTTGCAGATTGGGTTGCTCAAGAAGTTCGGCCAGCGGATTGCCCAGTCTGCGAAGCATTCGCCGATTCTGTTTTTGCGCGGCGCACAGGGTCTGATTGCTGAGGTTGGTGCGCGTAGTCTGCTAACGCCGCATGCGCCTTGGCTGAATCTATCTCAAGAAAGCCGTGCTATTACGCAGGAAATGCTGGAGCAGAACGCTGGTGGCGTACTGTTTCTCCCCGAGCTACATGGCGCTGGTCGTATGGCTCAGATGAATCTGAGTTTTGTGCTCGATCGTCTTGCCAAGTACCGTCTG
>JBJTFJ010000156.1:0-26293 GCA_046093345.1 Fluviibacter sp. | reverse complement strand
AAACGTCTTCAAACCGAGTCTATTGCCATCATGACCAGCCGTAACGAAACTCTATTTGCCGCCGCTCAACGACACATCCCCGGCGGCGTGAACTCGCCCGTACGCGCTTTCCGTGGCGTGGGTGGCACACCACGCTTCTTTGCCTCAGGCAAAGGCCCTCGTGTAACGGATGCCGACGGTAAGGTCTATGTTGACTACGTAGGCTCGTGGGGCCCACTGATTCTGGGTCATGCTGATCCGGATGTACTGGAAGCAGTTCAGACTACCGCCGCCCGCGGCCTGACCTTCGGGGCGCCGACCGGTGCTGAGGTCGACATGGCTGATCTGCTCTGCGAGATGCTGCCATCACTGGAAATGGTACGGCTGGTTTCTTCAGGCACCGAAGCCACCATGAGCGCGATCCGTCTGGCGCGTGGCTTTACCGGTCGCGACCTGATTATCAAGTTCGAAGGCTGCTACCACGGCCATGCCGATAGTCTGCTAGTTAAGGCCGGCTCGGGTCTACTGACCTTCGGCAACCCTTCATCCGGCGGCGTACCGGCCGATGTAGCAGCCCACACGCTGGTGCTGCCTTATAACGACATCGAAGCCTTCAATGAAGCGCTCGACAAGTACGCCGATAAGCTGGCCGCCGTGATCGTTGAACCTATCGCCGGCAATATGAATCTGGTTGATCCGGGCAAGGCCTTTTTGCAAGCCCTGCGCGACGGTTGTACGCGTGTGGGCGCTGTACTGATTTTTGACGAAGTGATGACTGGTTTCCGCGTTGGCTTACAGGGCGTGCAAGGCCACTACGGCATAACCCCGGATCTGACCACTCTCGGCAAGATTGTCGGTGGCGGCATGCCGCTGGCAGCCTTTGGGGGCCGCAAGGATATTCTGACCTGTCTGGCACCACTGGGCCCGGTTTACCAAGCCGGTACGCTATCCGGCAACCCGGTGGCAGTAGCCGCCGGCCTGACCACGCTAAAGAAACTGCGCGCACCGGGTTTCTACGAAGCGCTTGCCCAGCGAACCCGTCAACTAACTGATGGCCTTACTGCCGCCGCTCGTAAGCACGGGGTTGCCTTTTCTGCCCAAGCCGTCGGTGGAATGTTTGGACTCTACTTCCGTGACACACCGCCGACCAGCTATGTCGAAGTCATGGAAGCTGACAGTGCCCGCTTCAACCGCTTCTTCCATGCCATGCTAGACGTGCCGGGTGAAGGGCATTACTTCGCACCTTCGGCCTTTGAGGCCGGTTTCGTCAGCGCCACACACACGGCGGCCGATATCGAAAAGACGATTGCTGCGGCCGATGTCGAGTTTGCCAAACTCGGTGCCTAAGCACGTTGCAACGCTTGCAGTACACAGAGTTTTACTTTAATTTCAACCTTCTACATGGTCGGCATACCCTGCCGACCGCTTTCTGATCGTTAGGGGTGCCCGTAGCTTGGGCTGAGAGAGACCCTTGGCACCTGATCCGGCTAATACCGGCGTAGGGAAACGAATGATTCTGGATTTATTTACTGCGGTTGCAACACCTGATGATCGAGATAACGGTCAGGGCAATGTGCGCCGCCTGTTTGCTGGCGCGCCACCCAAGGTGCTATCGATCGCTGGTATAGACCCGAGCGGCGGCGCCGGTCTGCTCGCCGACATTAAAACCTTTACCGCACTCGGCGCTTACGGCTGCGGCGTGGTTGCCGGGCTCACCGCGCAAAACACACAAGGCGTGACCGCCGTGCAACTGCCCTCTCCTGAATTCGTGGGCGCTCAAATTGATACGCTACTGGCGGATGTTGAAATCAGCGCGGTAAAAACCGGTATGCTCGGCCAGGCGACCAACGTACAAGTCGTTGCTGAAAACCTCGCAAAACACCAACAGGACAATCTCGTACTCGACCCGGTGATGATTGCCAAAAGCGGTGATGCACTGCTTAATAAAGAAGCGACCGGACTGCTGCGAGACGCACTGATTCCGCTCGCCCGCGTACTCACCCCAAATCTGCCGGAAGCCGGCGCACTACTGGATGAGCGTGGCCCGGAAACCCCGAAGGAAATGACGCGCACATGCGAACGCCTACACCGCCTGCTGCGCCAGGAAAACAATCGCTGGATTCTGCTCAAGGGTGGCCATCTGCCCGGCGGCGAACTCATCGACCTCCTCTACGATGGTGATCGGATGATCGAACTGCGCGCCGAGCGTTTCGACACGCGGCATACCCATGGCACCGGTTGTGCCTTATCTGCCGCTATTACGGCATTACTACCGCAATCTAAGGACATCCCTATCGCCGTTGCCCATGCTCATGCGTGGCTGCAAACAGCCATCCGTAAAGCCGATACTTTAGAAATTAGCCGCACACCGCAAAGCGGCCACGGCCCTGTTCACCATACGCATGCCCTGTGCATCGCTTCATAAATAACCCCAAAGAGAATCGTTAAGGAAAACCCATGAACGCCAAACAACCTTTCGTTGCCGATCAGGCACAGGTCGATGAAGCTGCGATTGCACCCCTGCCCAATTCGCGCAAAATATATGTCGAAGGCTCGCGCCCAGACATTCAGGTGCCGATGCGCGAAATCTCGCAATCAGATACGCCTACCGGCATGGGCGGCGAAAAGAATCCGCCGATCTATGTATACGACTGCTCCGGCCCTTACACAGACCCAGCGGCCAAGATCGATATTCGTGCCGGCCTGCCCGCACTGCGCCAGAAGTGGATTGAGGAACGTGGCGACACCGAGGTACTGAATGATCTAACCTCGGACTTTGGTCGCGAACGTGCCAATGACAAGGCGCTGGATGAACTCCGCTTTCCGGGCCTGCACCGCAAGCCACGCCGCGCAAAGCCTGGTGCTAATGTCAGCCAGATGCACTATGCACGCAAAGGCATCATCACGCCGGAGATGGAATACATCGCCATCCGCGAAAACATGCAGCGCGAGAAATATCTATCGGAGCTGAAAAATTCGGGTCCGCAAGGCGACCGTCTCGCCAAACTGCTAGGCCGCCAGCATCCTGGCCAGAACTTCGGCGCTTCGATTCCACCTGTCATCACGCCGGAATTTGTACGTGATGAAATCGCCCGGGGTCGCGCTATTATTCCGAACAACATCAATCACCCAGAAAGTGAACCGATGATCATCGGTCGCAACTTCCTGGTGAAGATCAACGCCAATATCGGCAACTCCGCACTGGGTTCGTCGATTAGCGAAGAAGTCGACAAGATGACCTGGTCGATCCGCTGGGGTGGCGACACCGTCATGGATCTGTCGACCGGTAAGAACATTCACGAAACACGTGAGTGGATCATCCGTAATTCACCGGTACCGATTGGCACCGTGCCGATCTATCAGGCACTGGAAAAAGTAGACGGCAAGGCCGAAGACCTGACTTGGGAACTGTTCCGCGACACGCTCATCGAGCAAGCCGAACAGGGTGTCGATTACTTCACCATTCACGCTGGCGTATTGCTGCGTTATATCCCGATGACGGCCAACCGCATGACGGGCATTGTTTCGCGTGGTGGCTCGATCATGGCCAAGTGGTGTCTGGCGCATCACAAGGAAAGCTTCCTCTACACGCACTTCGAAGAGATCTGCGAAATCATGAAGGCTTACGACGTAGCCTTCTCGCTGGGTGATGGCCTGCGCCCAGGCTCGATTTACGACGCTAACGACGAAGCCCAACTCGGCGAACTCAAGACACTAGGCGAACTGACGCAGATCGCCTGGAAGCACGACGTCCAGGTGATGATCGAAGGCCCGGGCCACGTGCCGATGCAGCTCATCAAAGAGAACATGGATCTGCAGCTGGAGTGGTGTGATGAAGCGCCGTTCTACACACTCGGCCCACTGACTACCGACATCGCCCCGGGTTACGACCACATCACCAGCGGCATTGGTGCCGCCATGATCGGCTGGTACGGTACAGCCATGCTCTGTTACGTCACGCCGAAGGAACACCTGGGACTGCCCGATAAGGACGACGTCAAAGAAGGCATCATCACTTACAAGCTGGCTGCGCATGCTGCTGACCTGGCCAAGGGACACCCCGGCGCCCAGATTCGCGACAATGCCCTATCGAAGGCACGCTACGAGTTCCGTTGGGACGATCAGTTCAATCTGGGGCTCGACCCGGATAAGGCACGTGAATTCCACGACGAGACCCTACCCAAGGAATCGGCCAAGGTCGCCCATTTCTGTTCGATGTGTGGCCCGCACTTCTGCTCGATGAAAATTACGCAGGACGTGCGCGACTATGCCGCCAAACAGGGCATTGGGGAAACCGAAGCTCTGGAGAAAGGCATGGAAGCCAAAGCCATCGAGTTTGTGAAGACCGGCGCCGAGGTCTATCGAAAAGTCTAAGGACCCTAAGATTAAGGCAGCTCCTAAGGCTGCCTTAATCCGGTCCCGTATAATCGCGGAAACTCTTTACGGATCATCATCTTGCGCTGGTTCAACAAACTACTGGTCACTCTGGCACTCCTTACCGTCATCGGCTTTAGTCTGGGCGGTGTTCTGGTTGCCTTCGCCTACCCGCAACTGCCATCGCTGGATGTGCTGACGGACTACCGTCCAAAAGTACCGCTACGGGTTTACACCGCAGACGGCGCACTGATTGGCGAGTTTGGCGAAGAGCGTCGTCAGGTCGTTAAGATCAACCAGGTGCCCGATGTGATGAAGCAAGCGATTCTGGCAGCGGAAGATGATCGTTTCTATCAGCACTCAGGCGTAGACGTATTCGGCTTTGCTCGAGCAGCAGCGGCCAACCTGGTATCCGGTGGCAAGAAACAAGGCGCCTCAACGATCACCATGCAGGTCGCACGTAACTTCTTCTTGTCATCCGAAAAAACGGTAACCCGCAAGCTGTATGAAGTGCTGCTGGCTCTTAAGATTGAAAAGAACCTCACCAAAGACCAGATTCTCGAGTTGTACATCAACCAGATTTATCTGGGCCAGCGCTCCTATGGCTTTGCCTCTGCTGCGCAGATTTACTACGGCAAATCACTGGATCAGCTTACCCCCGGTGAAGCCGCCATGCTGGCCGGCTTGCCTAAGGCCCCTTCGGCCTACAACCCGGTTGTGAACCCGAAGCGCGCCAAGATCCGTCAACAGTATGTATTGCGTCGCATGCATGATCTGAAGTATCTGAGTGATGCCCAATACGAAGCCGCGCTGAATGAGCCGCTGAACGTTAAGCGCCACGCCAACGAATTTGCCGTACACGCTGACTATGTTGCTGAAATGGCGCGTCAGATGACTAATGAACTGTTTCCGCAGGATATCTATACCCGCGGCCTGACGGTGATCACCACACTCAAAAAGGCAGATCAGGAAGCTGCCTATAAGTCCATGCGCAATGCCGTACTGGCCTATGACAAACGTCATGGCTACCGCGGCGCCGAGGGTTTCGTCGACCTGTCCAAACTCAAGAACGAAGATGATGATGTCGATGATCTGCTGTCGAACTATGCCGATTCAGATCTGCTGAAACCGGCGGTCATTCTGGCGCTGGATCCGCAGAAGATTCGCCTGGCGGTGCGCGGTGGCGACCCGATGATTCTTACGGGCGACCAGATCAAGATTGCCCAATCCATGATGAGCGACAAGGCACCGGCCAATAAGCGCCTGCGTCCGGGTGCTGTTGTCCGCGTGATCAAAGATGACAAGGGTGTGTGGCAACTAAGCCAGTTGCCCGAAGTTCAGGCAGGCTTCGTGGCCATAGCGCCGAAGGATGGTGCCGTACTGGCACTGGTCGGTGGCTTTGATTACACACTGAACAAATACAATCACATTACCCAAGCATGGCGTCAACCAGGTTCCTCATTCAAACCATTTATCTACTCGGCGGCGCTGGAAAAAGGCTTTACCCCAGCCAGCATCGTAGAAGATAGCCCGATCACGATAGGCTCCGCTGAAACGGGCTCTACCGCGTGGACGCCAAAGAACTACGACGGCAAATATGAAGGCCCGATGCGTTTGCGTACCGCCTTGGCAAAATCCAAGAACATGGTATCGATCCGTATTCTGCAGGCCTCCGGTGTTAAGTACGCCCAGGAATATGTCACCCGCTTCGGCTTTGATGCCGAGAAGCACCCACCCTATCTGACGATGGCACTCGGTGCCGGTTCTGTGACCCCATGGCAGATGGCACGTGCTTACGCGGTATTTGCCAACGGCGGTTACCTGGTGAACCCCTACGTTGTTCAGGAAATTCGCGATGAAAAAGGCACCGTCCTGGCACAGGCTCAACCCGTGATTGCGGGTGATACGGCGCCCCGCGTCATCGAAGCACGCAATGCTTTCGTGATGGACAGCATGCTACGTGACGTAACCATTTATGGTACGGCGGCCAAGGCTTCTGCCCAATTGAAGCGTACGGATCTCGCCGGCAAAACCGGGACCACCAATGAGCACGTCGATGCCTGGTTCTGTGGCTATCAACTCACGATTGCGGGCTGCGCCTGGATGGGCTTTGACCAGCCGCGCAATCTAGGCAACGGAGAAACCGGTGGACAGGCGGCGCTGCCAATCTGGATCGGCACCATGGAAACCGCCCTACAGGGCGTGCCTCAAGGCACCCAGCCCGCACCTGACGATGTGGTTTCTGTCGATGTCACCAGCAACCGCAAAGGGGGCACCGCCAAAGAGTTCTTCTTTAAGGGCAACGTTCCGGCAAGCATTGAGCCAGAACCTGCTGATTCAGGTGCCAAACCCGTCGATTGATCCATTCAATCCCATGGTAGACCAGAGGCCAGGTTCAGCTAAGTTTTACAGCGACCTGGCCTTGTTGTTTAAGAATCTCGGTCAAGCGCTGATCGAGTGTTTCGCCCGTACGCGTATCAACCCAGCCTGACTGGCCATCATCCCGGAAATGGAAGCCGCCAGAGCGTGCGGCCACCCAGATTTCCTGGGCAATCATATGCGGGCTGACGATGATCTTGCTGCCATCGGCGCATTCGATCTCGAGAATGCCACTCTGCATTTCAAAGTCGATATCCGCACCATCGTCTGCTGCCTGCTCGATGGCACTCTCAATGCGTGCCAAAGCCTGGCGCGACCGCTCAGCAAACTCTTTTTCGTCCATGATTTATAGGTGGTATCCGGTTACACAAGCGGCCATTCTAACGGGTTGTTATGTCCCTGCGTGATACCATCACGCCATGCGTAATCAGCCCACTATCTGTCGTTATCGTCACCTGGCCAGCGGGCTGCTGGTGGCGTTATTGCTTTCTGCCTGCGGCATCAAGGGTGGCCTGTATCTGGCGCCCAATCAGCTGCCCAATGCAAAGCCACCGGCAGGCTCCGAAGACGCCCTGAAGATCCAGGCGCAACAACAGACCATTCCGGCCGAAGCACTCTACAACCCCAGCACGGCATCTCCTGCCGCAATGCTGTCTGATTCCTTCTGATTTTTCCCGACTGCCTGACTATGTCGCAACGCCAATTTCCGCACAGCCGCCAACTGAATGACCGTGACCAGCACCTGCATTTCGAAAATTGCAGCCTGACGGATATCGCCGACACCTTCGGCACGCCGGCCTATGTTTATTCCCGCGCCGCACTGACTGATGCCTACAACGCATTTGCCGACACCCTCGCCGCCCACCCTGCAGGCCAAGAGGGTCTGGTCTGCTTTGCGGTCAAATCGAACAGTAACCTCGGGGTGCTCAGCCTATTTGCACAACTCGGTTCAGGGTTTGATATCGTCTCTGGTGGCGAACTGGCCCGCGTGATCGCAGCCGGTGGCAACCCACAGAAAGTGGTCTTCTCGGGTGTTGGCAAAACCGAAGACGAAATGATCGCCGCACTAAATGCCGGCATCCTCTGTTTCAACGTTGAGTCCGCCAGCGAGCTGGATCGCCTTTCAGCTGTAGCTGCCCGTATCGGCAAGCGCGCACCAATCAGCCTACGCGTAAATCCGGATGTGGATGCTAAAACACACCCGTATATTTCGACGGGCCTCAAAGAAAACAAGTTTGGCGTTCCGATCACCGATGCTCTTGCGCTCTATCGCCATGCGGCATCTCTGCCGAGCATCGAAGTGTCCGGTATCGATTGCCACATCGGTTCGCAATTGCTTGATCCTTCGCCTTTCGTGGAGGCGCTGGAACGCATCCTGCCGCTCGTCGATACACTGAAGAACGAAGGTATTCACCTGCACCACATCGACCTGGGCGGCGGCCTGGGCATCTACTATCACGAAGGCCAATCTGAACCGGTTGTTGCAGACTATCTGCGCCCGTTACTCGACCGACTACAGGGTCGTGGTCTACGCGTTCTGCTGGAACCGGGTCGTCGCCTGGTGGGTAATGCCGGCGTACTCCTGACCAAAGTGGAATATCTGAAGCATGGCGAAGACAAACACTTCGCGATTGTCGATGCGGCCATGAACGATCTGGCACGCCCGGCACTCTATGAAGCCTGGCACGACATCGTGCCCGTTACACCGCATAACGGCGAAGCCCGAACCTACGACATCGTTGGCCCGGTTTGTGAAACAGGTGACTTTCTCGGCCAGGCGCGTCCATTGGCGCTACAACAGGGTGACCTATTAGCAGTGCTATCAGCGGGTGCCTACGGCATGGTGATGAGTTCGAACTACAATACCCGTCCGCGTGCCGCAGAAATTCTGATCGATGGTGACAAGGCGCATCTTGTACGCGCACGTGAAACCGTTGAAAGCCTTTACGCGGGCGAACAAGTCATCAAGTTTTAAGGCTGCGCTACCGCGCTAAGCTTAGCGCGGTAGAACGATGAGCAAGGCCAGTGGAATAAAGATTAAGCCAGCGATGTTTCCGATCATCACGATCGATGCCACTTTTTGTGGTTCCTGGTTGTAGCGCTCGGCAAACATGTAGTTCAACACAGCCGGCGGCAACGAGCCAAACAAAATCAGCTGGGCAATAAAGGCCTCGGAAAGACCCAACGCCCAACCAACCAGCGCTGCCGTACCCATGCCAGCCAACGGGCGCACTACAGCTGCCACAAGACTGGCCTTGCTTTCAGAGAACTTGACGTCACAAAGACGAACGCCCAAGGCAAACAACATAAGTGGCACCGATATATCGCCGAGCATGCGGATGGCGAACATTAAGGGCTGCCACAGGTGAATCTGCATGACGTTGAAGACAAGTCCAAGAGCCGCCGCCTGAAGCATCGGAATCCTCCAGACATCGCTGATGCGTGCTTTAGGGTCCAGGATCCAAGGGCCGATGATGAAGTGGATGATGTTAGACACCAGAAACAACACAACGGCTGCAGCCATACCCTCTTTGCCAAACGCTAATAGCGCGAGCGGGATACCCAGATTGCCGCTGTTGTTAATCATGATGGGCATTCCCACCGTTTTGGGTGCTTCACGCAGCCCGCGTGCCGTGAGATAGCCAATCGCCCCACACGCAAAAATCGAGATCGCAGCGCCGCCGGCTAACCAGACATACTCTTGAATATGAAAGTCGCCGCCAGCCATGACCGTAAAAACCATCGCCGGCGTGAAGTAATCCATATTGAGCCGATTCGCGACCATCATTTCCGGCTTGTTTTTCCGGCCAGCCCAGAAGCCGACCAGAACAACGGCAATAACCGGGAAAATCACTTCAAGAATGCGGATGAATAGTTCCATGACTCGTTAGTTTCTGGCGGATAGACGGCGCTCAAGCCACCAGCTGACAAAAGACAGCAACAGCAAACCGGCACCGATCAGCAGGATACCTGCAATTTCATACTCGCTGAAACCCTCATGCAAAATCACGCGTGAAGAGATAATCGCGATCACCGGTGTGCCCAGAACCAGCAGGCTTGCCTCCCAGGCGGGCACGCGATCCAGAATCGAGGTCCAGAGCCACCAACAGAAGGCCGTACTGATCAAAGTCAGTACGAGCATGATGCCAATGAACTCAGGGGTCCACAGCACCGGAGGTTCGTCGGCGACAGCTGCGATCAAACCTACCGGCACACTGCCGATCAGATTTGACCAGGCGGTTAGTGACAAAAGATTAACCGGCGATTGACTACGCAATTGCTTCACCAGCACCGTGCCCAAAGCCCAACAAATCGCGGCCCCGATACCCAAGCTGTTGCTGAGCCAATCGGCCTGCAGATGCCAGGGCTCGATAATCAAGACCAATCCGGCCAGGATGCCGACAACTGCCAGCCATTGCGCGCCACGAACCCGCTCACCCAGAATCGGCCAGGCCAACAACAATGTCCAGATGGGCATGGTGTACACCAACACAGCGGTTTTGCCCGCGGCACCAAACTTCAAGCTAAAGGTCTGGAGCAGCATAAAACCCGCAACCTGACACAAGCTGATTAACAGAACTGCACGCGGTGCCTGCAGCTTCAGCGGCTGGCGCAATATCTTTAAGGCAAGAAAAAGAGCAATGGCACCGCCGAAGACGCGCATAAACGTCAACGTAAACGGCGGGGAAAAACTCAACGCCTGCTTCGCCATGACCCATGTGTAGCCCCAGAGCAACGACAACACCACGATACCCAGCACTGCCCAAATGCGTGCTTTTGAAGCGGATGCTACAGAAACAGACATCAGGAAGCTTCGACCAGCAACCCTTTCAGGTATTCGCCCTCAGGTGCCGCCAATCCAACGGGGTGGTCACTCGAGGCCATCAGGCGACGCAAAATACGTGCGTCCCGACCGGCATCGGACGCAGCGCTTGCTACAATCTTCTGGAACAACTCGACACCGATGCCACCTGAGCAAGAGTAAGTCATCATCAGACCACCCGGCGCAAGCAACTTGAAGCCGAACAGATTGATATCTTTATAGGCGCGCGCAGCCTGGTCGGCATGCGCGGCTGATGGCGCGAACTTCGGCGGATCTAAAACGATGAGATCAAACTTCTCACCTGCCTTGTGATAATCACGTAGCGCCTGGAACACATCGGCGTCTCGCCATTCGGCACGGCTCGCATCCAGATGCGGATTCATCGCAAGATTTGCTTTAGCTTGCTCAAGCGCCGGACCAGATGAGTCAATCGACATTACTGAGGCTGCGCCGCCCGCGAGCGCTTGTAATGAAAAACCGCCCGTATAACAAAAGCAATTGAGTACACGACGGCCCTGCGCCAATGCGCGCAGCATCATGCGATTATCACGTTGATCCAGATAGAATCCGGTTTTATGGCCACCGACTACGTCGACGCCGAAGCGCACACCATGCTCATCAATCTGAGGGAAGGCATTGGCAGGCGCTTCATTTAATCCCTTGGCAGCGACCCAACCGGTTACTGGTTCCAGGCCTTCAAGTTTACGCACGTCGGAATCGGAGCGCTCATAAATCTGCTGGCAACCTGTCGCCTGCACAATGCCGGCCACAATTGCCTCACGCCAGGCATCGGCACCAGCGCTGGTGAGCTGCAACACCACCGTATCACCATAGCGGTCAGCAATAACGCCCGGCAGACCATCAGCTTCGCCATGAATCAAACGTTCACCGGCGGGTTCAGATTGCTCACCACGCAGCGCTTTCCATCCGGTACGACGCGCCACAGCCTGTGCCACACGACGCTTGAAGAACGCATGATCAACAGTCTCGGTAGCGTCAAAAGTCCAGACACGGGCACGAATCTTTGACTCCGGGCTCCACGCCGCCCGACCCATGGCAACGCCATGCTCATCTTCAACAATCACCGTATCGCCGGAGCGGGCACGGCCTTTAAGCGTGGCCACCGACCCTGCAAAAATCCAGGGATGGCGACGACGTACAGAACCGGACTTTCCGGAATTTAAGATCAGCGTAGCGGTCATATTATTGGTTGTCTTCTTGTTCGGGGTTAAAGCGGCTGGCATCGGCTTGCGCCATCGCGTCTTTACTGCGGTGCGCACGGGGATGCGCCTGGTCATAGACCTGTGCCAGATGCTGAAAATCGAGGTGGGTATAGACCTGTGTCGAGGCGATACTGGCGTGGCCGAGCATCTCCTGAACTGCACGTAGATCACCGGAGCCCTGAAGCATATGGGTTGCGAACGAGTGGCGCAACTGGTGCGGATGCACGCGCTGTGGCAATCCTTGCTGCTGTCCATGCTGCTTCAAACGTAACTGAATGGTACGCGGCGTAATTCGTCCGCCTTGCTGCCCAAGAAACAGCGCCTCCTCGCCCGCTACTTTAAGCAACCGAGGGCGCACCACCAGCCATGCTTCTACGGCTGCTTGCGCAGTTTTCCCTACAGGGACGACACGCGTTTTATTGCGCTTACCCAGTACGCGCACTTCCCCCTGACGCAGATCTGTTAAACAACTCATATCCAACCCCACGAGCTCTGATAAGCGGATGCCCGAGGAATAAAACAATTCAAAGATGGCCTGATCCCGACATTGCAGCACTTGCTCACGCTCGGGGTTCTGACTCGTTCTCTCGGCCTTCGCCACAGGGTTGAGGAGACGAAAAGCTTCGTCCACCGACAAGGCATCGGGCAATCGCTTGGGGTGCTTGGGTGCGTGTAAACCTTCAGCCACATTGGCATCCAGCACACCCCGACGTGCCAGCCAACGGAGCAATCCGCGCCAGGCCGATAAGGATCGGGCAATCGAACGACCGGACAAACCGGAGGCGTGCAGACGCCCGACAAAGCGGCGCAAATCCAATGCTGTTAAATCGGCTGGCGCCGCATTACCCGCTAACGATTGCAACCTGCGTAAATCACGTTCGTAGTTACTTAAGGTATGCGGCGATACGCGCCGTTGATCTCGAAGTTCTGCCAGCCAATCCTCGGCACCCGGCCACAAGGGGGCTGATACCGAAGATGGTTCAGGATCAGCCATGGCTTACTGCAAATCAGCCGCGCAATACGCGCGCCAGCGCAGCCGCAATAACATCACCCAGACGTTCGATATAAGCGGTGCCCATGCCGGCAACAAAACGCTCCGCATCGCCAGATGCCATGGCAAGCAAGCCCAGAGTCTGATCTTCAAAACGCAGCGGCACCAGCGCCATGGATGAAATTTCTTCACCCTCACTACCAAACCATGCGGCCACTTCACCCGTGCGCACACTGCCCGTTACCGGATGGTGCATGCCCGCGACTTCCTTGATCAGTTCTGCGCTTACCGGCGTACAAGCATCATGGCCGAGATTAGCCGCACCCTCGCCCCACAAACGTAAACGCGCTTGCGGCACACTGAAATCCTCGGCCAGTGACTTGAGCACCGTACCCACGATCTGATCCAGGCGGCCAGCGCCAACGAGTGCCACTGTTAGTTGGTGCATACGTGCACCGAGGGCATCGTTGCTTTCACCCACGCCAAGTAGTTCGCCAAGGCGATGTTCCAGAAGACGGTTCTTTTCGCGCAGTGTAATCATCTGGCGTTCCGCCAGAGAAATGGTGCGGCCGCTATAAGGATGGGCAATCTCTACCTGATGGAAAAACTCTGCCTGTTCTTCAAAAAACTCCGGGTGCGACTTCAGGAATTCCAGCACGGCTTCAGGCGACATACTCATAGCTCGATCTCTCCAGTAAACACGGTGACGGCAGGACCCGTCATGATGACTGGCTGGCCAGCGCCAGCCCAGGCAATATTCAAATCGCCGCCATGCGTTTGTACACGTACCGGCGAATCCAGCAGACCACGGCGGATACCCGACACCACGGCAGCACACGCCCCCGTGCCACAGGCCAATGTCTCGCCAGCACCACGCTCATAAACGCGCAAGCGGATATTGTGACGATCCAGCACCTGCATAAAGCCTGCATTTACCCGTTGCGGGAAACGCACGTGGTTTTCAATCTGCGGGCCTTGTAAGGCGACCGCCGCCGTCTCAGTATCTTCAACCACGGTTACCGCATGTGGATTACCCATCGACACGGCGCCAATGGTTAGCGTCGCACCATCCGGCAATTGCAAAAGCTGTTCGGGCGCATCGGAATCGGATTCAAACGGAATTTCTGCCGGCGCAAAGCGCGGCTGACCCATATCTACAGTGACCAGGCCATCCGCTTCCAGACGCGGATGAATAATCCCACGCTTAGTTTCTACCACGATGGCTGATTTATCCGTTAGACCCTGTTCATGCACAAAGCGCACGAAACAACGTGCACCATTACCGCACTGTTCCACTTCGCTGCCATCCGCATTGAAAATACGGTAACGGAAATCGGCGCCCGGCGCTTGTGCCGGCTCAACCAGAAGCATCTGATCAAACCCAACGCCCCTATGGCGATCGCCCAACGCCCGAATCTGTTCAGTGCTTAACGAGACTTGCTGACGCACGCCGTCCAGCACGACAAAATCGTTACCGAGGCCATGCATTTTGGAGAATTTCAGTTTCATGCGTCGATTATAGGCCGGCGAAATCAATTAACGGTGGTGCTTGCCGTAAACACTTGGCTCACCTTCTGGCCGAGTCTTGAAGCGCTTATGTAGCCAGAAGTACTGGTCTGGCATCTGCAACACCCAAGATTCAATGAATTGATTCATGCGCGCCGTATCTTCTTCGACCGAAGCGCCGGGGAAGTTCTCCCATTCTTCGGTGTAATAAGACTCGTAACCATCCGGCACCATCTTGGACACAATAGCGATCACCCGGGCGTTAGTAAGCTGCGCCAGACGCGATACACCGGTCACGGTAGCTGCCGGAAAGCCAAAAAAAGGCGCAAAAACCGCATCCTTCGGACCAAAATCCTGGTCGGGCAGATAGTAGAACGGCGTACCGCGCTTCATCGCTTTTACAACCTTTAGCAAACCATCCAGGCGAGAAACCAGCACAGGGTTCGTAAATCGGCTACGTCCATGCAACAGCATGTAGTTGAGCACAGGGTTCTTCTGCTTGGCATACATGCTGATCCATGGCCCCATCATGGAAGCACGCGTCCCTGTGGCATCCAGCCCCACAAAATGCGGTGCCAGCACCAGCGTTGGGCGGCCATCATCACTATAAAGTCGCTCTTCGTTATGCTGACGGACGATACGGCGAATACGCTTCTCGGAAGCAAACCACATCAGCGATCGATCCAGCACCGCCTGCGCGAAACGGATGCAATGCTTGAACACGAGTTTCTTGCGCTCACTATCCGGCATATCCGGAAAGCACAGACGCAGATTCGTGAGTGCCACAAAACGCCGTTGACGTGCCAACGCCCACAGAATGGCGCCGAAAAATGCGCCGATCATGCGAATGACGCGGAGGGGTAGTTTAGAAATCAGCCAGACAAGCGCAATAAGCAGCCAGCTTGGTAGTGTTTTAAGCGTGATCGGTGGACGTTGATTGTTCATAAGTAGTCATTTCAGGCGGCTGTTCATTCGAACCGCGCGGGGTCTTATAACGGTTATAGCCCCAAAGATATTGTTCCGGGCAACAGGATATCAGCTGCATCAATTCTTGATTAATTGCAGCGGCAGTTTCCTCAAGATCATCCACCGGCAAAGGGCTAAGCGGCGGACGGCAGCTCAGAATAAACCCACGCCCTTCAGGCAAACGTTCTGCATAGGCAAAAATCACGCTGGCACCGGTTTGCGCCAATCGTGCCGCTAGGGTCATGGTGTAGGCCGGTTTACCAAACCAGGGCAGCCAGGCACCTTGTCCCGCTGCCGGCACCTGATCGGGCAGCAAGCCGACCGATTCACCGGACTTGAGTGCACGAATTAATCGACGGACGCCCGACAAATCGGCCGGAGCAATCTGCATACCTTCGCGTGTGCGGCCGTAACGCAGTATCGACTCTGCCCAACGTTGCCGTGGCGGCCGGAACAATACGGTAATGGGCGCGGCGTCTGGCTGGCTGGCGGCGTACTGCGCCGTAATCTCGAAGCAACCCAGATGTGGCGTTAAAAACAGAATGCCCTTCCCCTTGGCGCGCGCAGCCTGCACATGCTGCCAGCCTTCTACGCTGTGCAAGGTTTGAAGGACTTGTTCACGCGGATGCAACCAGAGCCAGGGCAACTCAAAAACCGTCTTGCCCCCTTCGGTTTGCGTACGCACAGAGATCTTTTTTGCCAGTTCAGACCCCACCGCCTGTGCCAGGTTAGCATCGAAATATCGGCGATGCCCTGCAGAGAACCGGTAAACCAACCGCCCAACAACGCCACCGATACTCTGGAGCACCGGCAACGGCAACCGCGCCAGCGCACGAACAAGACTCAGGTAGCAACGATGCTTTAACGACAAATTGTCAGGCGTTTGTAATCGAGACATAAGACGAACTATTGCAGGCTATTGACGCAAATGGCTTTTACACCGACAATTATCGCAGACCGCCGAGTTAATACGACAACTTGCAGGGCGGGGCGTGCCAGAAATGGAGGCCGAATCTGCTAAAGCGTCCCTCGCTCGAACCGATCCCCGGAGCAGGACACGCCCCACCGGCAACGCATCGCCGGAACAAGTCCACCGGGGATTTGTTGTTTCTGGAGTATTGATATGAGCGAGTTTCTCTTTTCATCCGAGTCCGTCTCGGAAGGTCATCCCGATAAAGTTGCGGATCAGATCTCTGATGCTATCCTCGACGCCATCCTGGCCGAAGACCCTAAGGCCCGTGTTGCCTGCGAAACACTGGTGTCGACCGGCTTGGTGGTCATCTCCGGCGAAATCACCACATCGGCCCACATTAACTACCGCGAAATCGCACAGGACACCGTGCGCCGCATCGGTTACGACAACTCCGACATCGGCTTCGACTACAAGTCGTGCGCCATCCTGACCGCCATTAACCGTCAGAGCCCGGACATTGCCCAGGGCGTCAATGAAGGCGAAGGCATCGATCTAGACCAGGGTGCTGGTGACCAGGGTCTGATGTTCGGTTACGCTTGCCGCGAAACCCCGACGCTGATGCCGTTCCCGATTTTCTACGCACACCGCATCATGCAGCGCCAGGCTGACCTGCGCCGCGACGGCCGCCTGCCTTGGCTGCGTCCGGATGCCAAGAGCCAGCTGACCGTACGCTACGTTGACGGCAAGCCGGTTGCTATCGACACCGTTGTGGTTTCGACGCAGCACGATGCTGACGTGACCCACAAGCAGATCGAAGAAGCAGTGATCGAAGAGATCATCAAGCCGGTACTGCCTGCCGAATTTATCAACGACAAGATCCGTTACCTGATCAACCCGACCGGCCGTTTCGTGGTCGGTGGCCCACACGGTGACTGCGGCCTGACTGGCCGCAAGATCATCGTTGACACCTACGGTGGTGCAGCCCACCACGGTGGAGGCGCCTTCTCGGGTAAGGATCCTTCGAAGGTTGACCGCTCAGCCGCTTATGCCGGTCGTTACGTCGCCAAGAACATCGTTGCTGCCGGTCTGGCCGACAAGGCTGAAGTGCAGGTTGCTTACGCCATCGGTGTCGCCAAGCCCGTGTCGCTGATGGTTAACACCTTCGGCACCGGCAAGATCGCCGATGAAAAGATCGCCGCGCTGGTGGCCGAACACTTCGACCTGCGTCCTAAGGGCATTGTGCAAGCGCTGGATCTGCTCCGTCCGATCTACTCGAAGACCGCGGCTTACGGCCACTTTGGCCGCGAAGAGCCGGAATTCACCTGGGAATGGACCGACAAGGCTGACGCACTGCGCACAGCCGCCGGTCTGTAAACCTCGGTAAGCCATTGATCCCGGACGCCTATTTGGGCGGTCCGGGATTTTTTTTGCGCAACTTCTGGTACAATTCGCACCATTCCGAGGAGCGCTGCGACGCAGAAACATCTGCTGCCAGGCTCGGACTGATTAACTGCGCTCACCTGACCAACCTGCGGGGTTGGTGGATCAGGTGAAGACCGCAGAATAAGCAACACAAGTTCAACGGTTTCCTTGCCTTATTCACGCCCGCTTTGCTTTAGGGAAAAGGAAGCTCTATGAACGCAACACAAAAAGATTTCGTCATTGCCGATATGTCGCTGGCCGATTGGGGCCGTCGCGAGATTCTGATTGCCGAAACCGAAATGCCTGGCCTGATGGCAATCCGCGAAGAATTCGCTGCCACTCAGCCACTGCGTGGCGCCCGCATCACCGGTTCGCTGCACATGACCATTCAAACCGCCGTGCTGATCGAAACCCTGCAAGCCCTGGGTGCCGAAGTACGCTGGGCCTCGTGCAACATCTTCTCGACGCAGGATCATGCTGCTGCCGCAATTGCCGCCAAGGGCACGCCGGTATTTGCCGTTAAGGGCGAGTCGCTGGAAGACTACTGGGATTACACCCACCGCATTTTCGAGTGGACCGATGGCGGTTACTCGAACATGATTCTTGATGACGGCGGCGACGCCACACTGCTGCTGCACCTGGGCGCCAAGGCTGAAAAAGATCAGGCCGTGCTAAACAATCCAGGTAGCGAAGAAGAACGCATCCTGTTTGCTGCAATCAAGGCCAAGATCGCCGTTGATCCAACCTGGTACTCGGTGCGCTTGGGCAAGATCAAGGGTGTTACAGAAGAAACTACCACTGGCGTACACCGTCTGTATCAGATGCATGCGCGTGGCGACCTCAAGTTCCCCGGCATCAATGTAAATGACTCGGTGACTAAGTCGAAGTTCGACAACCTTTACGGCTGCCGCGAATCACTGGTCGACGGCATCAAGCGCGCCACCGACGTGATGATTGCGGGCAAGGTGGCTGTGGTTGCCGGTTACGGCGATGTGGGCAAGGGCTCGGCACAAGCGCTGCGCGCCCTGTCGGCGCAAGTCTGGGTCACTGAGATCGATCCGATCTGCGCGCTACAAGCTGCCATGGAAGGCTACCGCGTGGTCACCATGGAATTCGCCGCTGAGCACGCCGACATTTTCGTCACTACGACCGGTAACTTCCACGTCATTACCCATGACCACATGGTCAAGATGAAGAACAACGCCATCGTCTGCAACATCGGTCACTTCGACAACGAAATCGACGTCGCCTCGATCGAAAAATATCAGTGGGAAGAAATTAAGCCACAGGTTGATCACGTGATCTTCCCGGACGGCAAGCGCATCATCCTGCTGGCCAAGGGTCGCCTGGTTAATCTGGGTTGCGGTACGGGCCACCCATCCTACGTGATGAGCTCGTCGTTCGCTAACCAGACGATTGCTCAGATCGAACTGTGGACCGAGCGTGATACCAACAAGTACCCGGTTGGTGTTTACACGCTGCCTAAGCACCTCGATGAAAAAGTGGCCCGCCTACAGTTGAAGACACTGAACGCGCAGCTCACTGAACTCACCGATCAGCAAGCAGCGTATATTAGCGTCAGCAAATCTGGCCCATACAAGCCAGAACACTACCGCTACTAATTCAAGGAAACCTTCGCCATGAAACTGCTGTTGACCTGGGCACTGAATGCCGTCGCGCTGCTGCTGGTACCGTACATTGTGCCGGGCATCCACATCGAGAGCTTTGGCTCTGCGCTGATTGCCGTCGTTATTCTGGGTCTGGTCAACGCAGTCATTCGCCCCATCTTTATCCTGCTCACGCTACCGGTGACCCTGCTCACGCTGGGTCTGTTTCTGTTCGTGATTAACGCGATGATGTTCTGGTGGGTGGGTGACCTGCTCAGTGGCTTCAGGGTTGAAGGATTCTTTGCTGCCCTATTTGGTTCTATTGTTTACAGCATCGCCAGCTGGTTCCTCTCGTCGCTGACGGAGCAACCACGCGTCGAACGCGTCTGATACCTGCCGGACTTTTGAATGACTCAGCCTTCTGTTGAACTCTCCGTCGAATACTTTCCGCCACAAACGCCGGAAGGACTCGACAAGCTGCGCGTTGTCCGCGAAAAGCTGGCCGTACTCGAGCCGACATTCTGTTCGGTCACCTATGGTGCCGGCGGATCAACCCGCGAGCGCACCTTCGACGTTATTCGCGAAATGGTCAGCGAAGGCATTGATGCCGCACCCCACCTGTCGTGCATCGGGTCTACCCGAGACAGCATCCGTGAGATTCTGGACGAATATCTCGATCTGGGCATTAGCCGCATCGTTGCGCTGCGCGGCGATCTGCCCTCCGGTATGGCCGAAGCCGGCGAGTTCCGCTACGCCAATGAACTGGTGGAATTTATCCGTGAAACCACGGGCGATCACTTCAGTATCGAAGTGGCTGCCTATCCGGAATGGCACCCACAGGCTCGCACACCGGCCGACGATCTGCGCGCCTTCGTTAACAAAATGAATGCCGGCGCCGACTCAGCAATTACCCAGTACTTCTTTAATGCCGATGCCTACTTTAATTTTGTAGAAGCGGCACGCAATGCTGGCGTCACCCAGCCCATCGTGCCGGGCATCATGCCGATTAGCGGCTTTACCAAGCTGGCCCGTTTCTCGGATGCTTGCGGCGCAGAGATTCCCCGCTGGATGCGTCGCACCCTAGAAAGCTACGGCGACGATACCGACAGCATCAAGGCGTTCGGTCTCGATGTCGTTACTGATCTCTGCGAACAGCTGATTGAAGGCGGGGCTCCGGGGCTGCATTTCTACACCATGAATCAATCTGTGCTAACTCTGGAAATCTGTCGCCGTCTCGGCCTCTGATTTACTGGTTGAGCATCAGATTTATTCTGAATGAATTAGGCACCACAAAAACCCTACATTTTTCTGGCCTTTAAGGCATTTTGTGTTTTAAACTAGCCATACAGTTAACCAATTCATCAACTGTCCAGATTCGCATACTCACTATCAGGAGACATACAACATGAAAGCTATGCTCGTAATCGCCGCTGCTGCCGGCGCCCTGCTTGCCCAAAACGCTATTGCCGCCGACGGTAAAGGCACCTACACCAAGGCTTGCGCTAGCTGCCACGCTACCGGCGCCGCCAATGCACCAAAGTTCGGCGACAAAGCTGCATGGGCACCCCGCATCAAAACCGGTATGCCTGCACTGTACAACGTAGCCCTGAAGGGCAAACCAGGTACCGCCATGATGCCTAAGGGTGGCAATGCGTCGCTGTCGGATGATGATGTCAAAGCCGCTGTAGACTACATGGTAGATGCTGCAAAATAATTGCGCAGCTACCAACCTAAAGCCGACCTCACGAGGTCGGTTTTTTTATGTAAAAATGGCAGAAATATTTTCCGGAGCCTGACATGACCCTGCACAAGCGCCACACCCTTTCCGCCATCGCCCTGCTGCTTGCAACACTTGGCCTGACTGCATGCGGCAACAAGGATACCGCTCCAGCCGCCACTGGCGAAGTGACCATAAAAATCGGTCATGCTGCACCACTCACCGGCCCACAAGCACACTTGGGCAAAGACAATGAAAACGGTGCTGTGATGGCGATAGATGAGCTTAACAGCCGCGGCCTGAGCATCGGCGGCAACAAAGTTAAATTTGTCCTTATTTCTGAAGATGATCAGGCCGACCCGAAAGCCGGCACAACGGTCGCTCAGAAATTTGTCGATCAGAAAGTGAATGGCGTTATTGGTCACCTAAACTCCGGTACCACTATCCCCGCATCGCGTATTTACTCGGAGGCTGGCATTCCCCAGATCTCAGGTTCAGCCACCAACCCAACCTACACGCAGCAAGGCTTCAAAACAGCGTTCCGCGTCTTCGCGAATGACGTCCACCAAGGACAAGCACTAGCGCAGTTCGCGACCAAAACACTTAAAGCTAAAACCATCGCTATTGTTGATGACCGCACCGCCTATGGCCAAGGTCTGGCTGATGAGTTCAAGAAGGCTGTAGAAGCCGGTGGCGCAAAAATCGTTGCTCAGGAATTCACCACCGACAAAGCGACCGATTTCAAGGCCATCCTGACCAAGATTAAGGCATCGAATCCGGACATCCTGTTCTTCAGCGCCATGGACGCCCAAGGTGGTCCCGCACTCAAGCAGGCGCGCGAACTGGGTCTCAAGGCCACGTTCCTGATTGGCGATGGCGGTTGCACACCTGAATTCATCAAGCTGGCCGGTAACGCAGCCGATGGCCAATACTGTTCACTGCCTGGCGTGCCTCTGGAAAAAATGCCTGGCGGCACAGTATTCAAAGACAAGTATCAGAAGCGTTACAACCAGCAGATCCAACTCTACGCACCATACGTTTATGACGCTGTGATGGTTATGGCCGATTCAATGCAGCGTGCCAACTCTGCAGAACCTGCCAAATACCTGCCAGAAGTTGGCAAGAGCCAGTATCAGGGTGTCACCGCCAAGGTGATTTTTGATGCCAACGGCGACCTTGCAACTCCTGCCGTGTCGATTTACCAAGACAAGGGCGGCAACTGGTCTTATGTAGAAACCGTTGAAGCCTCGGCAAAAGCGGCCAAATAAACACTTAGGGAAAGCATATTGCCCGGCCAACTGGTCGGGCAATTTTTTGAGCCATGGATATATTTCTCCAGCAGATCATCAACGGCCTTGTGCTCGGTAGTATTTATGCACTCGTGGCGTTGGGCTACACCATGGTCTACGGGATCCTTGGCCTCATTAACTTTGCCCATGGCGAAGTCGTGATGATTGGGGCATTGGTCAGTTATAGCGTCATGACAGCCCTGCTTCCCAGCGGTATCCCACCCGTTCTTCTCGCTTTGATTTCTGTCCTAGTGGCGGCTCCGGTATGCATGGCGCTGGCTTGGGCCATTGAGCGCTATGCCTATCGTCCGCTGCGTCACGCCCCCAAGCTCACGCCATTAATTAGCGCCATTGGCGTATCAATCCTACTGCAGAATCTAGCCATGATGATCTGGGGCCGTGGTTATCACGCCTTTCCGGATATTCTGCCAGCTGTTAATTTTGACATCGGCGGCGCACAAATAACACTGTTACAAACCGTGACCATAGGGCTCGCTGCGCTCACCATGGCCGTTCTGTCCTGGATGATCCAGCGTACTTCGCTCGGCCAGGCTATGCGGGCCACCGCAGAAAACCCTGGCATTGCCGAACTGATGGGCATCCCTGTAAATCGCATCATCACACTCACCTTTATTATCGGTGCTGCACTCGCTGCACTGGCGGGTTTGATGGTTGGCGCCAATTATTCAGTCGCGCATTACTACATGGGTTTTATGTTGGGGCTCAAAGCATTTACAGCGGCGGTGCTCGGCGGCATCGGCAACATTACCGGTGCCATGCTGGGTGGCCTGGTGCTGGGCCTGATCGAGTCGCTCGGCGCGGGTTATATCGAAGATCTCACGGGCGGCGTTCTAGGTTCTCACTACCAGGATATCTTTGCCTTCCTCGTACTGATTGGCGTACTCGTTTTCAGACCCGGGGGTCTGATGGGCGAGCGCGTCTCCGAGCGCGCATAAGGACAGCCCCATGAAAATGACTGCCCGTTTTTTTGCCCGCCTCACGCGGCACCCTAATGATGATCGCGTTCACTGGTTAGCCTGGGCGCTTCTCGGCCTGTTGCTCGCCACCTTGCCCTGGTTAGTCGCTGCAGGCTTTGGCAATACCTGGCTACGCATCCTGAACTTTGCATTGCTCTATGTGATGTTGGCACTGGGTCTCAACATTGTTGTTGGCTTTGCAGGGCTGCTCGACATGGGCTACATCGCCTTCTACGCGGTTGGCGCCTATCTCTGGGCGTTACTGGCTAGCCCGCAATTCGGCCTGCATTGGCCGATGTGGGCGATCCTGCCTATCGGTGCTGGTGTTGCCGGACTTTTTGGAGTGTTGTTGGGCGCGCCCACACTTAAATTACGGGGCGACTACCTGGCCATTGTGACCTTGGGCTTCGGCGAGATCATCCGCATCTTTCTGAACAACCTGAATGCACCCGTCAACATCACGAATGGCCCACAAGGCATTTCTGCCATTGATGCTGTGCACTTCGGCAGCATGTCACTGGCACGCCCGATTGATCTTGGCTTTATAACGCTGCCGTCGCTGGTGAGCTACTACTACCTCTTCTTATTCGCCGCACTCGTTATCATCGGCATCGCCATACGCCTGGAACGCTCCCGTGTTGGCCGGGCCTGGGCAGCGATTCGAGAAGATGAAGTTGCTGCCAAGGCCTGCGGCATCAACACACGCAACGTCAAACTACTGGCTTTTGCCATGGGCGCAACCTTTGGTGGCGTGGCTGGCGGACTCTTCGCTGGCTTCCAGCAATTCGTCAGCCCAGAATCATTCGGCCTCCTAGAATCGGTGATGGTGCTCTGCATGGTGGTGCTCGGTGGCATGGGGCATATCCCAGGCGTTATCTTCGGCGCACTCTTACTCACCGTGCTGCCCGAGTTTTTCCGGCAGATCGCTGGGCCAGTACAACAAAGCCTCTTTGGTAGCGTACTGGTTGATCCAGAAAGCCTGCGCATGCTGCTATTCGGCCTGGCTTTGGTGCTGGTAATGCGCTACCGACCCAGCGGTCTCTGGCCATCGCCACAACGCCGCCGCGAAATAGAAGATGTGCAACGCGCCGATGCGCCTGCCGATGTTCCTGTGAGTCCGATGTGAAAGGCGCCCGATGAAACCGGTACTACTGCGCGCTGAACACATCAGCAAATCCTTCGGGGGCGTTAAGGCGCTTAAAGACATCTCACTGACGCTGAATACTGGTGAGGTCTATGGATTGATCGGCCCGAATGGTGCTGGCAAAACCACGCTCTTCAATTGTCTTACCGGCCTTTATATACCCGATGCCGGCCAGTTCATTTTTAACGACGCACCACTCATCAGCAACGCACCTGATAAAACGGTACGCCAGGGCATCGCCCGCACATTCCAGAACATTCGTCTGTTTGCCAACATGACCGCCCTTGAGAATGTGATGGTGGGCCGACACGCACGACTACGCAGCAATATTCTGAGTGATATTCTGCGCACACCATTTAATCGCCGTGAAGAACAAGCCACCGAAGACATGGCACTTCAGTTGCTGCACTACGTCGGCATCTCTGCCCGTGCTCATGACCTCGCCAAGCATTTATCCTATGGTGACCAACGCCGCCTAGAAATTGCGCGCGCATTGGCAACTAACCCACGTCTGCTTTGCCTGGATGAACCCGCCGCCGGCATGAACGCCAACGAAACCGCCGGCCTACGTCAGCTGATCGAAGCTATTCGCGCAGATGGCATCAGTATTCTGCTCATTGAGCATGATGTACAACTCGTGATGAGCTTATGTGATCGCATCGCGGTTCTTGATTACGGCGAACTCATTTGTGAAGACGTTCCCGCCGTTGTACAACAACATCCACGCGTTATTGAAGCTTACCTAGGGAGCGGCGCACATGCTTGAAGTCCGTAACCTACACCTCCAATACGGTGGCATACAGGCTGTTAAAAACATCTCTTTTGATGTGCAGCAAGGTGAGCTGGTTGCGCTCATTGGCGCCAACGGTGCAGGCAAAACCAGCACGCTCAAAGCTCTGGCACGGATGCTGCCACAGGCCACGGGTCAGGTCCTTCTGAACCCACTCGGTGAAGCAGCTATTGATTTAATGCGCCTACCAGCACACGAGCTCGTCGCAAAAGGTGTTGCCTTGGTGCCAGAAGGTCGCGGTGTTTTTGCCCGCCAAACCGTTCTGGAAAACCTGAAGCTTGGCGCATTTCGCGTTAAAGATCGCAACGTCACCCTTGAACGCCTGGAGAATCTGCTCGAACGTCTGCCACGATTGAAAGAGCGGGCCTCACAACTCGCCGGCACACTCTCTGGCGGCGAACAACAAATGCTCGCGATTGCACGCGCGCTCATGTCTGCACCGCGCCTACTCTTGCTGGACGAACCCTCCATGGGTCTGGCACCCATTATGGTGGATCGCATCTTTGAACTAATCACCAGCGCCCGCGACAGCGGCGTGAGTATCCTGCTCGTTGAACAAAACGCACGCCTGGCTCTCAAAGTGAGTAGCCGTGCTTATGTGCTGGAAGCAGGCAAGATTACCCTGAGCGGTAACTCGGCAGAACTACTGCAAGATGATCGCGTACGCGCAGCGTATCTAGGCGAAGCAATTCACTCCTAACTCAGCCGGAACTCGTAGACAACAAAAAAGCACCCTAAGGTGCTTTTTTGCTATTCGGTATAAAACCAAATTACTTCTTAGGCGTTGCCACAAAGCCAACTGCCATGTCCTGCACGTACTCAACAACAACGTCGTCACCGACCTTGAAGTTTTCTAGACCCAGAACAGCCTTATCAACTTTAACCTTGTTGACCTTGCCATCAGGCATGGTGATCTCTGCCGTACGTGCCTTGGCATCGATGCTCTTGATTACAGCCGTTGCCTTGATGGTATCGATTTCTTCAGCAAACGGTTTTTTATTGGATTGATCCTGAACCTTAACCGTACGGGTAGCAGTAATGTTAGGCTGCGTGCCCTTTGGTGCAGCAACCAGACCAACAACTACAGCTTGCGCATACTCAACAACAAAGGTGTCACCCTTCTTGATCTTGTTGAAGTTAGTAACCGATTTGCCAACCTTCATTGGTGCCAGTTGGCCTTGGTCGTTCTTCAG
>JBJTFJ010000155.1:0-6219 GCA_046093345.1 Fluviibacter sp. | reverse complement strand
CTCGGAGAGTTTGGCTAGCGCTGCGCCATCCTGGAACAGACCCGAATTAAAGAAGTACGGCGACAAACGGCCAGCCTTGGTCTTGAATTCACCAAAACGCAGGACGTTCTGATCTAGAGAAAAGCGGATGAAATCGTGGCTGAGTGTCGACATGGCAAACTTTCTTCGGTTTTTGAAACAATGCCTGCATTATCTCAAGAACTTGGCCGATAGCCACCTTCGCTTTTTTAGATCATCCGGTCAATTAGCTCGATCCAGTGACGCACCGGCACATCGGTACCCGATTGCAGGTGATTGATACAACCCACATTGCCCGAAACAATTTCCTGCGGCTCTGTTTTGAGGATATTCGTGAGCTTGCGACCCAGTAGCTCTTTGGAGAGTTCTGGTTGCAGAATCGAATAGGTGCCGGCCGAGCCACAGCACAAGTGGCTATCCTGGCAGAGACGAACAGTAACGCCCAATCCGCCCAGCAAAGCTTCAACATGCCCACGAATCTTCTGCCCGTGCTGCATAGTGCATGGCGGGTGATAGGTCACACGCTCTGGCATAGCACCCTGCCGTTTGTTTTGTGCCAGCGTGCCGAGTTGCGCTGCATAGGTCGGTAGGATTTCGCTCACATCTTTAGCCATGGCTGAAATGCGTTTGGCCTTATCGGCATACGCCGGGTCATGTGCCAGAATTTCTGCATAGTCCTTGATCATCACGCCACAACCAGAGGCATTGATCACGATGGTGTCGAGACCATTCTCCACATGCGGCCACCAGGCATCGATGTTGCGCTTCATCTGGCCTTCGGCACCATGATGATCACTCAAGTGCTCGCGAATTGCGCCACAGCATTCCGCGTCGCTTGCGATAACCAATTCAACGCCCAGCTTATCGAATACACGCGCCGTAGCGGCATCAACATTCGGCATCAAGGCCGGTTGCACGCAACCCACATGCAGCAGCATTCTGGTTTTATGGGTCGTCGCTGGCCACTGGCCGGCAGGCGGCGCCAACTGGATTTTCTTCTTCAACGTGGCCGGCAAGAACGGGCGCACAGAACGACCCGCACCAAGCAAAAATGAAAAGATTCCACGACGGCTGAGCGTCTCACGCATCAGCCAGCGTTGCACCCGTTGCGACAACGGGCGCACCACGCGCTCGTCCACATAACGACGACCGATATCGACCAGACGGCCATAGCGCACACCGGATGGGCAGGTTGATTCACAGTTGCGGCAGGTGAGGCAACGATCCAGGTGGCTCTGTGTTTTTTCAGTGACCGGTGCGCCTTCGACCATCTGCTTCATCAAATAGATGCGACCACGCGGGCCATCTAGCTCATCACCCAGCACCTGATACGTCGGGCACGTGGCCGTGCAAAAACCGCAATGTACGCAGTTGTTAACAATGGATTTAACCACGTCAATGTCGCGATCATTCTTGAATTCGGTAACGATATTGATCTGCATCTCATAACCCCTGATAGAGGCGCCCCGGGTTAAATACCCCGTGCGGATCAAACGTGTTCTTTAGGCGTTGGTGAATCGCCAAAAGTGCTGGAGTCAACGCATCGAAGACATCGCCAACGGCCTGCTGATTATTAAACTGAACGGCGTGGCCACCCATGCCACGGGCAAGCTTGCGAATAGTTTCCGGCGCAGCATCACTCCACAACCAGCGTTGCGCGCCACCCCATTCGATGAGCTGCGTGTCGGCACCAGGCACTTTGCCGTCAATCGCTGGCGCGACGGCAGGTACCGACAGGCGCCACAACTGGCGTCCACCTGCGGTACCCTGAGCGTTGTCGAAAAATGGATGCGTCTGATCCTGCAAATCGCCCCAGAGCTTCGCTGCCATTTCTGGTGGCAGCTTGGTGCTACCCAGCTGTTCTTCGGCAGAAGCCACTGCGGCACGCGCACCGGACAATCGCACACTCAAAATACCTTGGCTCCAGACACTGCCGGTAATGGGCAGTGGTTTGGCAGACCACGCATTCACCTGGTGAATTGCTGCTGCCTCAGACAACTCAAAGCACAAGGTGCTTTGTGCTGGCGGGATCGGCAACACCTTCAGCGACACCTGTGTGATTAGACCCAGCACACCGAGCGAGCCCACCATCAGGCGCGACACGTCGTAGCCGGCCACGTTCTTCATCACCTGGCCGCCGAACTTCAGTCCATCGCCATTGCAATGAATCATATGGAGGCCGAGCACAAAAACACGCACAACACCGGCATAAGGCCGTGCCGGACCCGAAAGGCCCGCGGCAATTACGCCGCCCAGGGTTGAACCGATTGCATAGCGAGGCGGCTCGAAAGGCAGCATCTGTCCGCGTTCGGCCAGGGCTTTTTCCAGATCGGCAATCGTCGTACCAGCGCGTGCCGTCAGCACAAGTTCCGCCGGGTCATAATCCAGTATGCCGGTATGGCCTGTAGTGCTAAGCGTTTGTTGCGCTTCAACGGCATTGCCGTACCAGCGCTTGCTCCCGGCACCTTCAATAGTCAGCGGTGTTTTTTGCGCTACTGCTTCGCGGATTTTCGCGACAAATTCGTTGGTTAAATCAGCCATATCAATCTCTAGAAGCGGGGCAGATCGGCATGCGGCAACTGGCCACGATGTACATGCATACGGCCATATTCAGCACAACGGTGCAGCGTTGGAATCACCTTGTCCGGATTCAGCAGTTTTGCCGGATCAAAAGCCGCCTTAACGCCAAAGAAGGCATCGCGCTCTTTCTCTTCAAACTGCACACACATGGTATTGATCTTTTCAATGCCCACGCCATGCTCACCGGTTACGGTACCGCCGAGTGCCACGCACGCTTCGAGAATTTCATTCCCGAAATCTTCTGCACGATGCCACTGATCTTCGTCTGAACCATCAAACAGAATGAGCGGGTGCATGTTGCCATCGCCCGCATGGAACACGTTCATACAGCGCAAGCCGTAGCGATCTTCCATTTCCTTGATCTGGTTGAGCAAGGTTGCAATGGCTTTCTTGGGGATGGTGCCATCCATGCAGTAGTAGTCAGGTGAAATACGACCCGCTGCGGGGAAGGCATTCTTGCGGCCGCTCCAGAACACCATGCGCTCTGCTTCGCTTTGCGATACCTGGATGCGAATGGCACCTGACTGGCGCAATACAGCGCTCATGCGCTCGATTTCTTCGGTAACTTCTTCTTCAGTGCCATCTGACTCACAAAGCAAAATGGCTTCTGCATCCAGGTCGTAACCAGCGTGCACAAACTCTTCCACCGCGCGTGTGGCAGCTTTATCCATCATTTCCAGTCCGGCGGGGATTAACCCGGCAGCAATCACATCGGCCACTGCATTACCGGCCTTGGTCATGTCATCAAAGCTGGCCATGATGACACTGGCTACCGGTGGTTTCGGCACCAGGCGTACCAGCACTTCAGTCACCACGGCCAACATACCTTCGCTACCGATCATCACAGCGAGCAAATCCAGCCCCGGCGCATCCAGCGCTTCGGTCCCGAATTCAACGACCTCACCATCCATCAAGACAGCACGCACCTTAATCACATTGTTCACGGTAAGACCATACTTCAGACAATGCACACCGCCCGAATTCTCGGCAACGTTGCCGCCGATTGAACAAGCGATCTGACTGGAAGGGTCTGGAGCGTAATAAAGCCCATAGGGCGCCGCTGCATCAGAGATGGCGAGGTTGCGCACACCCGGTTGCAAGGTCGCTCTGCGACTCAGCGGATCAACATTGAGAATCTGATTCATTTTGGCGGTCGACAACACAATGCCTTCTTTCATAGGCATCGCACCGCCAGACAATCCGGTACCGGCACCCCGCGGCACGACCGGCACACCGAATTCATTACATAGTTTCAATACCGCCTGTACCTGCGCTTCATTCTCAGGCAAGGCTACAGCCAACGGTAACGTTCGATAAGCTGCGAGGCCATCGCACTCATAGGGGGCGGTATCCTCCTTCTGCCAAAGCAGGTTGGCAGCTGGCAGCACTTTATGTAAAGCCTCAACCAGTCTCTGCTGATTAGCGCTCATGATGCCCCTTTATCGCTGAATGGATAAGCCTCACGCCGAGGCTTTTAAAAGATTATAAAAAGTCTCCGGCACTGCAATATGAAAGTTTTTCTTCTAGTGCATGAGTTTTATTCAGCTGACTGCCCCAAGGAGTCGACCAGCCATTCAATGAATGCTGCACATTCCCAGCGCTCCGCTACACCGGGCTTCCAGCAGAGATAGTGATGGTTCGGTGCCGCAACAGTTCGATCCGATAGCCGGACAAGGCGCCCAGTGTCTAACCAGGCAGCGCCCAACGTGGTGCGCGCCAGACAAACCCCTAACCCGGCGGCGGATGCATCATAGAGCATCCCGAGATCATTAAATTTTGCGGTAGTTTGCAATCGCGTCTTGTCCAGTTTGCAGCTGTCAAACCAGGTTTCCCAGGGCTCCAGTTCACTATGGATCAGCAATGCTCTCGCCACCTGTTCTTCGTTATCAAAACCTCCGAGGCTACCGACCTCATTCAGGTAGTTCGGGCTACAAACCGGTGTCGCATGATCTGACAACAGATGTACTGATTCGCGATCTGAAAAAGGACCGATACCAAAGCGGACTTCCAGATCAGTCTCCTGCGAAACCACATTAAATAATGGGATAGACACCTGCAAAACCAGATCGATTTCCGGGTAGGCATAGCGAAACAATGGCAGGCGCGGCATCAGCACCTGACGGGAAAAGGTAGGGGTTACGGCAATGCGTAACTGGGTTCGGGCATCCTGAGTGGCGGCAGGTTCCGCAACTTGCAGAATCGCAAGCGCTTCTCGCACCCGTTTAAGATAAGCCTCACCCTCGGGTGTCAGACTGAAATCTTTACGCACAAAGAGTTTGAACTTAAGCTGGGTTTCAATCTGCCGAATCCGGTGGCTGATGGCACTGGGCGTAATGTGTAACTCGTCCGCCACCTGCGTAACATTTCTGTGCCGTGCCAATGCCTCGAAAGCCAACAGACCTTGAATATTGGGAACTCTTGGAATCATCGCCATTGTTTCTCGCCGTTTATTCGCTTTGACCTGACAATTGCTCAAGTAGCTTAAGTACAGCGATCGAGTCCTGTTCGCCATGACCAGACCCCACCATTGCCTTGAACATCTGCGCCGTGGCCGCCGATGCGGGTAGATACAGACCGAGATCATGTGCCGTCTGCATCACGATGTTCATATCTTTCTCATGCATCCAGCTCTTGAAACCTGGCTTGAAATTCCGGTCGATCATGCGCTGCCCATGGTTTTCAAGAATCTTGGATCCGGCAAAGCCGCCCATGAGTGCTTCGCGCACCTTCGCTGGATCGGCACCATTCTTCTTGGCAAAAGCGATCGCCTCGGCAACCGCCAACACGCCTACACCGGTCAGAATCTGATTAGCGGCTTTTGCCACCTGGCCAGCCCCTGAAACACCAATGTGCACGACATTCTTGCCCATACAGGCGAAAAGCGGTGCCACCTTATCGAAAGCGGTTCTATCACCGCCGACCATAATCGACAACGTACCCGCCACGGCACCAACTTCACCACCGGATACCGGTGCATCTAGAAATGTGACCCCTTGACCGGCCAGATCTGCGCCAATGCTTTTAGCAGCCGCGGGTGGAATCGTACTCATATCAACTGCGATCAATCCTGGACGCTTGCTCTGCACAACACCCCGACTGCCCAGCATGACTTCGCGCACATCCGGCGCATCGGCCACCATGGAAAATACAATATCGGCGGCAGCGGCAACGCCGGCTGGGCTTTCAGCACCGTGCGCACCGGCTTCGATCAGCGGCGCCATCGACTCCTTGCGGCGTGCCCAGACAACAACGTCATGGCCAGCCTTCAGGAGATTGAGCGCCATCGGGCGCCCCATGATGCCCAAACCAACAAAACCTACGCGCATAAACACTCCTGATGAACTTGTTAGTCTCTACCGTGACTAACATAGGAAAACTTCAAGGATAATGTTTCTCAGTTTCTCACAGTCTATGACCTACTGAACATGCGCATTATTTCTGCCAACCTCAATGGCATCCGCTCTGCCTGGAAAAAGGGCTTTGCCGAATGGCTCGCTACACAACAAGCAGATGCTGTCTGCGCCCAGGAAGTCCGGGCGACACTTAAAGACATGGCCAAAGACGGCACCATGGAAAACCCCTGCGGGCTCACCGGCTACTGGCATCTCGCCGAGCGCCCGG
>JBJTFJ010000154.1:0-2203 GCA_046093345.1 Fluviibacter sp. | reverse complement strand
GTGTAATCACCAAAACCGGCTGAATCAGGCATGCGAATAAATTCGTAGTTAACAATCGGATCCTTGACCCCTAGAGGCTCTGGAACTGCCTTACGAAACAAATCCGGATCAGTGCGGTAACTGATGATCAGAAACTCGCGGTTAAACATCTGATATGGCCCTTTTGAAAAAGCAGGGCTCAAATAAGGCATGCCATAGGCATTCTTGCGAATTTCGTCGATTTTCATTTTTTCATTTCTCCGGGAGTGCACAAATGGGGCAAAACGTTAAATCAAGCGGAACACTATACCTGCGTTTTGTTTCAGCGTCTTTATTGAAGAAGAGCAGATTCTGCAGTCGCTTTAGAACCGACGCCCGGGGTACTTAGTGCAGAAAGATTGTCTTTCATAATCTGCTTGAACGTCCCCGGCGTCGTCATGCCGTCGTCCAGCGGTGATTGTGTGCTCGGTGCTTCCCACTGCCAGCCCCCACCCAGAGCCTTATAGTAGGAAATTAGCTGCACGGCCTCCTGATTCTGTGCCTGCACCAGGCTGATTCGGTTGTTATTCAGCCCGATCAGCGATTCCAGATACTGGAACTCCGGTTGTATACCTACTTTGTACAAAACCTGGTTATTGGCAAAGACCTGTTGCTGGGCCTGAACAGTTTGCTGCAGCTTGCTGCGTTGTGCCCGGTAATTTTCAAAGCCCGTCAGCGCCTTCTCGACATCGGTCATCGCCTGTCGAACTGCTCTCTCATAAGCCAGACGATCTTGCTCACGCGTTGCGTTGGCTAACGCCAGCCGCGCTTGCAGTTGACCGCCGGTAAAGAGGGGTTGCGTCACATTAACTGCCCAGCTCCAGATGAAGCTGGCCGGATTGAACAACAGAGCCCAAGGACCTGTGTTATAGCCGGCGCCCAGCGGAATACTGAAGTCTGGCATAAAGGCCGCTTCGGCCACGCCTATTTGCGCAGTGGAAGATGCCAAAACCTGTTCTGCCTGACGAATATCCGGTCGATTACGCAGCATTTGTGAAGGCAAAGCAGCTGGCAAAGGTTTTCGTGTGAGCAAAGGCATACCTGGTTTTTCCAGGGAAGCTTTCAGATCCAGCGGGAAGCCACCCGCCAGAAATGCACACTGATACATGGCCCAATCACGCTGTGCTTTTAACGGTGGCAATTGGCTCAGCTGTAGCTCATAAGCCTGTTCGTATTGCGCCAGATTCAGGTCGCTATCAATGCCCTTTTTAAGCAAGACGCGAGTCAGTTCAAGGCGTCTTTTTGACGCTTCGATGGCTTTTTCCGTGTAATCAATCTGAGCCTGCAACATCCGGAGGTTGCTGTAGTAACTGGCCAGCTCCGATGTCAGCGACACCAGCACATTCTTGCGGTAAGCCTCTGCAGCCCTCACCTTAGCCACCTGGGATTCCGTGCTGCGCTTGATCTGGCCAAACATATCGGTTTCCCAAGTCACATTCAGCGGCAATCCCAAGGCCTCAACCAGGCCCAAACCACTCATCTTGTTGGTGGTGCCAGTCTGTTGCCGCCCGATTAATGGCCCCAGGCTTGCTTGGGGAAAGAGTTGAGATTGCGTACTCACCGCTTGTGCACGCGCCTGCTCAATACGCTGGGTGGCAATCAGCACATCCCAGTTATTCTCAACCGCGGTCGCCATAATCCGATTCAGCACCGGATCATCAAACGCTTCCCACCAACGCATGATGTCGGCCTGCAAGGCCGCGTCATCACTGTTTTTCGGATTCATCAAATCAGGGCGTGAAAACGTCGTCGGCACCGTGTCGTTGGAGGGCGGTACAAAATCCGGCCCTGTCATGCACCCTGTTAGCGCCAGGCTAACGCACAACAGCCCTAATCGACGCCTGGCGTTTAGATATTGAACTCGAGCCATCGCTGAATCCAGTCAAGCAGCGAACGCGGCTCCGCCAAACGCTGCGCTTCCGGTCCGGCATCCACACTCGCCGTTAGGCCCGCTGCCAGAAATACGCCTTCTGGCACATTGGTAATGGCAATGTGCACCGGGATACGTTGCGCCAGGCGAATCCAGGCATCAATCGGGTTCACGTTCTGCAAGCCCTGGTAGCCCGGGGTATTGTTCTGATTAAGCACACCCCGGCCAATGCTCTTAACCTCACCCTGCAAAATCTGCGGATAGGCAATCAGCTTAATCGTTGCCTTGGCACCGACTTTGACATTGATGAGTTTG
>JBJTFJ010000153.1:0-3043 GCA_046093345.1 Fluviibacter sp. | reverse complement strand
CTGTTACTTCCTTGCCGTTCTGGGCAGCACGGATGAGAGAGTTCATCAGAACCGAGTCGGTACCTGTGCGATACACCGTCATCTTGATCGCAACAACTTGCGGATCCGTAGCAGCAGATTCCAGTAATTGAATGACCGGGGTAAAGCGCTGGTAGGGGTGGTAGAGCAGCGCATCACCCTTGCGGATGACGTTAAAGATGTTCTTGCCTTTTTCCAGGCGTTTTACTTCGCCGGGAACAAAGGTGGGGAATTTGAGATCCGGGCGGTCGACCCAGCCCGGTACCTGCATCAGACGCACTAGGTTGACCGGTCCTTCAACGCGGTAGAGGTCCTTTTCTTCAAGACCGAACTGCGTCAGTAAGAACTCAGTCATTGCAGGGGAGGTGTTGTCTGCCACTTCCAGTCGTACCGCGTCACCGAAATTACGTTGAGGCAACTCACCCTGAATTTTAGCGCGCAGGTTTTTGACTTCTTCTTCGTCGACGAAAAGGTCTGAGTTACGCGTGACGCGGAACTGGTAGCAGCCTTGAACCGTCATCCCGCTGAAGAGTTCGCCCACAAAGGCATGAACGATGGATGACAGGAAGATAAAGCAATAGGCTGCCTCTGGTGCTAAAGATTCGGGTAAACGGATAATTCGAGGCAATACTCTTGGCGCTTGAACTATGGCGATACCCGAGCTGCGGCCGAAAGCATCTCTGCCCTCTAGTTCAACAATGAAATTGAGGCTTTTGTTATAGATGCGCGGGAAGGGGTGCGATGGATCCAGGCCAATAGGCGTCAGGACTGGCATAACCTCCCGGAAGAAGTAGTCCCGAATCCACTCACGTTGGGCGTCCGTCCATTGCGAGCGGCGCAGAAAGCGAACTCCCTCGTTAGCTGCTGCAGGTAGGAGGGTTTCATTGAGCTCACGATACTGGTCTGCGACCAGTCGGTGAACCGCTGACGAAACTTCGTCGTAGGCTTCTTGCGGTAGCAAACCATCGGTTGTGGGGGTTTTGCTATGGCCTTTGATCTGTTCCTTGAGGCCGGCCATGCGGATTTCAAAGAACTCATCCAGATTGGATGACACAATACATAGAAAAAACAGACGTTCCAGCAACGGCACCCGTTCGTCCTGAGCCTGAGCTAATACACGGCGGTTAAAGGCGATGAGCCCCAGCTCACGATTCAGAAAATGGCTAGGGGGGGCGTTATGAGCCGTTGGTGTCATGGATCTGGTGCGGGTAATGGTATGAATATCTAGAGTAAGCATGTCTATTGTGACAGGAATATGAAAATAGAGTTTTTCCGCTGCGAAATTTGCCTAACGCCGGTTATGCCACTAGGTTAAAATCTTGGCTTATGGCTTTGCCATCAGACAAGGGACAGGCATGCAGTACGAATCAATCGCCGCAGTAGATCTGGGATCCAATAGCTTCCGCCTGGAAGTGGGGCGCGTTGTAGATGATCAGATTTACACCCTGGATTCTTTAAAAGATCCAGTTCGGCTAGCCTCTGGCTTACAGGCGGATAAAAGTCTGGATCAAGCCTCCCAGGATCGTGCGTTGGTGGCGTTATCCCGTTTTGGTGAGCGTCTACGGGGTTTGCCCAAAGATGCGGTACGAGCCGTAGCAACCAATGCTCTGCGTGTTGCCAAGAACGCTAATAGCTTTTTGGCCGAAGCAGAAGCGGCCTTGGGTTTTCCTATTGAAATTATTGCCGGTCGTGAGGAAGCGCGTCTGATATACATCGGCGCTGTGCACTCATTACCAGCTTCTGATCAGCAACGCCTGGTGTTTGATATCGGCGGGGGCTCGACTGAGTTCATTATTGGCTCGGGTATGAAGCCGCTCAAGCTCGAATCGCTCTTTATGGGCTGTGTCAGCTATTCGCTGCGTTACTTTCCGGATGGGCTGATTGATCGTCGCCGTTTACGTGAAGCGCAGATGGCCGCGGCCAAAGAGGTTTCGCTGATTGCTCATGCCTATAAGCAGACCGGCTGGGGTGAGGCGATCGGTTCATCGGGAACGGCCAGTGCCATTGCAGAAATCCTTGAGCAGAATGATCTGAATCCGCGCGGCGTTACCGGTATTACACGCAGCGGTCTAGATAAGCTCTGTGCCTTGATGATCCGCTATAAGCATATAGATGCTTTGCCGTTGCAGGGCGTTAAGTCCGACCGGATTCCTGTGCTGCCTGGTGGCATTGCCATTATGTCGGCCATTATCGATACATTGGGTATAGAGCGGGTAACCTATGCGGATGGGGCCCTGCGTTTAGGCGTGCTGTATGACTTGCTGGGACGCTTCCATCATCACGATATGCGTACCGCAACCGTTAAGCACTTTCAACGACGGTATCAGGTGGAGTCTGATCAGGCCAATCGTGTCGGTGAAACGGCGATCGAGATTTTTTCTGATCTCATGGGGCTCAAGTTACGGAGTGCGGAGGAACTTGAACGCGATCTGCAGTTCGTTCGCTGGGCTGCTGCCTTACATGAAGTTGGTTTGTCGATTGCGCACAGCGGATACCATAAACATGGTGCCTATATTCTGGGCTATGCCGATATGCCGGGGTTTTCCAAGATGGATCAGGCGCGCCTGGCGCTGCTTGTGCTTTGTCACCGCGGCAAACTCAATAAGGTTGATGGCCTGAGCCGTGAAGATATGGCCTGGCGCCAGATTCTGGCACTTCGTTTGGCAGTGATTCTGCATCGTTCGCGCCTGGAATCAGGCGTGCCAGATCTGCAGGCATCGGAAACGGTTAATGGCTTTACGCTTCAGTTACCCGCAGCCTGGTTAGAAGATAACCCGATGACCATGGCGGCGCTGCGAGATGAGACGGCGATTTGGGAAGAAGCCGGCTTCCGTTTGCGCATTCGTGCGACACGTCGATGATTCATTCGGGTGCGATCGATTCTGCCTGGTTGGTGACCGGTTTTCTGATTGCGGGCTGGTTTTATTGGCTAGCGCTTCGCCCCGTTAACGTTTTTTACGCGGAAATTAAATCCCGTTGGCCAGCGTTGCTGATTGCTGCGTTGGCGCTGATTGTTCTCTGGCAT
>JBJTFJ010000152.1:0-2332 GCA_046093345.1 Fluviibacter sp. | reverse complement strand
TAAAGGCGATGCGGGTAGTGCCGGTTTGCTTGGTGGATCGCCGTCAATGGCCGGCGCACTCATTCTTGCCGCTCGCAGCGCCCTGCATAGCGGTGCCGGACGCGTTTATGCCGCAGCCCTGGGCAATGCACAAACGGGTGCTCCCACGCTAGACCCGCTGCAACCGGAAATCATGTTCCGTGACCCGGCCGCTCTGCGTGAAGCCCCCCTCACCGCACTTGGCGTTGGGCCGGGGCTTGGCCGGTCAGACGTATCGCGCGCGGTACTCGCTAGCGTGCTCGATTGTGAAGGGCCGCTGGTACTGGATGCCGATGCCCTCGTACTCTTGCCCAGTCTAATTGACGCGGTAACGGAGCGCCATGCCCCTACCTTGCTGACACCGCACCCAGGAGAAGCAGCGGCATTACTGGGTACGGATATTCCTGCCATCGAGTCCGACCGCATTAAAGCAGCACGGGACATTGCGGCCAACTACCATGCCACAGTAGTACTCAAAGGCTGCGGCAGTATTATTTCCACACCCGATGGCCGTTGGTGGATTAACAACACGGGTAACCCAGGCATGGCTACCGCCGGCATGGGAGATGTACTGACCGGTATTACTACCGCCCTGCTGGCACAAGGCATGCCCGCCGAGCAGGCACTTTGTGCTGCCGTCTGGTTACATGGTGCTGCGGGTGATGTCTGTGTCGAATCTGGTGAGGGTCTATTGGGTCTCACCGCCAGCGAAGTCATTCTTGCCGCCCGTACTTTATTGAACTCCTTGATCTGATATGACCATTCCAGACTTCCCTATAGCGCTTGCCCCGGAAATCGCCCGCAACGTTAGCGCCGCCCTCGCCGAAGATATCGGTGCTGGTGACCTCACCGCAGAACTGGTGCCTGCGGGCAATAGCAGCATTGCAACGGTGATCGTGCGTGAACCCGCCGTTATTTGCGGCATCCCCTGGTTTAACCGTTGCTTTGCCGAGATTGATGCCAGCATCCAGATCAACTGGCTGGTCAAAGAGGGGGATCATGTCGGACCAGACACCCTACTCTGCGAAATTCAAGGCAAATCGCGCGCCCTGCTTTCGGGCGAACGTGCCGCACTGAACTTTCTACAACTACTCTCTGGTGTTGCCACCCGCGCCGCTACCTTTGTAGAAACGGTAGCAGGCACCAAAGCACAGATCGTTGACACCCGTAAAACTATTCCCGGTCTACGTTTCGCACAAAAATATGCCGTACGTGTCGGCGGTGGTGGCAACCATCGCCTGGCCCTGTGGGATGCTATTCTGATTAAAGAAAACCACATCCTTGCGGCCGGAGGCATTACGCCTGCTGTTAAGGCAGCACAAGCAGTGGCTAATCAGCACCAAGATCGCTGCCGCTTTATTCAAGTGGAAGTCGAATCGATTGCCGAACTGGATGAAGCCCTTGCTGCAGGCGCCGACTTCTTGTTGCTCGACAACTTTGATCTCTCCATGATGCGCGAAGGGGTTGCCCATCGCGATACCTGGGCTGCAAAAACTGGCACCCAAGCCAAACTCGAAGCGTCGGGTGGCGTCAGCCTGGATACCGTACGCGCCATTGCCGAAACCGGCGTCGACCGGATCTCGATTGGTGGCCTCACCAAAGACGTCCGCGCTATTGATCTTTCGATGCGCTTTAAAGACGCACCCGTTTAATTTCTAAATATAAAGCTCACAGGAAACACCATGTCGAATGCCCCTAACGACCTCCGATACTCTGCCGAACACCAATGGGCACGCCGTGATGATAGCGGCACCATCACGGTAGGCATTACCGACCACGCACAGGAAACTTTGGGCGATCTGGTGTTTGTACAACTCCCGGAAGTAGGTGCTGAGGTATCTGCAGGCAAGGAAGTTGCCGTGGTCGAGTCTGTTAAAACCGCTTCAGACGTCTTTGCCCCAATGAGCGGAAAAATTGTCGCCATTAATGAGGCCGCTGCAGACGCCCCCGAAAGCATTAACGAAGATGCCTACAGCGCCTGGCTGTTCAAGATTCAGCCGAGTAACCCCGCTGAATACGATGCACTACTCACGGCCGATGTTTATCTGAATACAGCAACCTAAAACGTTACCCAAAAAAAACCGGCCGTAGAGGATAACTCTATGGCCGGTTTTTTTACGTGTCTTTCGGTACTTAAACCGTCACGTGCTGCTGAATGAATGCCTTCACCACGTTGACGTCCGGATCAATTACTTCAACGCGTTGTGGCAAGTCTTCCAGATGTTCCAGACCCTTAGGCGGTTGTGGCAACTGACCAATCGCTTGCTCAATCGTCTCGGCAAACTTGGCGGGTTGTGCCGTTTCCAGAACCAGC
>JBJTFJ010000151.1:0-2067 GCA_046093345.1 Fluviibacter sp. | reverse complement strand
CAGTGACGTGGACAATATGTTCGCTCATAGCGCATTGCCTCAAATGAATAATGAAGTGATTGAAATGGTCGTTTTGGGCAGTTGTTCATTCAAACTTACCAAACGTGTGCAGTTTGCCGCAAGAATTCGCAATGGGCAAGTCGTTTTGATTTAATTAAAATGGCCTTGTTGACTCTATTGCTCCGCGTTTAATCTTACTGTGTATGGGTTGTGCCCATGGTATGCTCACCAAATTGAGCAGTGCACCATTTAATCAGGAGTTGAGAAAGAATGACGTACGTTGTTACTGACAACTGCATCAAGTGCAAATACACCGATTGCGTGGACGTTTGCCCGGTGGATTGTTTCCACGAAGGCCCGAATTTTCTGGTGATCGACCCGGATGAGTGCATTGATTGCACGCTGTGTGTTGCCGAATGCCCGGCAGAAGCAATTTATGCGGAAGATGATGTGCCGGCAGGACAGGAAGCTTTTATTGCATTGAATGCCGAACTGGCTAGAAACTGGCCGGTGATTTCAGAACGGAAAGACCCATTGCCTGACGCTGACACTTTTAATGGTCAAGCAGGCAAGCTGGCTGAACTTGAACGCTAAGATAGGACACGGATATCAGTATGTTGGTACAGGAAATACTCAAACTTAAAGGTAATGTGCTGTATACCACGCACTCTGGTGCAAGTCTGGCCGAAGTCGTTGAAGCATTAACCCAGCATGACGCGGGTTCGCTGGTTGTAATGGATGGCGGGACAATGTCCGGGCTGATTACTTTCCGTGAGGTCTTGCAAGCCGTAGGTAAGACCAAAGGTGATCTATCTGCTATGACGGTAGCTGATTTTAAAGTCTCTGAGCCTATCGTAGCGCGTCCGGATATGCCGATTGAAGCAGTACGTGAGCTTCTGGTTAACCATCACCAGCGCTATGTGCCAGTAATGGATGGCAAGGTGCTGATGGGCGTGGTCTCGTTCATGGATGTTGCCAAAGCCGTTCTGGAAGAGCAGGGTTTTGAAAACCGGATGCTCAAGAACTTTATCAAGAACTGGCCAGCAGAAGACGGCAACGACTAAGTCGCTACCGCTCCCACCTATAAAGCCAGCAAATTGTCGCTGGCTTTATTTTTGTTTATTGGCGTTGGCAATACGTACGGCTAATACACAAGAAGCCATCCGTGTTTCGGCGTTGTCGGCGCGTGATGTCAGGATAATAGGTACCTTGGCACCCAGTACAATCCCCGCCGGTACGGCACCAGCCAGATATTCGAGTTGTTTGGCAACCATGTTGCCGGATTCCAGATCGGGCACCACCAGAATATCTGCAAGGCCGGCAACCGCCGATTTGATGCCTTTGGTCTTGGCCGCGTCTAGCGAAATTGCGTTGTCAAACGCCAGAGGGCCATCCAATGTGCCCCCTTTGATTTGACCGCGATCGGCCATTTTGCAAAGCGCCGCGGCATCAATCGTTGATTGAATTTTCGGGTTGAGGGTTTCGACTGCGGAGAGAATAGCCACTTTGGGATCTGGTAACCCCAGTACATGGGCCAGATCAATGACGTTCTGGACGATATCCGCTTTGGTCATCAGATCCGGGTAGATGTTGATGGCTGCATCGGTAATCAGTAGCGGTTTGCCATAGGCGCGTACATCCATGCGGAATACATGCGATATACGGCGTGCAGTTCTAAGACCTGTCGTGCGGTTGACTACAGCACTCATCATTTCATCAGTATGCAGGCTGCCCTTCATGAGTGCATGTGCTTCGCCTTTACGGGCAAGCTCCACCCCGATCCGTGCAGACTCCTGACTATAAGGCGTATCAACGATCCGGTAAGGTTCAATGTTCAGTCCGAGCGATTGGGCTAACTGACGAATCCGTTCACCCGGACCAATCAGAATCGGGTTGATGAGGCCGATTTCTGCCGCAAATACAGCCCCCTTTAGCGATTCTTCATCACAAGGGTGGATTACTGCCGTAGAAACAGGGTCCATGCCTTCGGCTGTAGCCACAAAGGCCTGAAAACGTTCGGTATGGGTAGAGAGGGTTGCTTTTGGAACGCAAAGTTTTTTGCGAGAG
>JBJTFJ010000150.1:0-3199 GCA_046093345.1 Fluviibacter sp. | reverse complement strand
ACGATTGAGGGCAAGGACAAGCGTCGCTTCAAACAACTGTTGCGTGAAGCGAAGACCTTTGAGTCGATTCCGATTCGTTCACGTTTAACCGAAGAAGAAGTCGCGCGCTTTGCTGCACAGCGTTATCGCTTTCCCGGTGTGGAAGTGCGTGCACGCTTGTTCCGCAGTTACCCATTGGGTGAAACTGCTTCGCATGCGCTGGGTTACATGGGTCGTATCAATACTAAAGATCTGGAGCGTATCGATGAAGAAGGCCAGGCGGCTAATTATCGTGGCACAGACCATATTGGCAAAACAGGTCTAGAGCAGCGCTACGAATTTGAAATGCATGGCGTCAGTGGCTTCGAAAGCGTTGAAGTTGACGCGGGTGGCCGTGGTATTCGTGTGTTGTCGCGTACGCCGCCCGTGTCGGGTAACAACCTGAACCTGACGATTGATGCGAAGCTGCAGCAAGTAGCGGAGACGGCCTTTGGTAAACGTCGTGGTGCTCTGGTAGCAATCGATCCTGCGAATGGCGAGATCTTGGCATTGGTTTCCATGCCAACTTATGACCCGAATCTGTTTGTCGATGGTATTCGTAGCGATGACTGGGATGTGTTGAATACCGACATCAATAAACCACTGCTTAATCGTGCAATTTACGGCGCTTATCCACCGGGATCCACCTTCAAGCCGTTTATGGCGTTGGGCGCTCTAACCGCAGGTAAGCGAACGCCACAGCAGGCCATTAGCGACCCGGGCTACTTCAATTTTGGTAACCATACCTTCCGCGACGATAAAAAGGGCGGCCATGGTATGGTGAATATGTACACCTCGATCGTTCATTCATGTGACACGTATTACTACACGCTGGCTAACGATTGGGGTATCAACGGTATCGCTGACTTTATGGGTCAGATGGGTTTTGGCAGTAAAACGGGTATCGATATCGATGGCGAGTCGCGCGGTATTCTGCCTTCAGAGGCATGGAAGCAGCGTCGCTTTAAGCGACCTGAGCAGCAGAAATGGTATGCCGGAGAAACGATTTCGATTGGTATTGGACAGGGCTACAACTCCTATACGATGATGCAGCTGGCCCAGGCGACGGCCATTCTGGCGAACAACGGTGTTGGTTATAAGCCACATCTGGTGCGCAGCATTAGTGATGTTCGTTCGGGTGGCGTACGCGAGATACCGTTAGAAAAATCTCATGAAGTTGCGTTGAAGCCAGAGCATGTAGAAGTGATCAAGAACGCTATGATTGGCGTGAATAAAGAAGGCACCGGAACTAAAGCGTTTGCAGGCGCCAAGTACGTTGCCGCTGGCAAAACAGGTACAGCGCAGGTTTTTAGCTTGAATGGTGGCAACTACTCTCACGGTGGCACCAAAGAGTTTTTGCGTGACCATGCATTGTTTATTGCCTTCGCACCGGCAGATAAACCGAAGATTGCACTGGCCGTGATTGTTGAAAATGCCGGCTTTGGTGCAACGTCTGCGGCGCCAATTACACGACAGGTGTTTGATTATTATCTGCAAGGCATTGTGCCGAAGGGACCGGCACCGGATGAACCCGGTGAGCCTGTGCCGGAATCACGCGATATGGCTAATTATGTAGATCATCAGGATGATGACTACGATGCCCAGAAGGCATTAAATACGCCAACGCCAGGCCCCTTTGTTCGTATGCCAACGACGACGCAAGCTTTGCCAGTGAGGAAGAAGCCATGAGCCGTTCCATAAACTGGCGAGGTTTTGTTCATGCATGGTCCGAGCATATCGACTTTCCGTTATTCCGCATTACGATGCTGCTCATGGCAGTGGGTTTGTTGACGGTGTTTTCGGCAACCTGGTCTGGCCAGGAGCGTATGCCTTCGCAGCTAATGAACATGGCGGCGGCAGTTTGTCTGATGTTTGTCGTGGCACGTATTCCACCACAGCGGTTAATGCAGTTAGCCTGGCCGATGTACCTGTTTGGTCTGGTCCTGCTGGTTCTGGTGATGCTCTTCGGCATTAAGGTCAACGGGGCCAAGCGCTGGCTATCTTTGGGCTTTACGAGAATTCAGCCCTCCGAGATCATGAAGATTGCCATGCCGCTGGCAATGGCCTGGTACTTCCACCATTTTGAAAATCGGCGCTGGTTCTCTAAGTATTTCGGTGCTTTGATGATTCTGCTGGTGCCGTCGGCGCTCATTGCCAAGCAGCCCGATCTGGGTACGGCCATTCTGGTGTTCTCGGCCGGCTTCTACGTGATCTTTCTGGCCGGGCTTTCCTGGTGGGTGATTGGCGGCTTAACGGGTGCGGCCGTTGCTGTTGCGCCGTTCGCCTGGAACTTCTTGCATGACTATCAGCAAAAACGGATTCTCACACTGATTGACCCGACCAGTGATCCGTTAGGTTCTGGGTATCACATCATCCAGTCAACGATTGCGATTGGTTCGGGGGGTGTGATCGGTAAAGGTTATATGAGCGGCACGCAGGCGCAGCTCGAATTCATTCCGGAAAAACATACCGACTTTATCTTCGCCGTATTTGCCGAAGAGTGGGGTATGTTAGGTAACGTGATTCTGGTCGTGCTCTATGGCTTCCTGATTGAGCGTGGACTGCGTATTTCGCTGCGTGCCAGCACGACATTTAATCGTTTGTTGGCAGGCTCCATCACGATGGGTTTCTTTACCTACGCTTTTGTGAACATGGGGATGGTGTCGGGTATCCTGCCTGTAGTCGGCGTGCCACTACCCTTTATCAGCTATGGGGGAACGGCATTGGTGACCTTGTGCACAGGCCTCGGTATCCTGATGAGTATTGAAACGCACCGGACGAATCGCTGATGAAACTTAAGACATCTGCTTTGTTACTGCAAGCCGGCATTCTGCTGGCAGTTTTACTGAGCGGGTGTTCTAGTACGCCAACGCGCAAACCAGCGGCCACCGCACCGGCCACTTCGGGTGGTTATGTCATGAAACCTTATCCGCGTAAGGGTGGGGGGTTTTATAAAGACGATGGTTTGCCAGCGCAGATTCCGGAAAACATTGATCAGATTCCGAATGCCACGCCGCGGTTGGAACCGCTGCGCAATGCAGCTAACAAGCCTTATACCGTGTTGGGCATGAGCTTCACGCCAATGACCACGCTGCAGCCATTTCAGCAACAGGGCATTGGCAGCTGGTACGGCACCAAGTTTAACGGCCTCAAGACGTCTAATGGCGATACGTACGACATG
>JBJTFJ010000149.1:0-44245 GCA_046093345.1 Fluviibacter sp. | reverse complement strand
CGGCTGCAGAATGGCCAGCGGAATTCCCGGCAAACCGCCACCGCTGCCCACATCCAGCAGATCGCCCGGCGGCAAATGCGGCACAATCGAGAGCGAATCCAGCAAGTGCTGCGTTAGCATCGCCGGGCGTTCGCGCACCGCCGTTAAGTTATAGGCCTTGTTCCATTTCTGCAGCAAATCCAGATAATCGAGCAACTTGTCGGCTTGCGCTTCAGTCATCGGCACGCCCATCTGGGCGGCACCCGCCATCAGCTGCGCGCTTTCGGCCGCTCGGTCAGCGCTCACAGCACCGCCCCCAACGCAACGCCCATGCGCTTTAAATGCACCAGCAGCAAACCAATGGCGGCCGGTGTAATACCCTGGATACGCGCCGCCTGACCCAGCGTTTGCGGCCGCTGCGTCTGGAGTTTCTGGCAAACCTCGCGCGACAACCCGATGACCTCGGTGTAATCCAGAGCTTCCGGCAAGCTTAAATTCTCATAAGCAGCCTGGCGCGCCACTTCATCGCGTTGGCGATCGATATAGCCTTGATACTTGGCCTGAATCTCTACCTGTTCAATCACCTCGGCTGGCAACGTCACAGCCTGAGCCAAATCTGCAGCGGTAGCCAATTGCTGCAACTGTGCATGGTTAGTATCCGGACGGCGCAATAGTTCAAACATCGTCGTTTCGCGTTCCAGCGGCTTACCCAGGATTGGTTCGATCACATCCTGAGCAATTTTCTGCGGATTCACACGAAGGGCGCGCAATCGCTGCTGTTCTTGCTCAATCGCATCACGTTTGCCGCAGAAAGCTGCCCAGCGCACATCGTCAACCAAGCCCATCTGCCGACCTATCTCGGTTAACCGCAGATCGGCATTGTCTTCACGCAGACTCAAACGGTATTCAGCCCGGCTCGTAAACATACGATACGGCTCGCTCACACCGCGCGTGATCAGGTCATCGACCAGCACACCCAGATACGACTCATCGCGGCGCGGCGTCCAGGCGGTTTCTCCGCGCGTGGATCGGGCAGCGTTCAGGCCAGCCAACAGACCCTGTGCCGCGGCTTCTTCATAACCGGTGGTGCCATTGATCTGGCCGGCAAAGAACAAACCGTTAATCGCTTTCGTTTCCAGCGATGCTTTCAGGCCGCGCGGATCAAAGTAATCGTATTCAATCGCGTAACCCGGTCTCAAAATATGGCACTGTTCCATCCCACGAATGGAGCGCACGACCTGCAGCTGCACATCAAAGGGCAGGGATGTAGAAATTCCGTTCGGGTAAATTTCATGCGTATCCAGGCCTTCGGGCTCCAGAAACACATGATGGCTGGCCTTATCGGCAAAGCGGTGAATCTTGTCTTCAATCGATGGGCAATATCGCGGACCCACGCCCTCGATCACACCGGTATACATCGGCGAGCGATCGAGGTTATTACGAATAATCTCGTGCGTCCGCTCATTGGTATCGGTAATCCAGCAGGGCAGCTGCTGCGGGTGTTGCGCGGCATTTCCGAGGAAAGAAAACACCGGCATCGGGTCATCCGAATGCTGTGTCTGCATTACCGAGAAATCAATGCTCTTACCGTCTAGGCGAGGGGGCGTACCGGTTTTCAAACGGCCTTGCGGCAGCTTCAACTCACGCAAGCGCGCGGCCAGAGACACCGAAGGCGGGTCGCCCATACGGCCACCGGAGTAATTATTCAGCCCTACATGAATCAGACCATTCAGGAAGGTACCGGCAGTCAGCACCACGGCCTCTGCGCAGAAGCGCACGCCGAGTTGCGTTACCGCACCCACCACGCGATCCCCTTCCATAATCAGGTCATCACAGGCCTGCGCAAAGATCGTGAGGTTTGGCTGGTTTTCCAGCCGGCGGCGAATTGCCTGCTTGTACAGCACCCGGTCTGCCTGCGCACGCGTGGCACGCACCGCAGGGCCTTTTGAGGCATTGAGAATACGAAACTGAATACCGGCTTCATCGGTAGCCGCCGCCATAGCGCCCCCCAGGGCGTCTACTTCCTTAACTAGGTGGCCTTTGCCAATGCCACCAATGGATGGGTTGCAGCTCATTACGCCCAGCGTTTCCATGCTGTGGGTTAACAGCAGGGTGCGCGCACCCGTGCGGGCCGAGGCCAGCGCAGCTTCTGTGCCGGCATGGCCGCCACCCACAACAATCACATCAAAACGATCCGGAAATTCCATCAGCCCACCACAAAAACAGCTGCTATTTCAGCAAGCCTTAATCTGCGCAACACAAAAGGGTGCTAATTTTAGTCAATGCATCGCCTTTTAGGTTGATTTTTCAAGGATTTCTTCACGTTTGCCCATATAAGCCTCTCGCCGACCAATAGTTTTTGGCTAACAGATATTTAGTAACAATCAATTGGATTTATCGGTTCAGTGTCCGTACACTGCTTCTTGTCGATACGACATTTGCCTTACCCAAACTTAAAACAGGAGTCCAGCATGTCACTGATCAACACCGAAGTGCAACCATTTAAGGCACAGGCCTTTCACAACGGCAAGTTCGTCGAAATCACCGAGGCCAGCCTCAAGGGCAAATGGTCCGTGCTGATATTCATGCCAGCCGCTTTTACCTTCAACTGCCCAACTGAAATTGAAGATGCGGCTAACAACTACGCCGAATTCCAGAAGGCTGGTGCCGAGGTATATATCGTTACTACCGATACGCACTTCTCGCACAAGGTTTGGCACGAAACCTCGCCAGCTGTTGGCAAGGCCCAGTTCCCACTAATCGGTGATCCAACACACCAACTGACCAACGCGTTTGGTGTTCACATTCCAGAAGAAGGTCTGTCACTGCGTGGTACGTTCATCATCAACCCAGAAGGCAAGATTAAAACTCTGGAAATCCACTCGAATGAAATCGCTCGCGATATTTCGGAAACTCTGCGCAAGCTCAAAGCCGCTCAGTACACCGCATCGCATCCGGGTGAGGTTTGCCCAGCCAAGTGGAAAGAAGGCGCAACCACGCTGAAGCCATCGCTGGATCTGGTTGGCAAGATCTAAGTCCACGACGGCTATGAACCGTCGGACTGCGGTCTAAATCAACCGCAACAGAGAACGCCCGGAGCTACGGCTCCGGGCACCCCATAAATATTGTGATTGCATCGCCAAGCAGCGAGTCGGCATAGCTTTGCCCAAACCCCGACTATGTTTTGTCATGCGATTACCGCAGACCCAGAATCTCAGATAACGCCTTGGGAGACCATCATGCTTGACGCCAACATCCAAGAACAACTTAAGGCCTACCTCGAACGCCTTGAACAACCCATTCAACTGATCACCTCACTGGATGAAAGTGGTAACTCGGAGCAGATGCGCGAACTCGTCAACGAGATAGCCGCGCTTTCCGACAAAGTTAGCGTTATTAAAAGCAACGATTCAGAACTCGTACCATCATTCCGTGTCGCTCCGCTGAACAACATAGAACAACGCGGTGTCGCACGCTTTGCCGGTCTGCCGATGGGCCACGAGTTCACCTCGCTGGTACTCGCACTACTACAAATGGGCGGCTATCCACCAAAGGTAGATGCCAGCGTGATCGAGCAGATCCGTAATCTGCCGGGCGACTACAAGTTCGAAACTTTCATTTCACTCAGCTGCCATAACTGCCCGGATGTCGTTCAGGCACTCAACCTCATGGCTGCAGTTAATCCACGCGTTCAGCACACAATGATCGACGGTGCCATGTTCCAGGAGATCGTTGAGTCACGTCAGATCATGGCCGTGCCCACCGTCTATCTGAATGGCGAAGAGTTTGGTGCCGGCCGCATGACCATCGAAGAAATCCTCGCCAAGCTCGATACCGGCGCAGCCGCCCGCGAAGCCGAAAAAATCAGCGCTCAAGCGCCCTACGATGTCCTCATTGTCGGCGGTGGCCCAGCGGGTTCGGCCGCGGCTGTGTACGCTGCCCGCAAAGGCATCCGCACCGGCATCCTCGCCGAGCGTTTCGGCGGCCAGGTCATGGACACCGTCGGCATCGAGAACTTTATTTCCGTTCAAGAAACCGAAGGGCCAAAACTGGTTACCCAACTCGAGCAGCACGTGAAGTCCTATGAAGTCGACATCATGAACCTGCAGCGTGCCGAATCTCTCACGCCTGCAACAACCCCAGGCGGTTACGCCGAGGTACGCACCGCCAGCGGCGCTACGCTCAAAGCCAAGAGCGTCATTCTTTCCACCGGCGCGCGGTGGCGTGAGCTTAACGTACCTGGCGAGCAGGAATACCGTGGCAAGGGCGTTGCCTACTGCCCGCACTGTGATGGTCCGTTATTCAAAGGCAAACGTGTTGCCGTGGTTGGTGGTGGCAACTCGGGCGTCGAGGCGGCGATTGATCTGGCCGGTATCGTCGGGCATGTCACGCTCATCGAATTCGGTGCAGAACTTCGTGCCGATGCCGTTCTCCAGCGCAAGCTGGCCAGCTTACCTAACGTGGTCATTCTCAAGAACGCCCAAACGATGGAAGTGCTGGGCGATGGCAGCAAGGTCAACGGCCTCGTTTACAAGAACCGCGAAACCGGTGACAACATCCACCTCGAGCTCGAAGGGATCTTCGTACAGATCGGTCTGCTTCCCAACACTGATTGGCTTAAAGGCACTCTCAATCTTTCGAAGATGGGCGAAATCGAGATCGACGCACGTGGGCAAACATCAGCCACAGGAATTTTCGCAGCCGGTGACTGCACGACCGTGCCATACAAGCAGATCATCATCGCCATGGGCGAAGGTGCCAAAGCCTCTCTAGGCGCCTTCGATTATCTGATCCGAAGCTCTGCACCGGCCTAATCTCCGCTCAGCGTAAAATGGCGGCATGACACTGCCTGAGTCTGCCGCCAATAATACCCATCTCCGCGTCGCCATTATAGGTGGTGGGCCAGCCGGGCTGATGGCTGCCGAAGTGCTTAGCCAAGCGGGCATCCAGGTCGATCTTTACGATGCCATGCCATCGGTGGGCCGTAAGCTCTTGCTGGCCGGCATCGGTGGCTTGAACATCACGCACAGTGAAGACTACAAAATGTTCTGCAGCCGTTACGGTGCAGAACAAAACCTGCTGCAACCTAGCCTCGATCATTTCAAACCAGAACACCTACGCGCCTGGGTACACGGCCTCGGCATCGATACCTTTGTCGGCACCTCGGGTCGCGTCTTCCCGAAAGAAATGAAAGCCGCCCCCTTGCTACGAGCATGGCTACATCGTTTGCGACAGAGTGGCGTGAGTTTTCACGTCCGCCATCGCTGGCAAGGCTGGGCAGATAATGGCGCGCTAAGCATCACCGGCCCGGAAGGTGAGATCGCCATCCAACCTGATGCCACCATCCTCGCGCTGGGCGGCGCCAGCTGGCCCAAACTGGGCAGTGATGGTACCTGGGTCGCTTTGCTTAAAAAGCAGGGCATTAACCCGGCACCATTGCAAAGCGCTAACTGTGGATTTGAAACGTCTTGGTCTGCCTTCCTCAAACAGAAGTTCTCGGGTGAACCGCTGAAGTCTATCGCTATCAGCTTTACTGATCACACCGGTGAAACGCATCAGCGACAAGGCGAGTGCATCATCAGCAGAGAGGGCATTGAAGGCAGCCTCATATATGCGCTGTCCCGCCCCCTGCGCGAAACCATCAATGCAGCAGGCAGCGCCACGTTCACTATCGATCTGGCGCCCGAGCGCACACCCGAAAAAATTCTGGATGCACTCTGCCGACGTGGCAGCAAATCACTATCGAGCTATCTCAAATCGGCACTGGGCTTTACGAGCGTTAAAACAGCACTGCTCTACGAGGTGCTCGACAAAGAACAGGTTAACGATTTAAAAACCTTAGCCGCAACAATCAAAGCATTGCCGATTACCGTGCACGCCACACGCCCAATTGCCGAAGCCATTAGCACCGCCGGCGGCGTTTGCTTCGACGATGTCGATCAAAACTTCATGATCAAAAAGCTCCCCGGCATTTTTGTGGCCGGAGAAATGCTGGATTGGGAAGCGCCTACTGGTGGCTATCTACTCACTGCCTGCTTGGCCACGGGCTTACAGGCGGGGCACGGCGTTTTAAACTGGCTTACTGCGCAGGCGCAACCTGAACCTTTAGCGTAAAAATCTTGGCGGGCGGCGTGTTTTTCTCCCACGGCCGCGCGTAAACATACGTCAGCACAGCAAGACCCGATCCTTGCGCGCGGAACGACCATACCTGCTCACCCGGGGCGCCCACCATGCCATTCGCGCCTGCCGATTCACCACTGACTGTTTCGAGGCGCAGCACATCATCACCTGCAACCGCGTAAGACCAGACGTAACCGGTGCTCGGATTAGCCGGTAAACGCACAACCAGCGGTTGGTACGGAATGAGCGAAGCGGTTCCGCCCGAATCCGTTAATGATGCCGTTACAGGCATCTCCACGGGAAATAACGATGGGGCGCATCCTGCTAAGGAAATCGCGCTCAGCAGCACCATCAAACCGTATTTTGTTTTTCCCATACCTTCAAAACCGCTCAATCCATAACCTCAGGATGTTTCTGGAGAAACTCCGTGCGTTTGGTTCTATTCACAACGCCGCCCGAGATATAGCTGTATCCCTTTGCTTCCCACTTGGGAAGTTCTGTCATTGCAGCCGGAACCACCGTCACCTGATCGTAAAAATCGTTCGGCTTATAACCGCGGAAAGCTGCCGCGTTTTTACAAACACGGAACGATACGCCTTGATCTGTTAACGCCTTAAGACGGTCATACAAATCGGGATAGGCTGCACGGTTTAAACGTGAAAGCGCATGTAATTCATTGCCATGCGCTACAACAACCAGGTGAGAATTCTTTACATCACCATATTCTTTTAGGCTGTTCAGATGGTTATTGATATAACCCAATGCCTGATTCAGGTCTTCAGGGCGTTCTAGATTGAACTGGTACACCGCCTTCTGGGCGCCCAGCGCCGAGGGGTCAAATTTCGAAGGGTCATCCGGTCCTGCTAAAGCTGTGCCTGCAACCAAAGAAAGGCTTAAAAGAATCGCGCGCATGCTACTCCTCGTCGGTTAACGTCTTAGCCCATAAATGGGTATCAATGTTTGCAGAATACCTTAAAGCAATTTAATGCCAAATATTTACAGGATAAAAGTCCAGAAATATCGCGAACGCTGGCACTACACGGTCTTATCACTTTCCAATACAGAACTTTGAGAAGATCGCCCCAAGTAAATCGTCCGGCGTGTATTCGCCTGTAATGCTTTGTAGTGATTTGTGCGCAAGGCGCAGTTCTTCGGCAAAAATTTCCAACGCGGGCAATGCAGCCGCTGCAGTAGCCAGATGTTCTGCCGCGTCGCTGAGTGCACGCAGATGGCGCTCGCGCGCAATAAACAAACTCTCGCCCGGTTGCCATCCGGCAATCTGCAATAACCGCATACGCAGTTGATCAACACCCACACCGGTTTTGGCAGAGATCGCCACAACCGACGCTTCGGCAACCGCACCCGCTGCCAGATCAATCTTGTTTTGCACCATCACGCGCGTAGTGCCTTCAGGAAGTCGCGCAATAATGGACTCTTCGGCAGCTGTTAATCCGTGCTGCGCATCCGTCAGCAGCACGGCCACATCCGCCTTTTCGATTTCTTTCCAGGTGCGCTCGATACCGAGTCGCTCCACTTCATCGTGCGTGTCATGCAAGCCTGCGGTATCAATCACATGCAAGGGCACGCCTTCGATTTGCAGATGGGCGCGCACAACGTCTCGCGTGGTACCGGCTACTGGCGTCACAATAGCTAGGTCTTCGCCCGCCAGTGCATTGAGCAATGATGACTTGCCCACATTAGGCTGACCAATCAGCACCACCGTTAAACCATCTTGCAGCAGCTTTCCTTGCTTGGCGCTCGTTTGCACTTTGCCCAGCGCTTCACGAATATTCTGTAAACGGGCCTCGGCCTGAATGCTCTTGAGGAAGTCGACTTCTTCTTCGGGAAAATCCAGTGTGGCTTCTGTTAATGCCCGTAACTCGATCAACGGGTCCATCAGTGCATCAATGGCTCGGGAGAAATCGCCTTGCAATGAACGTACGGCCGAACGTGCGGCCGTTGCCGTGGATGCATTGATCAGATCGGCAACGGCTTCGGCCTGTGCCAGATCGAGCTTACCGTTGAGAAATGCGCGCCGGGTAAATTCGCCCGGCTCCGCCAGTCGTGCACCTAAATCAAGGCAGCGCGACAACAGCAGTTGCATTACGACCGGACCACCGTGGCCCTGCAACTCGATCACGTCTTCACCCGTAAACGAATTAGGGCCGGCAAAATAAATCAGCAGGCCTTCGTCCAGCACCTGACCGGCATCGTCAACGAATTGAGTAAGGGTAGCAACCCGCGGCTGCGCAAAAATTGCCGACTGGGGTTTGCCTGTTAGCGGTTGTATCCAGGATGCCAGCCCGGCACCCGACAACCGCACAATGCCCACACCACCGCGACCCGGCGCCGTGGCGATGGCCGCGATGGGTGGATTCAGCATCTTAACGGTGGCCGTGTTTGGCGGCTTCGATCTTGCGGTTAATGGCCCATTGCTGTGCAATCGACAGAACGTTGTTTACCGTCCAGTACAGCACCAGACCTGCCGGGAAGAAGAAGAACATCACACCAAAACCCAACGGCATAATCCACATGATCTTGGCTTGCACAGGATCCGGCGGCGTTGGGTTCAGCTTCACCTGGAACAGCATAGTGGCCATCATGATGGCAGGCAGAATGTAGAACGGATCTGGCTGAGTCAGATCATGAATCCAACCCACCCACGGCGCGTTACGCATTTCAACAGCACCGAGCAACACCCAGTACAGCGCAATAAACACAGGAATCTGCACCAGGATCGGCAAGCAGCCGCCCAGTGGATTGATCTTTTCCTTGCGGTATAGATCCATCATTTCCTGATTCAGTTTCTGCTTGTCGTCACCGTAACGTTCTTTCAGCGCCATCAGGCGTGGGGTCACGGTACGCATGCGCGCCATTGATTTATAGCTAGCGGCTGACAGCGGGAAGAAGATCAGCTTGAGCATGATGGTCATGAGCACAATCGCCCAGCCCCAGTTACCCGTCAGAACTTCCAGCCATTCCAGCACCCAGAAAATTGGTGCGGCCAGTACGGTCAGCCAACCATAGTCAACAACCAGATCAAAACCAGGCGCCACTTTTTCAAGCGTGCTGTGTTCTTGCGGGCCAGCGTACAGTGGCACAGTCAGTGTGCTCACACCATTCGTAGCGGCTGGCATCGGCACGATGACGCCGGCAGCAAATACACCCGGCTCAACCTGACGCGTGTAGAACTCACGTGGCGTGCCAGCAGCAGGAATAAAGGCCGTTACAAAATAATGCTGGATCATGGCAACCCAGCCGTCGTTAGCGGTCTTTTCAAATTTGGCACTGCCATCAGCAATGTCGGCAAATTTGATCTTGTTGAACTTCTGAGCATCGGTGTAGAAAGCAGGGCCCGTAAAAACGCTCACCATGTTTGGATCACCGGCCGGTGCTTTGTCATCACGCACCAGCTGGAAGTACGCATCTGCCTTATCGGCAGCAACACCCTTCAGTTTGTAGGTGACATCAATGCCATAGTCGCCACGTTTGAAGGTTAGTGTCTTGCTAACTTTACCGCCATTGGCTGCGTCCGCTTCAAAAACGACATCCAGCGTATTCTGGCCCGCTTTCAGTTCGTTACCCGACGAAACCTGGCGCCACAATGTCTTGTGGTTCGGCATGCCGTCACCAATCAGGCCCGATTGCGCGGCATAGTGGTGTGTTTTGCCAAACAGTTCAACGAAGCCGGACTTATCATCACCCTTGTGTTGAATCAGTTCCAGGTTAGTAATGCTGGCACCGGCCAAGCTGATCGTGGCAACGTATTCGTCTGTCTTTACCGTGACCGTTGGCGCATCAGCTACCGCAGCTGGCTGCGCAACAGCCTTGTCGCCATTTCCATTGCTACGCGATGGAACAGCACCACTATCTTTGGCACGCAGATCAACCGAACCCTTGGGCGAATCGGCTGATTGTGTAGCGGCCGGCGGCATGTTGGCTGCTTTCTGCCCAGCTTTATGCTGGCCCCAGCCTTCCCAAAGCAGGAATACGGAGATGGTGAAAATCAGGGTAAGAAATAAACGACGGTAATCCATGGTTCAGCCAGCGAGAAGGTTCAAAAAATCGGGCGCTGCGTTTGCAACGCTACAAAGCATGCAAGGGTACCAGATTCAGGGCACAGGATCGTGTCCACCGGGATGGAAAGGGTGACAACGTAGCACTCTTTTTATGGCCAACCACGATCCGCGCAAAGGCCCATATCGGGTTAAAGCCTCTGCCGCATAGGCAGAACAGCTCGGGTAAAAGCGGCAGCGCTGCCCTAAAAACGGGCTTAAGGCATAGCGATAGACCCGGATCAGCGCCAATAACAACTGCTGGATTAGCTTACCCGGCAACGCGATCAAGCGCGCCAGCAGGTCGTGTTTCATGTCGGCTGATCCTGTTTTTCTTTTCGGATATGACCAGCGACACGGTTCATAATCTGTCGAATGTCCGTACGCAACCCTGTAACGACCTGCAGTCGGGTAGGTGCGAGCTCGCCTTTTTTCACGCGAAATGGTGATTCATGCAGCCGAACAATCCAGTCCCCCGCAGGAAAAGCTGCCGGCGATGTGCGGAAATGCTCGCGCAATACCCGTCGGATTAGATTTCGACGCGCAGAAGCAGCAACCAGGCGTTTGGCCACGATTAGACCCAACCGGCTGGTCAAATGGCTATGTTCGATGAATTCAATCTGCTCGTTTTCAGAGCGCGCTCGAGATTGGCTGGGCTGATAACGATGTACCGTCAGCCATTGCCCTCGGCAAGCTTTACGGGCATCAAAGACCGCCTGGAACTCCGACGGTTTAAGTAGCCTTGATGCCCTACTAAAGCAAAAACGGGATTGAGTTTTAGTAAAACTCACCGTCGTTCCGAATCGGATTAAATAAGGAAACGTCTAATCCGATAACGTCCGGAAACCCGGACGCGTCGCACTTAGACAGACAGGCGATGACGGCCTTTGGCGCGGCGCGAAGCCAGCACAGCACGACCACCACGGGTACGCGAACGAACGAGGAAACCGTGGGTGCGCTTACGGCGAACAACGGATGGTTGATAAGTACGTTTCATGACGGGGGCTCCCCAGAATCCAGTAAATTGCCAAAGAATCGCAGCGGTGCCGCGAAAAACCCGTGATTAAACAGGAATTTCCCTGTGTCTGTCAAGTTATATCCTCAACCGATACTTTGTTTAATCTTTAGGTAACGGATAAGATCGCCGGACAAAGCGGCTGGCTTAAGGTATCCTAAAAGGTTACGCAATCTGCAAGCTTTGCCGCTAAAACTTGTCGCTTTCAGCGGCTACCGGGTCTTATTGTCACATGAATCCATTCTGGAACTACTGTCTTGAAAAGCTGGGGGAAGAACTTCCCGCCCAGCAGTTCAGCACATGGATTCGCCCCTTACAGCTGGCCTCTGATCGCAACACCGAAACCAACGAACTGACAGTTTCTGCGCCAAATCGCTTTATTCTCAAGTGGGTGCGCGATAACTACCTAGGTACCTTCCAGGATTTGGCTGATACGTTTTATGGCCAACCCGTTACCGTTAATTTTACGATTGGTGCGGCTCAAGCTGCGGCTGATAGTGCACCAACCCGTTCTTCTGCACCCATAAACACACCCGCAACACCAGATACTCCGGCACCTGTTAATCATCAAGCGCCCAACAAACCCGCACCCAGCATTGCGCCAATACAGTCCAAAGCCTCTGGACAGGGCACGCGATTAATGACCCATTTCACCTTTAATGAACTGGTGGTTGGTAAAGCCAATGAATTGGCTAGAGCTGCCTGCATGAAGGTTTCTGAAGCTCCGGGTGGTGCATATAATCCGCTATTTATATATGGGGGAGCGGGTCTGGGTAAAACCCACTTGATTCACGCTATCGGTAATGCAGTGTTGGCAGCAGACCCTACAAAAGTGGTGCGTTACGTACACGCTGAGGATTACTACTCCGATGTTGTTCGTGCTTATCAACAAAAAGCCTTTGATAGCTTTAAGCGCACCTATCGGTCTATTGATCTGTTGCTGCTGGATGATGTGCAATTTCTCAAGGGCAAAGATCGCTCACAGGAAGAATTCTTTTATCTTTTCAATGCGTTGGTAGAAGCACGTAAGCAGATTGTTATTACCTGCGATACCTACCCGAAAGCTATTGAAGGCCTCGAAGACCGGTTGATTACACGTCTGGATTGGGGCTTAACGGTACAAATAGAACCGCCAGAAACAGAAATGCGGGTTGCTATTCTTAAAAAGAAGGCAGAAACCGAGGGTAAAGTACTCGCCGATGAAGTTGCTTTCTTCATTGCCAAGCATTTACGCTCTAATGTACGAGAGTTAGAGGGGGCTTTGACCCGGGTTTTGGCTTTTGCACAGTTCCACGGACGAGAAATCACCCTTGAAACCGCAAAAGAGGCCTTAAAAGACATCGTTGGCGCCTATAACCGGCAAATTACGGTAGAAAACATCCAGAAAATGGTTGCTGATTACTATAAATTGAAGGTTGGTGACCTTTATTCGAAGAAACGTAGTCGGATGATTGCTCGTCCGCGTCAGGTTGCTATGTGGTTATGCAAAGAAGTCACACCACATAGTTATCAGATGATTGGCGAGTCTTTCGGTGGTCGTGACCATACAACAGTGCTTCATGCAGTGCGAACCATTGAAGATATGCGCACAAAAGACCAACAAATCAATCACGACATCCACGTGCTCCTACAGGTGCTCAAAGGATGATGTATAACTCCTGTACAGTACGTGGACGTTTTGTGGGTAACCTCCTCTTTTGTCCAGAGGTCGTTTTTAGTCCCCTTTTCGTCAACCAGCGTTCCCCTGCGTTTTCCTTAGGGTTGTACAGTCAGCAATCCCATGAATTTTCGTGAGAAAATCACCTTATCCACAGAATTGACCTGAGCTTATTCGTATTAGGAATTCTATATATGTTGTTATTAAAGACCTCTAGAGAAACACTTCTGGCCCCTTTGCAAACCGTTTCAGGGATTGTAGAGAAGCGGCATACGTTGCCTATTCTGTCCAATGTACTGATTGAAAAGAAAGGGTCTATGCTGACCCTGGTCGCGACAGATATTGAAATTCAGATCACCACTGGCGTTAGTCTTGAAGGTGGTGCAGAAGGTTCAGTAACGGTTGCTGCTCGCAAACTGCAAGATATTCTGCGTTCGTTGCCAGAAGAATCGACGGTAAGTCTGGATCTGGATGAAAAGCGTCTGGTGGTTAAAGCCGGTAAGAGTCGCTTCTCTCTGCAAACACTGCCTGCAGAAGATTTTCCACAGATGAACATGAATGCTGCGAATCCGGTGTCTTTTACCGTCACGCAAAAATCATTCAAGCACCTGCTCGGTCAAACGCAATACGCCATGGCTGCACAGGATGTGCGCTACTACCTCAATGGTATGTTGTTGCAAGTAGAAGGTAATGCATTGCGTTCAGTGGCAACTGATGGTCACCGTTTGGCTTTTGCTCAAACAGCCATTACAGAAAATCTGGAAAAACAGGAAATCATTTTGCCGCGTAAGTCGGTATTAGAACTATCCCGCTTGCTTGCTGACTCTGAAGACCCACTCAACATTACGCTGGCACACAATCAAGCACGTTTCTCCTTTGGTGATGTAGTGTTTGTTACCAAGCTGATTGATGGCAAGTTTCCTGATTACACGCGCGTTATTCCACCATCATTTTCGAATGAGCTGCCGTTGAACCGCATTGGTTTCAGTCAAGCACTGCAACGTGCGCGCATTCTTTCGAATGAAAAATTCTCGGGTGTTCGTCTGATTCTAGAAGATGGCGTACTGAAAATCAGTGCTGCCAACGCTGAACAGGAAGAAGCACAAGAAGAAATCGAAGTGGATTACAACGGCGAGCGTTTGGATATTGGTTTTAACGTGAACTACCTGCTGGATGTACTGGGTCATGTCACAGAAGAGCAGATCGTTTGGCGTTTTAACGATTCCAATTCAAGTGCACTCTTTGGTCCAGCGGATAACAGTACGTTCAAGTACGTTGTTATGCCGATGCGCATTTAAGTAAACACTGACTCTGAAATACTCCGTTTGAATTACCTAAGTTGAAAACGATGGCCGATAAGAAACCTGCACAAGCACCTGAATACGACGAATCCTCGATTCAACAACTGGAAGGCCTGGAAGCAGTTCGTAAACGCCCGGGCATGTACATCGGTGATACGTCCGATGGCAGTGGTTTGCACCACATGGTGTTCGAAGTCGTCGATAACGGGATTGATGAAGCACTGGCCGGTCACTGTGACGACATTGTCGTAACAATTCATGCAGACAACTCGATTTCGGTCAAAGATAACGGTCGTGGTATTCCAACGGGTATTAAGTTTGACGATAAGCATGAACCGAAGCGTTCGGCGGCTGAAATCGTTATGTGCGTGCTGCACGCCGGTGGTAAATTTAACCAGAACAGCTACAAGGTATCAGGCGGTCTCCACGGTGTTGGCGTTTCTTGTGTAAACGCACTATCGCAATGGCTCAAGCTCACCATCCGCCGTGATGGCAAGAAGCACTTCATGGAGTTTCATCAGGGTAAAGCGGTTAATCGCGTGATTGAAATGCAGAACGGTGTGGAAGTATCGCCCCTGCAAATCATTGGCGAAACGGAAAACCGCGGTACTGAAGTGCACTTCCTGGCCGATCCGGAAATCTTTGGTACGGTGGAATTCCATTACGAAATTCTGGCTAAACGTTTGCGCGAACTATCGTTCCTGAATAACGGTGTGCGCGTTCGCCTGGTCGACCAGCGCAACGGCAAAGAAGAAGATTTTGCTTTCTCGGGCGGCGTGAAGGGCTTCGTTGATTACATCAACAAGAACAAAACCGTGCTGCACCCGAATGTGTTCTATTCCACCGGCGAATCCAAAGCAGGGGACGCAACGATTTCGGTTGAAGTCGCTATGCAGTGGAATGACTCGTATGCAGAAAACGTACTGTGCTTTACCAACAACATTCCGCAATCGGATGGTGGTACGCACCTAACGGGTCTGCGCGCTGCAATGACTCGCGTTATCAACAAGTACATCGAAGAAAACGACATCGCCAAAAAGGCCAAGGTCGACATCACCGGTGACGATATGCGCGAAGGTCTAACTTGCGTGCTGTCGGTAAAGATGCCCGATCCGAAGTTTGCCTCGCAAACCAAGATGAAGCTCGTGTCGTCAGAAGCCCGTCCGGCCGTGGAAGAAGTTGTTGCCCAGAAACTGGCCGACTTCCTGCTCGAGCGTCCGGCGGATGCCAAAGTCATCACCGGCAAAATCGTTGAAGCGGCCCGTGCTCGTGACGCTGCCCGTAAAGCGCGTGAAATGACACGTCGTAAGAGCGTCATGGATGGCGTAGGCCTGCCCGGCAAACTGGCGGACTGTCAGGAAAAAGATCCGAGCAAGTGCGAACTGTACCTGGTGGAGGGTGACTCCGCCGGCGGTTCTGCCAAACAAGGTCGTGATCGTAAGTTCCAGGCCATCCTGCCGCTTAAGGGCAAGATCCTTAACGTCGAAAAGGCCCGTTTCGACAAGCTCATCGGTTCGCAGGAAATTGCCACACTGATTACTGCGCTCGGCACCGGTATCGGTAAAGACGAATACAAACCGGAAAAACTCCGCTACCACCGCATCATCATCATGACCGATGCCGACGTCGATGGTGCACATATCCGTACACTGCTGCTCACCTTCTTCTACCGTCAGATGCCTGAGCTGGTAGAGCGTGGCCACATTTACATTGCCCAGCCACCACTGTACAAGGTCAAGCACGGCAAGACCGAGCGTTACCTCAAGGATGATCACGAATACAATCAGTTCCTGCTGCAAATGGCCCTTAACGAAGCCAAACTGCAGCCGGCCAAGGGTAAAGCTATCGAAGGCGAAGCGCTAGGAGACTTGGCGCGTAGCTTCATTCTTTCCGAAGCCATTATTGATCGTTTGTCGTATCTGATTCACCCGGAAGTGCTGCATACCCTGGTCAACGACAACCTAAGCATTGACCTGAGCGACGAAAAGGCCGCTCAGAGCGCCGCAAAAGTGCTGACTAAGGCCTTGGGTTCAGATCAGGCCCGTGCGTCGCATGAGAAGCCTCTGGAGATCGTTCCTGCCTATGATGCGAATCGTGAGAGCTGGGTTCTTCGCCTCGAACGTTGGCACCACGGTAACCTCAAGCTAGGTCTGATCGATAACGAGTTCCTCGGCTCGGGCGATTACACCCAATTGCGTAAAACAGCCGAACTGCTGGCCGACCTGACCAACGGCGGCGCCGTGGTTCAACGTGGTGAGAAACAACAGGCCGTAACGCGCTTCAGCGAAGCCATGACCTGGTTGTTCGGCGAAGTCGAACGCGGCATCGGCAAGCAGCGCTATAAAGGTCTGGGCGAGATGAACCCGGGGCAGTTGTGGGAAACCACCATGGACCCAACCGTCCGTCGTCTGCTCAAGGTACAGATCGAAGACGCCATCGGCGCCGACCAGATCTTCTCTACGCTTATGGGCGAACTGGTGGAGCCGCGTCGCGCCTTCATCGAAAGCAACGCACTCACGGCGCGCAACATCGACGCCTAAATGATTGCACAGCAAAACACGGCTCGCTCAATAGCGGGCCGTTTTTGTTTATGGCGCAAATGACAGAATTTAAAGTATTTTAATTGCACGTTAGCGACACGTTAACAGAATATAAAGACATATTACGATGAGCAAAGCCGCTAAACCACTCAGTATTGAACGAATTTTGCAGAACCAGGGCTTTGGTGCCCGCAAGCTGTGCCGTATGCTCGTGCGCAACGGTTCGGTCGTGGTAAACGGTACCGTTTGTGAGGATCCGGACGAAGTCTTTGCCACCGAAGGGCTCACGCTGGAAGTTGAAGGGGTGGAAGGCGTCTGGCCGTTTTGCGACAAAGCCTACATCCTGCTCAACAAGCCGTTGGGTCACGAATGTTCCCGTGCACCCAAACACCACCCGAGTGTTCTGGCCTTATTGCCCGATCCATTGCGTGCCCGGGATGTGCAACCCGTCGGTCGCCTCGATGTAGAAACGACCGGATTGTTACTGCTCACAGATGATGGCCAGTGCATCCACGTGCTGACATCGCCCAAACATGCTGTGCCTAAAGTCTATCGGGCCACGTTGGCCGAAGCAGCCGATCAGTCTCTCTGCGACAAATTGCTGGCCGGGGTTTTGCTCAAAGATGAGGAAGAAACCATTGCAGCCGATGCTTGTCGATTGCTCGAGCCACAAGTTCTTGAAATGACCATTACCCAGGGTAAATACCATCAGGTCCGCCGGATGATTGCCGCCGCGGGTAATCATGTGAATGCCCTAGAGAGAACCGCCATTGGCGATCTGGTTTTGCCAGAAGATCTGGCACCGGGTGAGTGGCAATGGCTGGGTGCCGAGCAGATGCGCAAGGCGGGTTGGTCGCCCAAGTAATTGTTGTATCGATGTTCCACGTGAAACATCTCTTTGTCTGTGTCGCATAGATCGTAGCTTTAAGCAGATAATGTTTCACGTGGAACAACAAAAGAGATTGCACGATCTGGGAGAACAGCCATGGCATCAATGACGCTGACAGAAATGCGGTACATCACTGCGCTGGATAAAACCCGCCATTTTGGTAAGGCGGCCGATCTATGTCATGTGAGTCAACCTACTTTATCGGTTGCTATCAAGAAAGCAGAGCAGCAGATTGGGGCGTCACTCTTTGAACGCGGCGCCTCGGAAATCCGAACCACGCCACTCGGTGAGCAGGTCGTGGCGCAGATAAAACGGGTGCTGGATGAAGCGCTTCGCCTGGAAGAAATTGCTACACAAAGCCGTGATCCGCTCAAAGGACCGCTACGAGTCGGGGTGATTTACACCATTGCGCCCTACCTTTTGCCAGCGCTGATTCCGGTGCTTCATAAGCTGGCGCCCGATATGCCGCTTTTCCTGCGGGAAGACTTCACCGCTAATCTGATCCCGATGCTGCGAGAAGGGGAGCTGGATGTGATTGTTCTGGCATTGCCTGTGGAAGCACCGGGTGTGGTGAGTCAGCGTGTTTATGAAGAACCGTTCCGGGTCGTTGTGCCCGCAGGGCATGAGTGGGCTGGCCGTGAATCAATCAGTAATGACGAGCTCGATGGACAGAATCTACTGTTGCTGGGCAGCGGCAATTGCTTCCGGGATCAGGTGCTTGAAGCCTGCCCGCGCTTGCAACGGGCAGAAGGCTTGGCCGGTTCCCTTGAAGGTAGCTCTCTGGAAACCATCCGCCACATGGTGGCCAGTGGGGCAGGGATCGCCGTCATGCCAAGCTCGGCAGCGGATCCGCTCACGACTAAAGAGCCCATGGTTAAAGTGCTGCCTTTTGCGGAAGGGGCTAAGAAACAGGGTGCAGATTTAGCATCAGATACGGCGGGTCGTACGGTTGGGCTAGCTTGGCGCACTACATTCCCGCGCCCTAAAGCCATCGACGCTGTTCGTCAGGCGATACTTTCCTGCCAGTTACCCGGGGTGAGTAAAGCCGACTGATCGAGTGTTCCACGTGGAACAATCGGCAGAATTCTGTCCTTCGACTAGCGTTTTCAGCCCATGATCAAGCTTTATAGCAGGCAGGTCGTTATGGCTTGTACCAGTGCCGCCCGATCCGGGGCGGGTCTTATCTGAGAAGCAGGGCGCTTGGCAGGTGCCCAGATCGGGTCCGGAAAGTGAGTGTCGTCTGCCCAGCGCGGAATAATATGCCAGTGAACGTGCGGTACGACATTGCCCAAACTAGCCAGATTAATCTTGGTGGGTTGCATCAAATCCCGCAAAGCAGACTCCACCACACACACAGCTTTCATCAATGCCGAACGATCTTCGATCGGTAGGTCGGTCATTTCTGCCGCATGACGGTTCAGAATCACCCGACAAAAACCTGGCCATGCCGGATCGTTTACTGCAACGATGCGATACAGCGCATTACTAAACAGAATATCTTCGCCGTCAGTCTGGCAGAGCGGGCAGTTTTTTTGAGTCATGAACATAGATCCATGGATTGAGTCGTGAACGATGGCAATGATTCAGCAGTTTAAGTGAAAACAGAAAATTTCAGAGTTTGGGTGTCGATCGGGTCTTGATGCGAAAAACCAAAACCAAGAAATGCGTTGCAAATCAATGCGTTAGAAATGGCGGGGGCGGTAGCATCGAAATGAGCGATTTTTTTAAGGCCCCCTAGGCTTAGGTATACCCGAGGGTCAGTTTTCAGCAAGGTCTTCCGGACTGAAATTAACGATTTCATCGAGTTTTAACACCCAACCTGCTTCACCCGGCGTCAGTACGTAATACAACTGACGTAATCCACCGGTCGGGTTGCTGTTGGTATCACCCGGACGATAAATCGGGAATCGACGCGCAAGTCGTGTTTCGACGACCGAGAATTCATCATGCCCCATATAACCGGCACTGGCTTCTTTATCATCCGTTAGCTCGGGTAGATAAATTGGTGTGAGCGATTTCTTGTGATTGGCCGCATAGCCCACCACGCCACCATAACTGCCGGAACCGGCCGACACGGTGTAGACCAGAATTTCGGGCGAGCCATCGGCATTCATATCAGCCACTTCGGCTTCAAGCACCGTACCGTTAATTTCCCTAGAGATCGTCTTGTTATCCTGCTTCAGCCCTTTGGGCTTAATGGTCAGCGTATTGAGCGAACCCTTGTTGGTTGCATGCACTTTAAAGCTGATGCCTTGCAATTCCAGCGTTTGCTCAAAATCAGCCGCAGCCGCGAAACTGCAGGCTAACGTTAGGCAGGCGGCAATCAGCAGTGAGTGTATCTTAGGCATGACGGGTCGGCTCTACGAGTTCTAGGGTTTGTTACTGTTGAAAGAGCGGGTTTCTCCGATGCTGAACAGCATGAAATCTTCCGGAGAAACCTTGGCGGCTTGCCTTGCAAGATCCAAAGCTTCTGGGGGTTGGTCGAGCGACTCGTCGCTCAGCCCATCGAATGTACCCCAATGGATACCGATGGCCTTTCTGGCTTTAACCATTTTGAACGTTTCAATGGCCTCATGTGGGTCTATGTGAGCGCGCTTCATGAACCATCTTGGATCGTAAACACCAATAGGGATTGCAGCAAGATCAAAACCGCCATGTGCCTTGGCAATATCTTCAATATCAGGTGAGTAGGCCAAATCACCAGCAAACCAGAATCGGAACTTAGGTTGTTCAATGAGCCAGCTACCCCATAAAGTTTTGTTTCGGTCAAAAGGCGAACGGGCAGACCAGTGCTGAACGGCTAGGAATTTGATGGCGAAAGAGGTGCGCGCTGTATCAATGCGGTTTACCTCGTCCCAATCCATGGCGATTACGTTTGCATCGCTACCGCCAATTCGGGTGCCCGGAACATTTTCAGCAAACCAGAGATCAACACCAAGTGGTACATAAAACACGGGTGAGCCACTGGACTGCTGGGCAAGTTGTCGTACGGTGTCCAGATCTAGATGATCGTAATGGTTGTGTGAAATAAAGACGGCATCAATGTGCGGCAAATTGGCAAACGGAATGCCGGGGGCTTGCGCCCGTTTAGGTCCTAGTGGTGGCACAGGCGAGGCATACTCTGCGTAGACAGGATCAAACAGAAAGTTCTTTCCGCCGCTTTGGTAGAGCAGGCTCGAGTGCCCGATCCATGTAACCTGCGCATCACCCTGAGGGTTGTTTAGGCGGCTTAGATCAACAGGGGTTTGGGGCGTGGGCTTTTTGGGGGGCTTGGGCAGTCCTTCAGTGATGCGTGTCCATTGCCACCGAATAAAGTGCTCGCTTTTCGAAAGGTCAGCGTAGCGGTTGAGGAAGCGCCCATCGCTATCTCGTAATGCAGCAGCATGAACAGTCAGCGAAAGCACGGAACCCATAAAGGCAACAGCAGTCAGTCGATAGCGCCCGTTCATAGCAACAACGCAACTTCTGTAATCAGCATCTTTATTCCTAAAACAAAAAGGCGGCCGTAGCCGCCTTTTCAAGGTTGTAACGGATTGCTTACAGTAACACGCGCTCGATGCTGCCAGTGTTGGCGCGGCTCACGTAGTCTGCCATCCAGTTATCACCCAGCAGATGCTTGGCCAGCTCCACCACAATGTAGTCTGCCTCTTCGCCGGTGTCATCACGGAAGCGTGACAAACCTTGTAAGCACGATGGGCATGAGGTCAGCACCTTGATCTGGCCGTTGAAGCCATCAGCGCGCAACTCACTGGTGCCCTTCTCCAGCTCTTCCTGTTTACGGAAGCGTACCTGGGTGGAAATATCCGGGCGTGTTACAGCCAGCGTGCCTGACTCGCCACAGCAGCGATCATTCAGCGGCACATTCGTGCCCATCAGCTCGCTGGTGACTTTCAGTGGCGCATAAGTCTTCATCGGCGTGTGGCATGGGTCGTGGTACATGTAGCGCGTACCTTCAACGCCTTCCAGCTTAACGCCCTTCTCCATCAGATATTCGTGGATATCCAGCAGACGGCAGCCCGGGAAAATACGCTCGAACTGGTACTTCTGCAGCTGATCCATACAGGTGCCGCAGGAAACGATCACCGTTTTGATATCCAGATAGTTCAGTGTATTCGCCACGCGATGGAACAGCACGCGGTTGTCGGTGGTTATGCGCTGCCCCTTATCTTCGTGGCCGCCCGAGGTTTGCGGATAGCCGCAGCACAGGTAGCCCGGTGGCAATACCGTCGTAGCGCCCACTTCGTACAGCATGGCTTGTGTGGCCAGACCCACTTGCGAGAATAGACGCTCCGAACCGCAACCCGGGAAGTAAAACACGGCTTCCGATTCTTCCGCACTCAGCTTCGGATTGCGGATTACCGGAATCACCTTGTCGCTTCAATATCCAGCAAGGCACGTGCCGAACGCTTGGGCAGGTTGCCCGGCATGGGCTTATTGATGAAGTTAATGATCTGCGTACGTACGGCAGGCTTGTGTACCGTGGCCGGCGGGTGCGCCACCTGATCCTGAATCAGGTGTAACGACTTGCCCAGCTTGTACAGCTTGTTCTGTGCTGCATAACCAAAGCGGATCATCACCTCGCGGATACCCTTGATGAACATCGGGTCCTTGATGGTGAGGAAGGTCATGGCCGCGGCCGTACCCAGATTGAACTTCTGCTTGCCCTGCTTGCGCAGCAGGTTACGCATGGCGATGGTGACATCGCCGAAATCAATATCGACCGGGCACGGTTTTTCGCAGCGGTGGCACACCGTACAGTGTGCCGCTACATCGTCGAACTCGGCCCAGTGCGCCAGCGAAACGCCGCGACGGGTCTGCTCTTCGTACAGGAAGGCTTCGATCAGCAGTGAGGTGCCCAGAATCTTGTTGCGCGGTGAATACAGCAGATTGGCGCGTGGCACGTGGGTCGAGCACACAGGCTTGCACTTGCCGCAACGCAGACAGTCTTTCACCATCGCGGAAATTTCGCCGATGCCCGACTGCTCCATCACGATCGATTCGCTACCGATCAGGTTGTAGCTTGGCGTGTATGCCATATCCAGATTACCACCGCGCATCAGCTTGCCGCGGTTGAAGTGGCCTTCTGGATCAACCTTTTGTTTGTAGGCCCAGAACGCGGCCATCTCGTCGTCTTGCAGATAGTCGATCTTGGTAATACCGATGCCGTGTTCGCCTGAGATTACCCCATCCAGCGATCGCGCCAGAATCATGATGCGATCCACCGCTGCGTTGGCGGTTTGCAGCATCTGGTAGTTGTCCGAGTTCACCGGCAGATTCGTGTGTACGTTACCGTCACCCGCGTGCATGTGCAGCGCAACGAACACACGGCCGCGTAGTATTTCTTTGTGAATCGCGTTAATGCGATCCAGAATTGGGCGATAGACGTTACCGTCAAAAATGCTTTCCAGCGCTGGCTTCAACTCTTGCTTCCACGACACACGCACGCTGTAATCCTGCAGGCGGTGGAATAGGACCGGGTTAGCAGCCTTATTTTCCAGCGGGCCAGCCACTACGCCCAGGGAGGCGAACGAGGCTTCGGCTTCGCCCAGCGGTGTATCCAGATGGTCAAGCAGCCACTGCCAACGGGTGCGGACTTGCGCCACAGCATCCAGAGCTTGTTGAGCGCGGTCGCCGATAAGCACGTCTTTACCCACATTGGCATCGCCTGCGTCTAGCGTCAGGTTACCGCTCAGGTAGTTGCTTAGTGCATCGCACAGCTCCAGCTTGTTGGCGATGGAGAGTTCGATATTGATACGTTCGATGCCATCGCAGTAATCACCCATGCGCGGCAGCGGAATCACCACGTCTTCGTTGAGCTTGAAGGCGTTGGTATGCTTCGAGATCGCCGCAGTACGCGAACGATCCAGCCAGAAGTTTTTGCGTTGTTCCGGGCTCACGGCAATAAAGCCTTCGGCCGCACGCAGATTACACATGCGCACTACATCGGATGCCGCTTGCATCACCGCCTGTTCGTCATCGCCGACCAGGTCGCCGATCAGCACCATTTTCGGGCGACCGTGGCGCTTGGCCTTGGTCGCGTAGCCGACAGCCTTGAGATAGCGCTCGTCCAAGTGCTCCAGGCCGGCTAGCAGCACGCCGAGATTGCGGCCGCCACCATTCGGTTTGAAGTAATCGGTAATTTCTACAATGGCTGGTACAGCTTCGCGCACCTGGCCAAAAAATTCCAGACACACCGTACGTGTGTGCGCTGGCATCTTGTGCAGCACCCAGCGGGCAGCCACGATAATGCCGTCGGTGCCCTCTTTTTGTACGCCCGGTACACCACCGAGGAACTTGTCAGTAACGTCTTTACCAAGGCCGACTTTGCGACAGGCAGCACCCGGTATCGATAGAATTTCTTCGCCGAGGTGTTTTTTACCGGTGGCGTCAAAACGGGTGAGACGGAAACGCACGGTTTCCTGCTCGTGGATCTTGCCCAGGTTGTGGTCGAGGCGTTCGACTTCCAGCCAGTTGCCATCCGGCGTCACCATCTTCCACCAGGCTAGATTGTCAAGCGCGGTGCCCCACAGTACGGCCTTCTTGCCGCCGGCGTTCATGGCGATGTTGCCGCCAATGCAAGAGGCTTCGGCAGATGTCGGGTCTACAGCAAACACCAGACCCGAGCGTTCAGCCGCTTCGGAAACACGTTTGGTCACCACACCGGCGCCAGTGCGCACGGTGCCGACCGGGCGATCGACGCCCGGCAGATTCATAAACTCAACCGGGTCAATCGTGATGAGTTTTTCAGTATTGATCACCACCGAATCGGCGGTCAGTGGTACGGCACCACCGGTGTAACCGGTGCCGCCCCCGCGTGGAATAATCGTCAGGCCTAGCTTGATGCAGTCGCGAACCAGTGGGCCAATTTCTTCTTCGGTATCCGGGTAGAGCACCACAAACGGGTACTCCACGCGCCAGTCGGTAGCATCGGTCACGTGCGATACGCGAGCCAGGCCATCAAAGGCGATGTTGTCTTTACGGGTGTGCTTGGTCAGCGCGCGCAGCACTTTACGGCGGCGCGCAGCACTGGTGTCCAGGTGTTTGGCAAAACGGGTAATGGCCTCGCCCGTGGCCTTGAGCAGTTGCGCAACCTTTTCGTTACCGTCGCGACGCTTCTCGATTTCGGCCAGGCGATGGCGCAGCGCTGAGATCAGCGCGCTTTGGCGCTGACGATTCTGCAGCAGATCGTCTTCCAGGTACGGGTTACGTTGCACGACCCAGATATCACCCAGCACTTCGTACAGCATACGGGCCGAGCGGCCTGTCACTCGTTCACTACGCAGTGCGTCCAGAATCGCCCAGTTTTCCTGGCCGAGTAGACGGATCACGATCTCCCGGTCGGAGTACGAGGTGTAGTTGTAGGGGATCTCGCGAAGGCGTGCGTTCATGATTCTCAGATGGGGGCCAAAGGCTATCTTTCAGACATCATATTGTAGCGCAACAGAAGGTCTGACAAGGCTTTCACGGTTGCCGAAATCCCTGATAAAACCGTGCCTTGCATGGGGTTTTGCGGATAAGGCGCCCGATCTGCCGCTCTTTGCGCCCACCGGTATAATGCAAATACGCGTTGCTGTAGCGTTTTGCGATGTATTTATAACGATTTCAAAGCATTGATTGCCATGACCGCCAAGACAGATGTGCCCTTCCCGTTGACCGACTATCTGCGCCGCATCGAAGCGGCCGAGGTCTACGATGTGGCCATTGAGTCGCCGCTGGATTTTGCGCCGAACCTGTCGCGCCGCATTGGTAACGAGGTGTTCTTCAAGCGAGAAGACCAGCAGCCCGTGTTTTCTTTCAAGCTGCGTGGCGCCTATAACAAGATGGCCAAGCTATCGCCCGAAGCGCTCAAGCGTGGCGTGGTCGCGGCTTCAGCTGGCAATCACGCCCAGGGCGTTGCCCTCTCGGCGCAGAAGCTCGGCTGCCGTGCCGTCATCGTTATGCCGACGACGACACCGGGCATCAAGGTGAATGCCGTGCGCTCGCGCGGTGGCGAAGTGGTGCTGTTTGGTGATTCTTTTGATGATGCGTACAACGAAGCGCGTCGCCTAGAAAAAGAAGAAGGTCTGACCTTCGTGCACCCTTTTGATGATCCTGATGTCATCGCAGGTCAGGGTACCGTGGGTCTGGAAATCATGCGCCAGCATCCCAAACCGATTGATGCCATTTTCTGTTGCGTCGGCGGTGGTGGTCTCATTGCCGGTGTGGCTGCTGCCATTAAACAGGTGCGCCCCGAAATCAAGATCATTGGTGTTGAAGCTGTAGACGCCGATGCCATGACGCAATCGCTGGCCGCTGGCCACAGCGTGCGGCTAGATCAGGTGGGTCTGTTTGCCGACGGTGCCGCCGTTAAGCAAGTCGGTGACGAATGCTTCCGCATTGCCGAAACCTATGTCGACGAAATGGTTCGCGTCGATAACGATGCCATCTGCGCTGCCATCAAGGATGTTTTTGAAGACACCCGCTCGGTGTTGGAACCAGCCGGCGCGCTGGCCGTGGCCGGCATGAAGGCCTGGGCCGCCCAGAATAAGGTACAGGGTAAAACGCTGGTGGCCGTAGCTTCGGGCGCCAATATGAATTTTGATCGCTTGCGTTTTGTGGCAGAGCGTGCGGAACTGGGCGAGCAGCGCGAAGCCATTCTGGCCGTCACTCTCCCGGAAAAACCGGGCAGTTATCGTAAGTTCCTTTCGCTGCTGGGTAGCCGCAGCATTACCGAATTCAATTACCGTTTCAATGATCCGGGTGCCGCGCATGTGTTTGTGGGTATCCAGATCGGTAACCGTGCCGAACTCACGGCCCTCATTGAAAAGCTCCAGTCCGAAGGCTATGCTGCACTTGATCTGACCGATGACGAAATGGCCAAACTCCATGTGCGTTACATGGTGGGTGGACATACGCCTAAATCAGCCGGTGCGCTTAACGAGCTGGTTTACCGCTTTGAATTCCCGGAACGCCCGGGTGCGCTGATGAAGTTCCTCGAAAACATGAGCGCGGGCTGGAACATCAGCCTCTTCCATTACCGTAACCACGGCGCAGACTTTGGTCGCGTACTTGTTGGTTTCCAGGTGCCACCTAACGACATGGTGGCCTTTGATGCCTTCCTGGCCGGTCTGGGCTATCCGTTCCGTGACGAACGCGAGAATCCGGCTTATCGTTTGTTCCTTGCTTAATAGCTTGTAGCCAAGATGTTCGACCTCACCGTTTATATGCTGGCCGGTTCTTTAGTGCTGATGGGCTGGGCGCTCTGTCGCCTATTGCCACGGGTGCCGGGTTCGGGTGGCGTGGGTGGTGTGCGTTTCTGGTTGGCACTGCTACTGGTGGTGGCTTTTGATCGGACGCTCAATACGGCATTCTTTACCGTGCAGACCACCATGTACGATCAATCCGACGCGCTATTTGGCCTAGGTCAGGCCGTCCTGCTTTATGTGCTTACCGGCATGGTGCTTAAACAGCCGGCAGCCGCTTAAAGCACCAGCCCCTTTTCGGTAATCCAGCCATCCAGAGGCACATCGTGTGCCTGAGGACTTATGTCGTCGAGTAGCTGTCCGGAAAACAACACGCCAATCGTTTTTACACCAGATATCAACGGTAAAGTGCGGTCGTAATAACCGCCGCCATAGCCCAGCCGGTAACCTGCTTGGTCTAGCCCCAAGCACGGAACAAAAATCTGCTTGGGTACCACACGCGTAGCCGGGTTGGCCGGTGGGGCAAAAATACCTGCTTCATCCATAGTAAGCCGCACATTCGGTTGCCACAGATAAAACTCAAGCGGTTCACAGGCAGTCACCACGCGTGGCAGACAAACGGCTACCCCTGCGGCATACCATTCGTGCATCAGAGGCTGAATGTCGGGTTCTTTGGTGATCGGGTAATAAAAGGCAAAAGGGGACGGTGCCGGATGAAAATGCTCTTCCAGAATGTCGCAGATCTTGCGGCTGAAGTCGGCATGATCCTGGGCAGCTAACTGACGGCGCCACGCTTTCATGCGCGTACGCAACGTACTGCGATAGAATTTTTCATCCGTGTGTGTCGACATAAGTCGGACACTAGCACACTGCTGATCGAATTTACTTCTCTGGCTCTAATGATGACCTTTGCTTTTCCTGCTGTATCCGACACCTTGAAACGCGGGCTGGCCTTGAGCCTGCTGGCTATTGGCATTAACGCCATGGCGCAGGATGCGACTTATCTCAGCGCGCGGGATGCGGTTAAAAATGGGCAGCTAGGCAAGGTAGAGCAACTGTATCCACAGCTCAAACAACATGAACTAGCGCCTTACGTAGAGTCATGGATGCTTAAGCCGCAGCTTTCTACTGATAGTTCTGAAATTCGCGCATTTCTTAAAAAGTACGATGGAGAACGCCCTGCAGAGTTGCTGCGCGCAGACTGGATCCGTGCGCAGGCCAAACAGGGTAATTGGACGCTGGTCGCGCAGCAGGGCGAGTTGATGCTGCAGCCAGAGCCGGATGTGCAGTGTTATGCACTGCAACCGCGTGTAAACAACGGTGATAGCGCTGCCCGCGATCAGGGTAATGTTTTGTGGACCACGGGTGTGGATTCGCCGGATGCCTGTCAGGGTCTGTTCGATACCCTATGGGCAAATGGTTCACTCAAAGCCAGCGATGGTTGGGCGCGTGCCCGTCGTCAGGTGGCCATGAACAAGTTGAATCAGGCACGCCAGACGTTGAGCGTTATGCGCGTTAACGTGAACGATGCCGCCGGTGGGCTCGATGCCGTGCTGAGTCGCCCCGTCATTTATCTGGAGCGCATGGGGACGCCGAACGACGACACCCAAAAAGAACTCGCTACGCTGGCGCTGGTACGCATGGCGCGCAACGAGCCGGGCAGCGCCGTGCCGGCGCTCAAGCGCTATGGCGGCAACCTAGATAAGGCACAGCAGGAATACGTCTGGGGGATCATTGGTTGGCAGTTAGGGATTCAGCAAAGCCCCGAAGCGCTTGATGCGGTAAAACGCAGTGGCACGGTGCTGTTGCCAGAAGATGCCATGGCATGGCGTATACGCGTGGCATTGCGTGCGCAGGATTGGAGCCTGGTGCGTAAAGATATCGAGGCCATGCCAGAACCCATGATCAATTCGCCAGAATGGGTTTATTGGTTAGGCCGTGCATTCAAGGCTCAGGGTCGCGATAGCGCTGCTGAAGATCAGTTCAAAAAGATCGCCGGACAACCTAACTTCTATGGCGTACTCGCTACCGAAGAATTGGGCGGTCGGGCCAAGCTGCCGACGCAGGCATCACCCGCCACCACCGATGAAATCCGTCAGGTAGAACGCCAGCCAGGTATTCGACGGGCGCTGGCCATGTATCGCCTGGATCTGCGCCCCGAAGGGGTCAAAGAATGGAGCTGGGCATTGCGCGGCATGAACGACCGCCAGCTGTTGGCCGCTGCCGAAATCGCCCAGCGCAATCAGATCATTGACCGCTCGATCAGTGCAGCAGACCGCACGAAAGACGAACATAACTACAAATTACGCTTTCCGACCCCGCATTCCGACAAGATCGTGCCGCATTCTGATCGGCAGAACCTGGATAAAGCCTGGGTCTACGGCCTGATGCGTCAGGAAAGCCGTTTCGTGACCAACGCCAAATCCAATGTGGGTGCTGCTGGCCTGATGCAGGTGATGCCATCTACGGGCAAATGGGTGGCCAACAAGATCGGCGTGAAACTCGGCCCGGGCGATCTACACGACCCAGATACCAATGTTATGCTCGGCACCACGTATATGCGCCTGGTGCTGGAAAGTCTGGATAACCACCCGGTACTTGCCTCGGCTGCCTATAACGCCGGCCCCGGTCGTGCGCGTAAATGGCGCGATGTAAAGCCATTGGAAGGTGCCATCTATGCCGAAACGATCCCCTTTTCCGAAACCCGGGACTACGTGAAGAAGGTGATGAGCAACGCCGTGTTCTACCAGACCGTCATGACCGGCAATTCGCCGTCACTCAAAGTCATGCTCGGCACCATTGCGCCGAAGAGCAGCAAAGGCGATTCAGCGCCAGAACTGCCTTGAAATGACATAAAATGCTGAAATTAGCGATTAACTATTGATCAGACGATCGACCAAGGAAGACTCATGCTGAAGAACCACAAAATTCTCCTCATTGGTGGCACCGGTTTTGTTGGCCGTCATCTGGCCCGTGCGCTGGTCGAGGCAGGTGTACAAGTCACCATCCCGACCCGTCGCTACGAAAAGAACAGAGACATCACGATGTTGCCAAGCGTGATTCTGGTTGAAGCCGACATCAATGAAGCGGGCGTCCTTGAACATCTGGCCACCGGTAAAGATGCTGTGATCAACCTTGTGGGCATTCTCCATGGCGCTACGCCGGCTATTCCCTTCGGTAAAGAATTTGCGGCTGCGCACGTTGAGCTGCCAAAGAGAATCGTGGCTGCCTGTAAAGCGGCGGGCGTAAAGCACCTGGTGCATATGAGCGCCCTGCACGCCAGCAATCGTGCACCATCCGAATATCTGCGTTCTAAAGCTGCCGGCGAAGCCGTGATTAACGAATCCGGTTTGACCACCACCATTTTCCGTCCGTCGGTTATTTTTGGCATGCGCGATGCGTTCCTGAATACCTTCGCCAAATTGCTGCGCATGTTCCCGATTCTGCCACTGGCTTCAGCCGGTGCACGTTTCCAGCCAGTCGCAGTGAATGACGTTGCTAATGCTTTTGTGCAAGCGCTGACTAGCCCTAGCATGGAGAATCAGACTTTTGATCTGTGTGGTCCAAAGGTCTACACACTCAAAGAACTCGTTGCCTATACCGGTGAAGTTATCGGCTTCAAGCGTAAGATCATTGCGCTTCCAGAAAGCCTGGCCTATGTACAAGCGGGCTTCCTGTCGCTGCTGCCAAACCCGATGATCTCGCAAGACAACCTGCGCTCGATGGAAGTCGACAGTGTATGGACGCCGGATTGCAAAGCACCAGCAGGCTGGAATCCGCAGCCACTGGAAGCCGTTGCGCCGTTGTATCTGCTCGATAGCGGTGATGCAGCACAGCTTGCCGAATACCGCAGTCGCGCCGGTCGTTAAGCGTTTTACACAACCGCACCACGGCTGAGGGTCTCTCGTCGTGAAAATCTATGTGGTCGGTGGTGCGGTACGCGATCGCCTGCTTGGGCTTACCCCTGGCGATCGTGACTACGTGGTTGTCGGCGGTTCTCCCGATGAAATGATTGCAGCGGGCTACCAGCCCGTTGGCAAAGACTTCCCCGTATTCCTGCATCCTAAAACGCATGAAGAATATGCGTTAGCGCGCACCGAGCGTAAAACCGGCCACGGCTATCATGGCTTCAGTTGCTATGCCGCGCCAGACGTTACGCTGGAAGAAGACCTCATCCGTCGTGATCTCACCATCAACGCCATGGCCGAAGATGCCAGCGGCATGGTGATTGATCCCTATGGCGGTCAGCAAGATCTGCAAGCCAAAATACTGCGCCACGTGAGTGACGCTTTTGCTGAAGACCCGGTACGCATTTTGCGACTTGCACGCTTTGCGGCGCGCTTTCCGCAATTTAGCGTAGCGCCGGAAACGCAAACGCTTATTCAGCGTATGGTGCAATCGGGCGAAGCCAAGCATCTGGTTGCCGAACGTGTTTGGCAGGAAGTGTCACGTGGCTTGGTCGCCGAGCAACCCGAACGCATGTTCGCGGTGCTGGAAAGTTGTGGCGCTGCGTCCGACCTTTTTGCCGGCGTGCTGCCACCTGCAGGTCTGCTGGCCTGCGCTGCACACAAAGCCCTATCGTTACCGGTGCGCGTGGCGCTCTGGCTTTCAGCTTGCACCGAGCAACAAGTAAGCGCCCTAGTCAACGCCTTGCGTCTGCCTACCGATTGTAAAGACATGGCCCTGTTGCTGGTGCGCCATAAAAACACGCTACTCACATTCAACGCACTTAGCGCAGAAGACCAACTGAACACGCTAGAACGGTGCGATGCCTTACGTCGTACCGATCGTTTCAAAGACTTGCTCAGCGCGTTGCCGTGCCTGGGTGCCGATGCATCACTGGCGGAGCGCTGGTTAAAAACACTGGCTGCTGCTGCCGGTGTCGATGCCGGAGCCATTGCGCTGGCTGTGCGCACACAAGAACACATTGCTACCCGTATACGCGATGCGCGTATCGAAGCCATACAGAATATTGCCTGAGGTAAACCCATTGTCCGACGCATTGTCACTCGAAGTTATTAGCCGCTACCCCAGCAAGGGCAAGCGCCGCACACCGTTACTGTTTGTGCACGGCGCCTTTACCGCGGCCTGGTGCTGGTCGGAGCATTTTCTGGATTGGTTTGCAGAACGCGGTTGGCCTGCGCATGCCATCTCGCTGCGTGGCCATGGTGGCAGTGAAGGCTTAGAGCAGCTCGGGAATTGGGGCATTGACCATTACGTTGCTGACGTGATGCAAGTGGTCGAAGAGCTCGGCGAACTGCCCGTGTTGATCGGTCACTCGATGGGTGGTTTCGTGGTGCAGAAGTGCCTTGAGAAGCAAGCCTTCCCTGCCGGTGTGCTCATGTGTTCCGTACCGCCGAAGGGGTTGCTGGCGAGTTCGTTATCGATGATGTGGTCGCACCCCGATCTGATGGGTGGACTATCCCAGTTAATGACAGGCGGCCCGGTTGATATCGATTCACTCAAAGATGCCTTGTTTGCCCAGCCAGCATCCATGACCGATCTGCAGCGTTACCTCATGCTCTCGCAAATGGAATCGCAGCGTGCCATTTGGGATATGACCATGTTCAACTTGATCAACCCGGACAAGCTCAAGCCGGGCCCTAAGCTGGTCATGGGTGCAGAGCTTGATCACCTCATCCCGGCGAATCAGGTGCGCGCCACTGCTGAAGCCTATGGCGTTGAACCTGTGATCTTCCCGGGCATGGGCCACGGCATCATGCTGGAACGTGATTGGGAACACGTGGCCAGCGTGCTCAATGATTGGCTGGTGGCTGTGGTACCGGATGCGCCTGCAGGTAAAAAGACACGCTAAAGCTTAAAGCGTATGTGAACGGTCGCTGCGAATAAACCCGGGGATGCGCAGTGAATCCGGTAGTGCTTTGGTGAGCAGTATCACTTTGAAAAACTCACCCATTTCTGCCGGAGAGAGCAGCGTTTGTACGGCATGTTGAGTGCGCACTGATGCCGGCGTCATTTGTGAGGGATCCGCCGGTTGTTCGGCAGCGAGCAGATCGAGCAAGCCGGCATCCATGAGCCAGCCCGCCTGGGTGCAGTAACCCGTTACCTCAAGCCCGGCATCAAAACCCGCTTCGGCAATGGCGGTAAAGTCTACGTGGGCGGTAATGTCCTGTAGGCCCGGCCAATAGAACGGGTCGGGATGAGCGCGGTGGCGGTAGTGGCACATCAGTGTGCCGCCGGTGCGTTCGTGGTGGTAGAACTCGTGACGGGGAAAGCCGTAATCAATGAGCAGTAAGGCCCCCTGCTTCAGGCGCTGCGCTAGCGTGGTAATCCAGGCGGGGCCAGCCTCTGGTATTTCGGTGGTGTAGTCATTAGGCCACTCGTATTTACTGGCGAGGGCACGGATGTGCTCGGCCCGTTCCGGACTGGTATGGCCGGGGGTGGTGATGAAGCGGATGCCATCATCAATGGTTTCTACGCTAACACCCAGGCGTTGGCCATGGCCGTCTTTCCAGTGCACCAGCTCTACGGGCATGGCGTCGAGCACTTCGTTACCGACGAGCACGCCTTCAATGCTGTCGGGCAGGCTGCTCAGCCACTGGATGCGATCCATGAGGTGTGGGACGGTGGCTTGCAGATGCTGGCGTTGGCGTTCGGCCAGATCGGCCGAGAGTTCCAGAATGTCGTAGCGTTCGGGCAATTGGCCGATGGCTTCTAGCGCTTGCAGTAAGTCTCCCGCCAGTTTGCCGGTACCGGCACCCGCTTCGGTAACGTGGGGTTTGCTGGCTGCGAGGATGGGAGCGATGGTGTTGGCGAGCGTGCGGCCAAAGAGCGGGGTCATTTCCGGGCCGGTAACAAAGTCCCCTGCTGCACCGAATTTATGGGCACCACCGCTGTAGTAGCCCAGACCCGGTGCATAAAGCGCTAGCGCCATATAGTCACTAAACGGAATCCAGCCCCCGGCTGTATCGATAGCCGCTTGGATGCGTTCGCAGAGTGCCTGGCTATGCGCCTGAGCCTCGGCGTCCGGTTGCGGCAAGGGATCTTGCCCACGGGGCGAGGCTGGCTGGATGATGGGGGGCAATGACATGGTGCGTGGATAGTTGCTTAGGTTGCAGTAGAGCAGGAGGATAGCGCATGCGACAATACGCGTCATTCTTATTGCTGTAACGCCCTATTACTGTGACTCCTGCCACTATGCCATCGACCAACGCCCCTGTGATGCTGATCACTGGTGCGGCGCGCCGTGTGGGCGCGGCGATTGCCACGGCGCTGCATGCTACCGGTGCACGCATTGCCTTGCATACACGCCAATCGGTAGCGGATGCCGAAGCACTGGCCGCCCAGCTGAATGCTGTGCGGGCCGATTCGGCGCTGGTGGTTCAAGCAGATTTACTGGATACAACCCGCATTGCACCCATGGTGGATGCCGTAGTTGCGCAATTTGGCCGCCTGGATGGCCTGGTGTGTAACGCCTCGTCGTTCTTCCCCACGCCGCTAGGGCAGATTAGCGAGACAGATTGGCACGATTTGGTGGGCAGCAACTTCAAGGCACCGCTCTTTCTGGCACAGGCTGCTGCACCGCATTTGCGGGCGGTGGGCGGGTCCATCATCAATATCACCGATATTCATGCCGAGCGTCCGTTGGCGGGTTACCCGCTGTATGCCGCAGCAAAGGGCGCATTGCTCACGCTGACGCGTGCGTTAGCCATTGAGCTGGCACCGGAGGTGCGCGTGAACGCAGTCGCGCCCGGTCCGATTCTGTGGCCGGAAGACGGCCAGTTCGCCGATACTGATCGTCAGGCGATTGTGCAACACACTTTACTCAAGCGTGCCGGTACGCCGGAAGACATTGCCCGGACGGTGCGCTTTCTCATGCTGGATGCACCGTACATTACGGGGCAGGTTATTAATGTTGATGGGGGCCGTAGCGCCCACCTGGCTACTTGAATCATGATGAATCAAACCACCGAAGATCTTTCGCAAACCATTCTGAAGCTACGTCGTTTTATTGAAAACCGTGTGGGTAAGGCCATTGGCGATTACAAGATGATCGAAGATGGCGACACGGTGATGGTCTGTCTGTCGGGCGGTAAAGATTCTTATACCTTGCTGGATGTGTTGCTGGCGCTGCGTAAACGCGCGCCCATCGATTTCCGCATCATTGCGATGAATCTGGATCAGAAGCAACCGGGCTTTCCGGCAGATGTGTTGCCGAATTATCTGGAAAAGCTGGGTGTGGAACACCGCATCGTGACGCAGGACACCTACTCGATTGTTAAAGAGAAAGTGCCCGAGGGTAAGACGACGTGTTCGCTATGTTCGCGGCTACGCCGCGGGATTATTTACAAGACCGCGAGTGAGTTGGGTGCCAATAAGATTGCGCTGGGTCACCACCGCGATGACATTGTGCACACGTTGTTTCTGAACATGTTGTTCGGGGGCAAGCTGAAAGCGATGCCGCCAAAGCTGGTAACCGACAACGGCGACTTCATGGTGATTCGTCCGCTGGCCTATGTGCCGGAAGTAGATATTGCGCGCTACGCCCGCGGTGTGGGCTTCCCGATTATTCCGTGTAACTTGTGCGGCACCCAGGAAAACCTGCAGCGCCAGAAAATCCGCGAGATGATGGCCGATTGGGATCAGCGTTATCCGGGTCGCACCGAGTCGGTGATGACGGCAATTCAGAATGTGGTGCCCTCACATCTGGGTGATCGAAACCTCTTTGATTTCGAAGGTCTGCAGATGGGTGATCCGGCTGCCTTGGCGGGGGGTGGTGACATCGCCTTTGATAGCGAGACCTACGACACAGAGTCTTGTGAAACGCCTTCAGCCAGTGATGAGCAGGTGATTACTTTTGGTAAACCACCTGCACGCTAGCGCTTAGATCGACGGATCGTCGATCTCTTCTGGCCTGATGGTGTGCCCTGTATCAAGGGCAAGCGCGCGTTGCGCACTCTTGGCGGCTACGGCCTCCTGGGCAAGCACTTCTTCCTGCTGGCGTGCGATAAATTCATCCAGGCTATCAATGCCACGGAATTGCAGAATCGTATTGCGTACGGCAGCCTCGAGCAGCACGGCCAGGTTGCGACCAGCGGCCACCGGAATGTTGACCTTGCGGATGTTGACGCCAAGAATCTCTTGCGTCTGCGCTTCGAAAGGCAGGCGTGGTGTGTCGGCATTGCCTGGCTGCTGACGGTGCAGGTGCACGATGAGCTTGAGGCGCATCTTGCGACGCGAAGCCGTTTCACCAAAGATGGTGCGGATGTTCAGTAGTCCGAGGCCGCGCACTTCAAGGAAGTCACGCAGGATTCCGGGGCAACGGCCTTCGATGACATTTGGCGCAACGCGGGTCAGCTCTACGACATCGTCGGCAACGAGGCCGTGACCGCGAGAAATGAGTTCCAGTGCCAGTTCGCTTTTGCCTGAGCCCGAGTCGCCGGTGATCATGACGCCCATACCCAGCACGTCCATGAAAACACCATGCAGACTGGTGGTGTCGGCCAGTTTGCGCGCAAGATAGTGGCGTAGCTGATCGATTACGGCAGAGCATGAGCGGGCGGAAGAGAACAACGGTGTGCCGGTCTTTTCACAGGCCTCGCGTAGTTCATCAAGAATGGGTAGGCCATCAGCCACAATAATGGCAGGCGGCGCAGCCTGGCAGAGATCTTCGTAAACCGATTGCCGACGTGTGGCACGTGTACGTAATGACCACTTCTGTTCAGCAATGCCGACAACTTGGAGGCGATCCGGGTGGATGATGTTGAGGTGGCCGACGATGTCGGAACCATAGGCATCTTTTTCTAAAAGACGGATGCTGCGGTTGCAGCCGACGCTACCCACCCAGTTCAGCGCTAGGCTGTCTTTGTACTCTTCGTAGAGTTGCGCAACGCTGAGTTCTTTCATCGGTTTCTGGGCGGCTTGTTAATTGCTGGCGAAAAGTTTGAGCACTTCTGCAGCATCGTTACTGGTGCGCAATTTGTCGCGGAAATCCGGATCCGAAAAACCCTGGGCGAGCTCAGATAGCAGTTGCAGATGCTCTTCGGTACTTTGTTCGGGAACCAGCAGAAAGAAAGCCAGATCCACCGGGCGGTTATCCGGTGCATCGAAAGGAATCGGGGTGCCTAGGCGATAGAACATGCCGGCTACTTGCTTGAGCCCTTTGAGTCGGCCATGTGGAATGCCGACGCCCTGGCCTAGGCCGGTAGAACCAAGCTGCTCACGCATTCTGAGGCAGTCTTCGACCGATGTGCTGTTGATACCAAGACGCTGGCCAAGGGCTAGGGCGGCTTCTGTAAAGAGTGCTTCCTTGGTAGTTGGCTTGGCGGTCAGGACAATCGCATCCTGCGTCAGTAGTTGGGCAATTGCATTCATTCAATAAAAGGCGGGCACATTGCTGTGCCCGCCCATCCGTAAAAGTTATTCTTCCAGATGGCTGGCGACCGTTTGGCCCCGTCCGTGATCCTGAATCTTCTGCTTGTATTTCTGGACCTGACGATCAAGCTTGTCGGTGAGGTCATCAACCGCAGCATACAGGTTCGGGTCGGTACTTTCGACAAAAATATCTTTGCCCGGAACGTGCAGCGTTACTTCAGCTTTCTGGTTCAGTTTTTCTACGCTAAGCACGACATGCATGTCGATAACGTGATCGAAATGTCGCGTGACCTTTTGCAACTTCTGGCCGACGTATTCGCGAATAGCGGGACTAACTTCCAGATGATGACCACTGATTTGCAGATTCATACTGCCTCCTCTAAAGGGTCTTGCGCAAACTGGCGGTGGGGAGACCCATCGCCTCACGGTATTTTGCTATGGTCCGGCGTGCTACGACAATGCCTTCGGCACTAAATTGATCACAAATTTGTTGATCCGAGAGTGGTTTTTTGGGATTTTCACCCCCGATCAACTGCTTGATTCGGGCTTTTATGGCCGTGGCAGAGGCTGCGCCGCCGTCATCGGTGCCAACGTGGCTGCCAAAAAAGTATTTAAATTCAAAGACTCCGCGCGGTGTCGCCATGAATTTCTGGGAGGTCACCCGCGAAATGGTCGATTCATGGAGCCCCAATTGGTCCGCAATTTCCCGTAGGACCAGCGGACGCATGGCCAACTCCCCTTTTTCAAAAAAAGCGGCCTGTTCGCTGACGATAGCTTGAGCAACCCGTTCGATGGTTTCGAAACGTTGCTGGATATTCTTGATAAGCCAGCGCGCCTCTTGCAATTGACCGCTGAGCCCACTGTGACCACCGCTGGCCTGACCAAGCAAGCCGGCATAGAGACGATTGATTTTGAGTCGGGGCAACGCGTCTGGATTCGTCGTTGCGGCCCAGCGTGCAGCGTGGGTGCTTTCGATTTTGCGAACGAGCACATCAGGAATGATGTACGGGCTGGCATCATCAAGGAAGCTATGGCCCGGGTGTGGATTTAGGCTGCGGATCAGCGCTTGTGCATCACGCAGAGCATCGTCATCGGCACCGGTTTTGCGGCGTAGCAGTACAAAGTCCCGCTGCGCTAATGCCGGCAGATAATCTGTTACCAGTGTGCGGGCTAGTGTCGCTGTCGGATCAGATAGATCTTTCAGTTGCAGTAGAAGGCATTCGGTGAGCGTGCGGCAACCCACGCCAGGCGGATCCAGTTCTTGTAGGCGCGCGAGCGCACCTTCGAGTTCGGTGAGGGCAACGGTTTCATCGTCCGGCAGGGCGGTGAGTATTTCATCGAGGCTGCTGGTGAGATAACCCCGCTCATCTAGGGCTTCGATCAGAATTCGTACCAGAGCCTGTTCGCGCCAGCTACAGCGCTGCAGACCGGCTTGTGCCAGCAGGTGTTCACGTAGCGTGATGGCACTGCTGTCGGCCTGTTCATAATCGCTATCCCCATCATCGCCGCCAGAACCGGCATAGGCATAGGGGCCTTCGTCCATATCCATCGGGCTGGATTGTTCGAAGGCTTCGGCGGTGTCAGGCATGCTATCGGTGCCCGCCTCCGCGGTTACTTCCTGGGAGTTTTGATGATGCTCATCGTGTGAGGGTGATGCCGAGTGCGCGTTTTCAGTCTCGGATGCTTCGTCGCCCTCTTCTGCATCTTCCCGCTCAAGCATCGGGTTTTCGGCCAGCGCCTGAGCAACCTCTTGTTGCAGTTCGACCGACGAGAGTTGCAGCAGCCTGATCGACTGTTGCAATTGCGGAGTCATTGTCAGGTGCTGCGTGCCCTTGAGTTGCAGGCTGGCCTTCATGGTGTTCCGATGCGTTGTACTGGGCAGGACTGCATTAAATTACAGGCGGAAGTGTTCACCCAGATAAACCTGACGAACGGCTTCGTTGTTGATGATTTCATCAGGGCTGCCCGACGCCAGCACGGTGCCTTCACTGATGATGTAGGCATGATCTGTAATGCCCAGGGTTTCGCGCACGTTGTGGTCGGTAATCAGCACACCGATGCCGCGCTCTTTGAGGAAGCGGATGATCTTCTGAATTTCCAGCACGGCAATCGGGTCGACACCGGCAAAGGGCTCATCCAGCAGAATGAAGCGGGGCTTGGTGGCCAGAGCGCGGGCGATTTCTACGCGGCGGCGTTCGCCACCGGAGAGTGCAGCGGCACGGCTATGACGGATGTGCTGAATGGCCAGCTCATCGAGCAGGGTTTCAAGACGGTCGTGTTCTTCATCGGCACCGAGCTTTTGTAGCTGCAGTACGGCCAGAATATTTTCTTCGACGGTGAGCTTGCGGAAGACCGATGCTTCCTGCGGTAGATAGGAAATGCCCATGTGCGCCCGTTGGTGAATAGGCAGGTGCACGAGCTCATCGCCCGCCAGCGTGATGTTGCCACCATCAGCCGGTACCAGGCCGACCACCATATAGAAGCAGGTGGTTTTACCCGCACCATTCGGTCCCAGCAGCCCAACCACCTGGCCGGCAGCTACGTCGAAAGACACGTCCTTAACGACAGTGCGCTTACGGTAAACCTTGCGTAGGTTCCGGGCAGAAAGAATGGCGGGTTTGGCGTCAGTCATGGTGAGAGTCAGTGTGATTGAGCAGGGTGGTCAGGCGGTAACAGTATCGGACAGATCATCTTCGTTGGCAGCGCCGCCACTACGAATGACTTGCTGGATAACCCGCATATTAAAGCCGCGGCTGGCCAGATGGCGCGTTTGTTTCATGCGTTCATTCATGTCGGCGGGTGGTTGACCGAATTTTCTGAGCCACAGATCACGGCAACGCGTAAGTTCGTCGGGCTGTTCAGCGATGACGGCGGCAATGGTATCGCGATCAATGCCCTTCTGTGCCAGTTCCTGTTGCAGGCGGGTATTGCCATAGCGTGGCGCACGTAAGCGGGTACGCATCTCTGCGTAACGATCGTCGGAGAGCATCTTCCGCTTTTCCAGATCATCGAGCAGCGCATTCACCTCGGCTTCGGTGGGGGCAACGTAATCATCTTCAACCGCGAATTGTTCGAAAACATCCCGCGTGTTGCCGGGCGAGCGGCGCTTGGGGCGTGGTGCAGGTCGGCTGAGGAGTTTGGTGGCCAGCTCCTGACGGGCATACTCGCGCCGCGCCAGAAGGCGCAGCGCACGAGCACGCAGGTCGTCAGCCGTGGCAGCCAATCTCTCCGGCCTCGCTCGACTTAAGCGTCGTCTCCGTCGGCGGCTGGTGCTGCGCCACCAATGGTAATGCCAGCGGCTTCCATGATCTTGGCTTCGATTTCCTTGGCCATTTCCGGACGGGTCTTCAGGAACTCGCGGACATTGTCTTTGCCCTGACCGATCTTCTCGCCGTTATAGGCATACCAGGCACCGGCTTTGTCGACGATCTTGTGTTCCACACCCAGCTCGATGATTTCGCCTTCGCGTGAAATGCCTTCGCCGTACAAGATGTCAAAGATAGCTTCGCGGAACGGGGGCGCAACTTTGTTCTTGACGACTTTAACGCGGGTCTCCGAACCAACGACTTCGTCGCCACGTTTGATGGCGCCGATGCGGCGGATGTCCAGACGTACCGATGCGTAGAACTTGAGCGCGTTACCGCCAGTCGTCGTTTCGGGGTTGCCGAACATGACACCGATCTTCATACGGATCTGGTTAATGAAGATGACCAGAGTATTGGTCTTCTTGATGCTGCCGGTGAGCTTACGCAGTGCCTGGCTCATCAGACGGGCGTGAAGACCCATCATGGAGTCGCCCATTTCGCCTTCGATTTCAGCGCGCGGGGTCAGTGCAGCCACCGAGTCAATAACGATGATGTCGACGCCGCCCGAGCGCACGAGCATGTCGGCAATTTCCAGACCCTGTTCGCCGGTATCTGGTTGCGAAATGATCAGGTTTGGTACGTCAACGCCCAGCTTGCCAGCGTAGATCGGATCGAGGGCATGTTCTGCATCGATAAAGGCAGCGGTACCGCCGGCGCGTTGTGCGGCGGCGATGACTTGCAGGGTCAGTGTGGTTTTACCCGACGATTCCGGGCCGTAGATTTCAACCACGCGGCCGCGTGGCAGGCCGCCGATGCCGAGCGCCATGTCCAGACCCAGCGAGCCGGTGGAAACAGCTTGAATGCCCCGATCAATCTGCGCATCGCCCATTTTCATGATGGCGCCCTTGCCGAATTGCTTTTCGATCTGGGCTAGCGCGGCACCGAGTGCCTTGACCTTGTTTTCGTCCATGGTGACTTCCTTTTGAGAGATTGGAATGATTATTGCACACCATGAGAGTCTCACCAGATGAGCCTTTCGATCGCAGGGCGAAAATATATATTTAAAAAGATACCGTTGCCTGCAGAGGGCGCCAGACCGGTACAATTCGCGCCCATGTCTTCATCCCCCGGTAATTCCATTCCAGCAGGCCTCAACCCGCGTCAGCGGGAGGCCATTGCTTATCTGGACGGCCCATTGCTGGTGCTGGCCGGTGCCGGATCGGGTAAAACCCGGGTGATTACCGAGAAAATTGTCCACCTGATCGAAACCTGCGATATCAAGCCGCATCAGGTGGCGGCTATTACCTTTACCAATAAAGCCGCGTTGGAAATGTCGGAGCGGATCGCCAAGCGGATGGGTAAGCCGCCTAAAGGGCTGACGATCGCCACCTTCCACTCGCTGGGTTTGCGCATGGTGCGCGAAGAAGCGAAAACGCTGGGTTACAAGCCCAGCTTCTCGATTTTCGATTCGGCCGACTGCCTGGGCATTATTAATGAGCTGAGCGGCACTACGGATAAGGCCAAGCTGCGCTGGCTACAGACCACGATATCGCTCTGGAAGAATGCCCTGCTCAGCCCCGTGCAGGCGGCCGAAGCGGCTAAAGACGAAGAAGAGGCGGTGGCTGCCCGTGTTTACCGGGATTATGCCAATGCGTTGCACGCTTATCAGGCGGTAGATTTTGATGACCTGATCCGCTTACCGGTGACCTTGTTGCAAGACAACGCCGAGATCCGGCAAAAGTGGCAGGATAAATTCCGCCACATTCTGGTGGATGAATATCAGGACACGAACACAGCCCAGTACCGGTTGCTGCAACAGCTGACCGGCGTACGCGCGTCGTTCACCGCCGTGGGCGACGATGACCAGGCTATTTACGGTTGGCGCGGCGCCGATGTGGAGAATCTGCGTCGTCTGACCGAAGACTTCCCGCAGCTCAAAGTGATTAAGCTCGAGCAGAACTATCGCTCCACCGGAAAGATTCTGGAGGCAGCCAATACGCTGATCCAGAATAATCCGAAGTTGTTTGCCAAGTCGTTGTGGTCCGAGCATGGGCCAGGCGCCAACATCAACGTGATTGCCTGTGCCGAGGGTGAGGCTGAAGCCGAAACCGTGGTGATGAAGCTGCAAGGGCACCGCTTCGAGAACCGGGCGAAGTTCTCGGACTACGCCATTCTGTATCGCAGTAACCATCAGGCACGTGTTTTCGAGCAGGCCTTGCGGCAGCAACGCATCCCTTATGTGTTGTCGGGCGGCCAATCGTTCTTCGACAAGGCAGAAATTAAAGATCTGCTGGCCTATCTGCGTTTGCTGGTTAACGATGACGATGACCCGGCATTTATTCGTGCTGCGACAACGCCACGCCGCGGTATTGGTAATCAGACGCTGGCGGTGCTGGGTCGTTATGCCGCCGAGCGCCAGATCTCGTTATTTGCCGCTTTGTTTGAAGAAGGTTTTGCTGCGCAGGCCAATAGCCGCGTAGTGCAACCACTGCGTGAATTCGGTGAGTTCATCAATCGTTTTCAGTGGCGGGCGCAGCGCGAGTCGGCCGCCGATGTATTCCCGGATATTCTGGCCGCGATTGAATACGAGAACTGGCTCTACGATCAGGAAGAAGCGCGTACGGCAGAAACCCGCTGGGCCAACGTGCAGGAGTTTCACGCCTGGATTACCAAAAAGAGTGATGACGACGGCAAGACCTTGGCCGAGATTGTGCAGACAATGGCGCTGATGTCGCTACTGGAACGCCGGGATCAGGGGGATGATTACGATGCCGTACAACTTTCTACGCTGCATGCAGCGAAGGGGTTGGAGTTCGGTCACGTCTTCCTGGTAGGTGTAGAAGAAAACATTCTGCCGCACCGTGAATCACAGGATGCCGAGAAGCTGGAAGAAGAACGTCGGTTAATGTACGTGGGTATTACCCGGGCGCAGCGCAGTCTGCACGTTACCTGGTGTGAAAAGCGTCGCCAGGGCAAAGATCTGATGCCGTGTGAGCCTTCCCGTTTTATTCAGGAGATGGGTTGCGAAACCTCCTCGTCGGCCAGCAAGACCATTGCCGATAAATCGACCTCAGCCAATAAGCTGGATTTTCTGAAAGCCATGTTGCAGAAGACTAATCCGGACGAATCGGCCGTTTAATACAACGGCAGCACAAAAGAAAAGGGACGCCGCGGCGTCCCTTTGCGTTGGCGCAGTTGAACTTACTTCGAACCGTCTACCATGTACTGAACGGCTGCCTTAACTTCATCGTCGCTCAGGCTGGCTGCGCCGCCACGAGCAGGCATGCCCTTGAAGCCATTGATTGCGTGGTTGTTCAGAGTAGCCATGCCTTGGCCGATACGGCCAGCCCAGGCGCCCTTGTCGCCCAACTTCGGTGCGCCCATCACGCCAGCGCCATGACAGCCAGCGCAAACGGTGTTGTAAACGGTCTTGCCGTCTTTAACGCCGCCATCGCCACCACCGGCTTGCATTTCGATCTTGGCTACCGGAGCGATGCGCGATTCGACATCATCTCCATTGCCAACGGCGTCGGATTTGCCCTTGCCGCTCATCGAGAATGGCACAACAACGGCCATGAGGATTACCGCAATAGCGATAGAGAGATACATCAACTTGCTGCTGGAATTCTTGTCGGCCATGATCGATCCTGTGAGCGAAAAATAAATGGGCGTTATTTTTCAATTATAGCGGGAACTAAACCGCTTGGGGGCTGCTTTGGACAGTCTGTGTAAAAACGGCTAGACTTCGCCCGCACGCGCTCGTAGCTCAGTTGGATAGAGTATTGCCCTCCGAAGGCAAGGGTCGCACGTTCGAATCGTGTCGAGCGCGCCAGAATTCTGGCCAGAAACTGGAGACGGCGGGATGGA
>JBJTFJ010000148.1:0-7182 GCA_046093345.1 Fluviibacter sp. | reverse complement strand
AATCGAAGTGATGAACATCATGCGTTGGCAAAGCGGTCTAGTGGCCATTCATCTGGTACAGGAAAGCGTGACGCTTTTCAGCGTACCCGAAGAACTCACGGACCCTGAACACCCCAACAGTCTGGTCAAACGGAACGGCATCACCACGGCAATGAACGTGTACGTTCGCGGTGGGAACGGCTGGCGACTTGTATGCCACCAGGCAACCGCACAGCTCGCCTCTATAGAAGAACAAGTGTCTAGCGTTGCAACGCATACCCTGCATTAACGTACCCGTGATGCTGCCGTTAGCTCCCTATCGCGCGCCCTTTTATCTGTTTAACGGCCATCTGCAAACCTTATGGCCGGTTTGGCAAACATTGCGCAAACCACCTATCGCCTGGCCAAGAGAACGCTGGGAAACACCGGATGGTGACTTTATCGATGTGGACTGCATCAATCAGGGCACACCTGAACGCCCCGTCATTATTCTGTTTCATGGCCTGGAAGGCAGTTCGCAATCGCATTACGCGCGCAACTTGGCTACGGCACTTGCACAAATAGGCTGGACTGGTTACGTAACGCATTTTCGCGGCTGTAGCGGTGAATTGAATCGCTTGCCGCGTGCTTATCACTCCGGAGATTCAGCCGAGATCGACTGGATCCTGAAGCGATTCAACCATCGAGACCCGCAACGCACCTATTTTGCTGCCGGCGTCTCCCTGGGCGCTAACGCCCTTATGAAATGGCTAGGCGAACAAGGATCTGCAGCTAACCAGACCATCCATGCGGCGGCGGCCATTAGCCCCCCGATGGATGTAGGTGCCTGTGGCGCCTGGCTGGACCAGGGCACCAATCGCAGCGTATATACCCAGCACTTCCTGCGCACCATGAAAGCTCAGGGCGAAGACCGGCTTAAACGATTCCCTGATTTGTTTGATGCACAGCGCATGCGTGCTGCGACAACGCTGCGGGAGTTTGACGATACCGTCACCGCACCATTACACGGATTCAAAAACGTCGATGATTACTGGACACGCGCTTCTGCGCTTGGCGTAATTAATGGAGTAAAAACGCCGACGCTCCTGCTGATGCCTCGCAACGACCCGTTTTTACCCTATGACTGCTACCCCCGTATTTGCCCTGCGAACGTTACGCTCGAAATGCCGGCTAACGGCGGGCACGTTGGGTTTAGTGGTGGCCAGGGCGCCACTAAAGATCTGTGGCTGCCCTCCCGTATAATTAACTTTTTTGCACAATCTATCGGCCTAACGCATGCCAATGCCGATAAACAACCCTGAGCCTGACCGACTATGTCTGCTACCCGATTTGAGATCCCCGCCCTTCCGGCATCGATTTTCAAAGCCTACGATATTCGTGGCATTGTCGATGACACGCTCACGCCAGAGGTTGTTCGCGCCGTTGGCTTGGGTCTGGGTACTCTGGCACGAGAACAAGGCGTCAAAGCAATCGCTGTAGGGCGTGATGGTCGCTTATCGGGCCCATCGCTCTCGCAAGCCTTGCAAGAGGGCATTGTTGCCGCTGGTGTTGATGCGATTGATGTCGGCTGTGTGCCAACCCCGGTGACCTATTTTGCAGGCTTCGAACTCGAAACCTATTCCTGCGTGTCCGTCACGGGCAGTCACAATCCACCCGACTACAATGGTCTCAAAATGGTGGTCGCTGGCAACACTTTGGCAGGCGATGCCATTCAGGCACTAAAGAAACGTATCGAAACAGGTGATGTGCACTGGGCCGAACAACCCGGCCAGATGCGCGTAGCCGATGTGAAGTCGGCCTATCTGGATAAGATCGTCGGCGATGTGAAACTATCTCGCCCAATGACGATTGCTGTTGATTGCGGTAACGGCGTTGCCGGTGACTTGGCGCCCGAACTGTTCAAACGTATGGGCTGCAAGGTGATTCCCCTGTTCTGCGAAATTGATGGCACTTTCCCGAACCATCATCCGGATCCATCCAAGCCTGAAAACCTGAAAGATCTGGTAACTGAACTGACCAAGACTGATGCAGAAATCGGCCTGGCCTTTGATGGTGATGGTGACCGCCTTGGTGTTGTGACCAAAGATGGTCAAATCATTTTCCCAGATCGCCAGATGATGCTGTTTGCACAGGATGTATTGAGCCGTTGCCCTGGCGCCGACATCATTTTCGATGTGAAGTGCTCTCGTTTACTGGGGGATGCGATTCGTGCCGCCGGTGGCAAGCCACTGATGTGGAAAACCGGTCACGCTTTGATTAAAGCCAAGCTGAAAGAAACCGGTGCGCCACTGGCGGGTGAAATGAGCGGCCACGTCTTCTTCAAAGAGCGCTGGTTCGGCTTTGATGATGGTCTGTACACCGGTGCTCGCTTGCTGGAAATTCTTTCGCGAGCGCCTGATGCCAACCCGGTATTGACCTCGCTACCGAATAGCCAGAGCACACCAGAACTGAATATCAGCATGAAGGAAGGCGAACCCCACGCGCTGATGGCTGAGCTGGCCGTTGCACCAGACTTCCCGGGTGCCCGTGATGTCATCACGATTGATGGCTTACGTGTGGAATACGAAGACGGCTTTGGCCTGGCTCGGCCGTCGAACACCACGCCTGTTGTGGTACTGCGCTTTGAAGCAGATACACCAGAAGCCCTTAGCCGTATTCAAAATGAGTTCCGCCGCGTGCTGAACAATGCACGCCCGAGTCTGGCACTACCATTCTAAAGAGACCGGGGCCTTCATGGCCCCGGTTAATTTACTTACCGCTGAGACTCCGGCGGTTATAGTCTTTGTCGCCGGGCATGATGCAGCGGCCGAATCCGAACAAACCACCCTGTGATCCTGCCGGGCACACCTTGTTCTCAGGGAATTTGTCGGCAACCTTTTTGGCTTCTGCTGCTTTAACGGTATTAACGTATTCCCAACGACCATTCGGAAACAAGAGCACATCTTCACCGTTGGCAGTTTTGCCGGCGATTGGTGTGCGATCCGGGGCGTCAGCAATATCAGCCCACGCCAGCGGTGCGCACGCCAACGCGAGCGCAGCAACCCAAGTCCTCATAGGCTTACTCACCGCTCAGCTACCCAACCATTAACGGATGCCAAGGCATTGGCCAGATTGGCCGGCTGCGTGCCACCCGCTTGCGCCATATCCGGACGACCACCACCCTTGCCACCCACCTGGCCGGCAACAAAGTTAACGAGTTCGCCAGCTTTGAAGCGGCTGGTTAGATCCGCAGTGACACCAGCAATTACCGAAACCTTTTCACCTTCTGCAACACCTAGCACGATCACCCCGGACTTGAGCTGATCTTTCAGCTTATCCAGCGTCTCGCGCAATGCTGACCCGCTAACGCCTTCTAGCTTAACGGCCAGTACAGAAACGCCATTAACGGTTTGTACCTGGCTTGCCAGATCACCGCCTTGGGCGGCTGCCAGTTTAGATTGCAGACGGGCGACTTCTTTTTCCTGAACCTTAACACCATCAAGAACCGCAGCGACACGTGCAGGTGCTTCTGCCGGTTTGCACTTCACTAGGCCAGCAATTTCATTGAGCGCCTGACGGCGGAACTGTAACGCAGCCAGTGCATAATCGCCGGTGAGCGCTTCAACACGGCGCACACCCGCAGCAACACCCGACTCGGCAATAATCGTAAACAAACCGATATCACCGGTGCGCGTTACGTGCGTACCACCACACAGCTCACGCGACGTACCGATATCAAGTACACGCACCGTGTCGCCATATTTCTCGCCAAAGAGCATCATCGCACCCAGGCGCTGCGCATCTTCGATACCCATTTCACGGGCTTCACTCGGCAAGTTGCGCATGATTTCACGGTTAACGATGTCTTCTACAGCGCAAATCTGTTCTGCTGTCATCGGTGCATTGTGTGCAAAGTCGAAACGGGTTTTCTCGGCATCAACCAAGGAACCCTTCTGTTGCACATGTTCACCCAGAACTTCTCGCAGTGCTTTATGCATCAGGTGTGTTGCCGAGTGATTACGCATAGTGCGCTCACGATCAACCACATTCACCGATGCCTGCACGGCATTGCCAACAGAGAGTGAACCTTCACGGAGCATGCCGTGATGACCAAAAACCTGCGGCTGAATTTTCTGGGTGTCTTCTACCAGGAATTCGCCGTGCACAGATTTTAATACGCCATTGTCACCGACTTGGCCACCGGACTCTGCGTAAAACGGCGTCTGGTCCAGAACCACGACACCAGAATCACCGGCTTTGAGTTCATTCACAGCAACGCCATCACGGTAAAGGGCGATGACATTGGCCTCTACTGCCATATGGTCATAACCTTCAAAGCGTGTCTGCGGACCTTCATACACGAGTGCCGCTGCCATATGGAACTTGCCCGCAGCACGGGCCTGATCGCGCTGACGCGTCATAGCCGCATCAAAGCCAGCCTCATCAACGTTGAGTTCGCGCTCACGACAAACGTCTGCCGTCAGATCCAGTGGGAAACCATAGGTGTCATGCAGCTTGAACGCGATATCACCATCCAGCACACCCTCTTTAGGTAGGCTAGCCAGCGCGCCATCCAGAATTTCCATGCCGTGGGCAATCGTTTCGAAGAAACGCTCTTCTTCCAGACGCAGGATATCGGTGACGCGCTGTTCCGCACGAGCCAACTCTGGATAAGCTTCGCCCATTTCGGCCACTAGCGCTGAGACCAGCGTATTAAAGAATGGGGTACGCGCACCCAGCTTGTAACCATGTCGAATCGCACGGCGAACGATACGGCGCAGGACATAACCACGGCCTTCGTTACCCGGAATGACGCCATCGACAATCAGGAAGGCACAAGCACGAATATGATCGGCAATCACCTTCAGGGAAGCCGCATCAATGGTGGCTTCACCACCGGCCACATGCACAGCCTTTTGGGCTGCCGCAATGAGATTCTGGAACAGATCGATTTCATAGTTGCTGTGTACGTGTTGTAGTACGGCAGCAATACGCTCCAACCCCATACCGGTATCAACGCAAGGACGCGGCAGCGGATGCAGTACACCGGCTTCATCCCGGTTGAACTGCATGAACACTAGGTTCCAGATTTCAATGTAACGGTCGCCGTCTTCTTCGGGCGAACCAGGAGGGCCACCCCAGATATCGGCACCATGATCGTAGAAGATTTCCGTACACGGACCACAAGGGCCGGTATCTGCCATCTGCCAGAAGTTATCTGATGCGTAGCGAGCGCCTTTATTGTCGCCAATGCGGATGATGCGTTCTTTGGGTACGCCGACTTCATTCGCCCAGATATCGTAGGCTTCGTCGTCTTCCTGATAAACCGTGACCCAGAGCTTTTCTTTCGGCAGACCGTAAACGCCCGTCAGTAGCTCCCAGGCAAAGTTGATGGCATCACGCTTGAAGTAATCGCCAAAGCTGAAGTTGCCCAGCATTTCAAAGAAGGTGTGGTGACGTGCGGTGTAGCCGACGTTTTCGAGGTCATTATGCTTGCCACCAGCGCGCACACTACGTTGCGAAGAGGTTGCTCGCGAATAAGGACGTTTGTCCTGACCCAGAAACACATCTTTGAACTGGACCATCCCCGAATTGGTGAAAAGCAGGGTGGGATCATTCCCCGGAACCAGCGAACTGGAAGGAACAATGGTGTGCCCTTTGGATTCGTAGAAACGGAGAAACTTTTCCCGGATTTCGGCGCTTTTCATAACGGGGAGGTCCTAATGCAGATGCGAATACTGGAAGATGAATCGATTAATTACTTGCGACGCGATTTGCTGGTTGCAACGGTCGGAAGCGGCTGATAGACGCTCTGACCACGAGCAACGGCAGAATCCAGTGCTGACTTGGCAGATTTCTTACCCATGAACACGGCTTCCATTTCTTCGTCAACAATCTGACGCAGCTGCGGATTCAACGAAATCCAACCTGCTGTAGCGCCCGAAGCCGCTGGCTTCATAACGTTGGCCAGGCCAAGGTCTTGCGCTTGCAGATCATCACGCAGCAGCTTACTTTGTGCACCGGCCTGCGCCGCAGGTGTCAGTGGCAGGAAGCCACCCTGACGGGCAATAACCAGCTGCGTTTGTGGTGTCAGCGTGTACTCCAGGAATTTAGCGGCAGCCTTGTACTCATCCTTCGAACGGCCTTGTCCAACCCAGATCGCGGCACCCGCTGCCAATGTGTTGAAAGGTGCGCCAGCATTGTCATCAATCACTGGCAACGAGGCCACACCGAAATCAAATTTCTTGCTGGCTTGGAGTTCAGTGATCAATTCACTATTTGTGGTGATCATCGCGCACTCACCATTTACAAAGTGCGCATCCGCTTCGTTGTTGCGGCCAAAGCTCGTGAAGTATTCGGTTTTGTACCATGAGGTCAGACGCGCCAGATGACGGACCTGAATCAAGGTATTGAAAGCAAGCTTGCCATCAGGATTGACGGTTTGCGCACCCGCCCAAGCCGATACGTTATCGATGTGCACCCAAACCGGCCACGAGGTGGTGTACTCACACTGGGTAGCACGTGCGGCATCAATCTTGCCAGACATGTCCTGCATTTCTTCCCAGGTTTTTGGTGCCTTGTTCGGATCCAGACCAGCAGCCTTGAAAATTGCCTTATTCCAGAACAGCACTGGCGTCGTAAATGCCACAGGCAGTGCCTGCACCTGATTGTTTACGGTTACAGCGTTACGCAGTGGCTCGGCAATGCTCTTAGGATTAAATTTAACCTTGTTGTCTGCCAACAGTTTTTCGACCGATACATAAGCATTCGGGTTATTCAAAAACTTCGCCAGATCCGCGCGCGTTGCCAGATTCAATACGGCAGGTTTACCGTTAGGCGCATGTCTTACCATACGCACTTCGACCTCTTTATTGCTTTCGTTAAAGCGGCTCACCAACTGCTCGAGCTCTTTTTCATGGGGACCCGACAGCTGATGCGCCATTTGCAGTTCTGTTTTAGCAAACGCAGCGCCAACTGGTAGCAAGAGCGCCAGCAATAGCGAAGAGCGGCGTACAAAAGCAGTTTTTGGGTGAGACATGGTCGGAGTCCTTTAACGGCTAGAAGACAATGCAGCGTAAATTGCTCCAGGCAATCTACGCCAAAACCCTGAATTATACGGATTTAAGGGGAAAATCTGGCATTTTGGCTGTGTATAATCAGCGCATGACTGAATTGATTGCGGAAGACACACCGCCGACCCCGACATTTGCCGAATTGGGTCTT
>JBJTFJ010000147.1:0-6269 GCA_046093345.1 Fluviibacter sp. | reverse complement strand
AGCAACTTTCCCCGCCGTAACCGGCTCATCGCGGGTTTGTCGCAGGCCTGTCTGGTGGTTGAAGCGGCCCCGGCTTCCGGCTCACTCATTACGGCACGTTTAGCCGGCGAACTGGGGCGCGACCTCTTTGCCATCCCCGGTTCCATACACGCCCCGCAATATAAAGGCTGTCATGCGCTCATCAAGCAGGGTGCCAAGCTCGTTGAATGCGCTCAGGACATCCTGGAAGAACTGCGCCCACAGTCTACAAACAATGTCATCACCGCCTCCGAAGCCCCTGCAGACAACCCGGCACACGCCCCACTCATTGCTGCTTTGGGACATGACCCCAGTACGCTGGATCAATTAATCAGCCGTTCCGGGTTGACGGCAGACGTAGTTCTTGCGATGCTGACCGAACTCAGTCTAGAAGGTATCGTGACAAACCTGCCGGGCGGGCGTTACCAACGTCTTATCCGCAGCTAACCGACACTTTCAGGCTATCTGACTGACCCAACGCGATAGGTTGCCCCATGCTCGACATCCTTGTTTATCTGTTCGAACACTTCGAAGAGCTCGGCGCCGGCGATCAACAAACGAGTTTTGAAGAGTCTCCATTATCCGAGACCCTGATCGAGGCTGGGTTCGAACGTGAAGAGATCGACCAGGCCTTCGGCTGGTTGGCAGGACTCAGCGGTGAGCGCCATCGTGCAATCTCAGCACCCTCAGCAGAATCCGTCCGCATCTTTACTGATCGCGAATACGAACACCTCGGGTACGACTGCCTGAACTACCTGTTCGCCCTGGAAAAGCAGAATGCAGTGCCTGCCGGACTACGCGAACTAATCATCGACCGCGCCATGGCCATGGAAGATTTGAGCCTGGAACACTTCAAGATTATCGTGCTCATGGTGCTATGGAGCCGTAATCAGGCGGTCGATAGCCTACTCGTCGAGACCCTGCTCGACGATATGAGCGCCCCCTACAATTAACCGCATCTAAAAACGCGCTGCTTGCCAAGCGCGGCGCGCCCTCCTATTATGCGGCGGTCACTTACGAGAAGCACCCCATGGGAAAAAAGTTAATCATTGCCGAAAAACCATCCGTCGCCTTGGACATTTCCAAAGCGCTCGGCGGCTTTACCAAGCATGACGACTATTACGAAAGCGACGATTACGTCCTTTCATCCGCTGTGGGTCACCTCCTGGCGCTAATCTGCCCTGAAGAATTCGAAGTCAAACGCGGCAAGTGGACCTTTGCCCATCTGCCCGTCATTCCCCCGCATTTTGATCTGCAGCCTATCGAGAAATCAGCGCCACGCCTGAAAGTCTTGCAAAAGCTGCTCCGCCGCAAAGATGTCGACGGCCTCATCAACGCATGTGACGCCGGACGCGAAGGCGAACTCATCTTTAATTACATTGCCCAGTACGCCAAGGCCAAAGTGCCCGTACAACGCTTGTGGCTGCAATCGATGACCAAAGAAGCCATCAAAGATGGCTTCGAACATCTGCGCGATGGTGCCGATATGCAGGGCCTGGCCGATGCGGCTGTTTGCCGCTCGGAATCAGACTGGCTCGTCGGCATTAATGGCACCCGTGCCATGACGGCTTTTAACTCCAAGACCGGCGGCTTTCACCTGACCACTGTTGGCCGGGTACAAACACCTACGCTGTCGCTGGTCGTTGAGCGCGAAAAAGAAATCCGCGCCTTCATTCCCCGTAACTACTGGGAAGTGGAAGGCGAATTCCAGGCCGCGGGCGGTAACTACACCGGCCGCTGGTTTGATGAAGGCTTCAAAAAGGGCGAAGACGAACACGCCCGCGCCGAACGCCTGTGGCAAGAACAGGAAGCTGCTGCGATCCGCAGCGATTGTCTGGGAAAACCCGGCGTCGTCACCGACACCGCAAAACCGGAAAATCGGCTATCTCCCCTGCTTTTTGACTTAACAAGCTTGCAACGTGAGGCGAATACGCGTTTTGGCTTCTCCGCTAAAACGACGCTATCTATCGCACAAGCATTGTATGAACGGCACAAGGTTTTAACCTATCCGCGTACCGATTCACGCGCACTACCCGAAGACTATCTGCCCACCGTGCACAACGTACTAGCGGGTCTGCCGGATCTTTACGCCCCCTTCGCTAACGAAATCGTTAAAGAGGGCTGGGTCAAACCGAATAAGCGCATCTTCAACAACACGAAGATCTCAGATCACTTCGCTATCATCCCGACCGGCACCGTGCCAAAAAGCTTGTCCGAAGTCGAAGCCAAGCTCTATGACTTCGTTGTGCGCCGCTTCCTCTCAGTCTTTTATCCGGCCGCCGAATACCTAGTCACCACCCGTATCACCCGAGTGGGTAAACATCCCTTCAAAACCGAAGGCAAAGTGCTGGTCAAAAAAGGCTGGCTCACCGTTTACGGTAAAGAAGAGAGCGACGAAGAAACCAACCTGCCGGCCGTCACCGATGGTGAAACCGTACAAACAGAAGATGTGCGAGTTAAAGCCTCGGCCACCCGCCCACCGGCACGCTACTCTGAAGCCACGCTGCTCTCCGCCATGGAAGGCGCTGGCAAACGCATCGATGATGACGAACTGCGCGCCGCTATGGCTGGCCGCGGCCTAGGCACGCCAGCTACCCGCGCCCAGATCATTGAAGGCCTACTGGCCGAACAGTATCTGCTGCGCGAAGGTCGCGAACTGTTGCCGATGGCCAAAGCCTTCAATCTCATGACCCTGCTGGAAGGCCTGGGCGTTACCGCGCTCACCTCGCCGGAACTTACCGGCGAATGGGAATCCAAACTCGGCAGCATGGAACGCGGCGAACTCTCGCGCAAACAGTTCATGGCCGAAATTGCCCAGATGACCGAAGACATGGTCGCCAAGGCTAAGAATTTCGAGCATGACACCATCCCCGGTGACTTTGGCACCCTGACCACGCCTTGCCCCAAGTGCGGCGGTGTCATGAAAGAAACCTACAAGAAGTTCCAGTGCGGTAGCTGCGACTACGGCCTTTGGAAAACCGTTGCCGGTCGTCAGTTCGAAGGCGCTGAAATCGAAACGCTTATCAAAGAGCGCCAGGTCGGCCCACTCAACGGCTTCCGCAACAAGATGGGGCGCCCGTTTGCGGCCCTCATCAAACTGAACGACGAGCATCAACCTGCGTTCGATTTTGGCAATTCGGACGATAGCTCGACCGAACCTGTCGACTTTACAGGTGTCACCAGCGTTGGTGCCTGCCCTAAATGTAAGGCCAGCGTTTACCCCTACGTTACCTCGTACGTCTGTGAAAAATCAGTGGGGCCGGAGAAATCCTGTACCTTCCGCTCTGGCCAGATCATTCTGCAACAGCCCATCGACACCGAACAGATGTCAAAACTGCTGACTGCCGGCAAAACCGACCTGCTCAAAGAATTCGTTTCTTCGCGCACGCGTCGCAAATTCTCTGCGTTTCTGGCATTAGATAAAGACGGCAAAGTAGGGTTTGAATTCGAACCTCGCCCGGTAAAAGCCGGTGCTACGACGAAGAAGCCTGCCGCCAAGAAAGCTACGTCCAAGGCCGAAGGCGACGCAGTAGCCAAGCCCGCTAAGAAAGTAGCCGTCAAGAAACCTGCTGCCAAAAAACCCTCCGCTAAAAAGACAGCGGCTAAAAAGGCTGCGCCGAAGAAGAAAGCAGCCAGCAAAACCGCTGAGGAATAAGCGAACCGTCACAGGTTAAATACCCTAAACGGTGCAAACCCGTGGCGCTTTCGCTATCATGGCGCTATGGCAGGCTTACAGAACGCTACCCCAATCCCGGACGAGATTCGTCTCTACGACGGTGGGGGCATGCTGCGCATCGCATACCCTGACACAGTCGCTGCAGAACTCACAGCTGAGTTCTTGCGCGTCTCGTCACCCTCGGCAGAAGTTCGCGGGCACGGGCAGGGTAATGAGGTGCTGCAAGTCGGCAAAGAAGATGTCACCATCACAGGTATCGAGCCGGTAGGCAACTACGCCGTGAAGCTGATCTTTTCAGATGGACACGATAGTGGCCTCTACTCCTGGGACGTCCTGTACGAATTCGCCAGCAACCATCAGGCACTCTGGCAATCTTATCTACAACGGCTGCAAGCAGCTGGTCATACACGCAAGGCATAACGTGACGAACCACACCAACACCCCAGGCACCACCCACTTCGGCTACGAAACTGTTAACGAGCGGGAGAAGGCAGGGCGCGTACGCCAGGTCTTTGATTCGGTCGCCACTAAATACGACATCATGAACGACCTAATGTCAGGTGGCCTACACCGGCTGTGGAAGATCTTTACCATCGGCCGCAGTGGTGTTCGCCCCGGCATGAAAGTACTTGATATTGCGGGTGGCACCGGCGACCTTGCCAAAGCCTTCAGCAAGAAGGTCGGGCCGAGCGGTGAGGTTTGGCTTACCGACATTAACAATGCCATGCTGACCTGCGGTCGTGATCGTTTGCTCAACGCCGGCACCGTTATTAAAACCGCCCAGTGCGATGCTGAAAAGCTGCCGTTCCCTGATGGTTATTTTGATATCGTGACCGTGGCTTTTGGTCTGCGGAACATGACGCATAAAGACGGTGCGTTGGCCGAAATGCGCCGTGTACTCAAACCCGGTGGCAAACTGATGGTACTGGAGTTTTCCAAAGTTACCCCGCTGCTAGCGCCTATCTACGACTTCTATTCCTTCAAGGTCATCCCGCAGGTTGGACAGATCGTGGCACAAGACGCCGATAGCTACCGCTATCTGGCCGAATCGATACGCATGCACCCGGACCAGGAAACGCTGAAACAAATGATGGAAGGCGTCGGCTTTGACCGCGTGCAGTATCACAACCTCACCGGTGGTGTCGTCGCACTCCACATTGGTGACAAGTTCTAAAGCGCGCCATGCTGCACAGCCTGTCTCTACCCGTGATCAATCGTGCGTTGCGCGATGATCCATGGGCTGCATCGCGCTTAGCGGCGTTTAGTGGTGCATCGCTACGCATCTCCATGGATGAACGCTCGCTCGTGCGATACAGGATCGAACCGGATGGTCTGCTTGCCGCACACGAGGTCTTTGGCGATGACGAACCCACGCTTTCTATTGATCTGCCTAGTAACGCTGCCTCGCTCTTTCTGAGCCATGGCCGTCAAGGCGTTATAAAAGCGGCTAAGATCCGAGGCAACATCGATTTGGCAAATGCCTTGAACGAGGTCATGGATCAGATTAGGCCCGATCCAGAGGCGTTTCTGGCATCCAAGATCGGCGACATTGCCGCGCACCGCGTGATGGGTTTAGCTCAGGCCTTCAAACAGGGGGCTGAACAATTGGCAGCGCGTTTAAAAGATCAATTCACTGAGCACGTTGCTGAAGGACAATCCGTGATTGTTCCCGCGCCTGAGGTGCATGCCTTTATGGATGATGTAAATACGTTGCGCAATGATGTTGCACGCTTGCAGCAACGCATCGATCGGTTGGCGCCACGCTAAGACTCCGTGCGCTACCTACCAAAACAAAAGCCACCCGAAGGTGGCTTTTGCGTTTTAGGTATTGCTACCCGAAACTTAGTGCTTGTTACGCAGCTTCTTGATGGCAGCCAGCTGACCAATTGCATCAGCCAGTTCTGCTTCAGCCTTGGCGTAATCCATGCTGCTATCACGCTTCTGCAACAGCTCTTCGGCAGCCTTCTTGGCCTGCTGAGCACGAGCTTCATCCAGATCGTGAGCACGGATAGCGGTATCCGCCAGAACCGTAACCATCGTCGGCTGCACTTCCAGCATGCCGCCGGAAACGTAGACGAACTCTTCGCCGCCGTCAGGCAGCTTGATGCGCACGGCACCCGGACGGATGCGCGTCAGCAGCGGGGTGTGGCGTGGCCAGATACCCAGCTCGCCCGATTCACCCGGCAGTACCACGTGATCAGCTTCACCCGAGAAAATCATCTCTTCGGCGCTGACTACGTCTACATGGATTCTTAATGACATATATGCTCCTGATCCGCCGCACGTTGCCGCGCGGCGGGGGGATGGAACTTCCGGTTACTGCAGAGTCTTGGCTTTTTCGATGGCTTCTTCAATCGAACCCACCATGTAGAAAGCCTGCTCAGGCAGATGATCCAGCTCACCTTCAACGATCATCTTGAAGCCCTTGATCGTGTCTTTGAGGGAAACATACTTACCTGGCGAACCGGTAAACACTTCAGCCACGTGGAACGGCTGCGACAGGAAGCGCTGGATCTTACGGGCGCGGGCAACGGCGAGCTTGTCGTCCGGAGCCAGTTCGTCCATACCCAGAATC
>JBJTFJ010000146.1:0-4583 GCA_046093345.1 Fluviibacter sp. | reverse complement strand
TAACCCCTGATGACCATCGAATCGCGCGGCTGACTGCCGCAGCGATCGCGATTGCCTTGGTGGAATCGGCCGTGCCCAGCCCGTTGCCGGGCGTTAAACCAGGGTTGGCTAATATCGTTACGCTATTGGTGTTGCTGCGTTATGACTGGACGACAGCTGCCTGGGTGACGCTGCTGCGTGTTCTAGCTGTAAGTTTGCTGGTGGGTCAGTTTCTTGCACCGGGCTTTGTTTTATCGCTGGGGGGTGCGCTGGCCTCGCTGGTCATTTTGTTTATGTTGCAGCCGTTAGTGCGGCGGCAATCAGGCTGGTTTGGCCCAGTCACTTTGTCGATCCTGGCGGCGCTAGCGCATATGCTGACACAGCTATTAATCGTTCGCTCATGGCTGGTGCCGAGCCCCGGTGTCTGGGTCTTGGCACCGGTGTTTTTCGGCGCGGCTTTATTGTTCGGTACGCTCAATGGGTTAATCGTTGCCTGGCTGATGCAGCCGAATGCCCATGGCGTAGCCAGCAATCAAAATCTGCCGCACAATAGTCAGCCATGACTGAATTAATTAACCACCCCGCAGCAGCGCCGCAACGTGTTTGCCTGGCCTGGACGGGCGCATCTGGCCTGCCCTATGGCTTACGTTTGCTCGACGCTTTACTATCGGCCGGCGTAACCGTCGAGCTGATTTATTCGCAGGCGGCACAGGTGGTTGCTCAGCAGGAGTTGGGTTTGCGGCTGCCCTCATTTCCTGACGAAGCGTTGCAATTGTTGCAAGAAAAGTTTCCTGATCGCCCGGGCAAGCTACTCGTATATGGACGTGATGCGTGGTTTTCTCCCGTTGCCTCGGGTTCTAATCCGCCGGATGCGATGGTGGTGTGTCCCTGCTCTATGGGCACCTTAGCCAGTATTGCCGCCGGCTTGGCTGATAACCTTATTGAACGGGCGGCAGATGTAGTCCTCAAGGAGCGTCGTCCGTTGATTATGGTGCCGCGAGAGACGCCCTTTTCTGTGATTCATCTGGAAAACATGCTGCGTCTGGCGCGTGCCGGTGCCGTGATTGTGCCGCCATCGCCAGGCTTTTATGAGCATCCGCAAAGCGTGGCAGATATGGTGGACTTTATTGTGGCGCGCATACTTGATCAGCTGCGCGTGCCGCACGCCTTAGGCAAACGCTGGGGCGGCAAGGTTTAGGTCTTAACCTTCTGTGGCCTCGGCGACGAGAAGTTTGCGCCAGGGAGTAGGTAACGCCAATTCTTCAGCGGCATTCAGCGGGTAAGCGTCCAGTTCGCGATGCCGGTTCAATGCGGTGGGTTCCGTGGTGCTTTTAATCACGTAACGAGCTACTTCGGCCTGTAGCTCGAAATGTGTGAATTTATGTCGAACACTTTTGCTGGGTAGAGCGATGGCGCTCGCAGGCAATTGCACGCTTTCGGCCTCGGGTAGGCTGAGCAACCCACCCCAGATGCCACATGCCTGACGGCGTTCCAGCCACACATGATCGGCATCGCGGATTAACCAGACTTTGCTAGTGCGGACAGGTAGGCTGGCTTTCACTTTGCGGTGCGGGAGTTCAGCAACACGACCCGTGCGCAGTGCATCGCAGAAATGCGCCATGGGGCAGACATCACACTGTGTTTTGGTCCGGGTACAGCAGGTGGCACCCAGATCCATGAGGCCCTGTGTGTAGGCTTTGATTTCCTTTTTGGGAAGCAGGCTATCCGCCAACTGCCAGAGTTGTTTATCAACGGCCGATGTCGTTGGTACGCCTTCAACACCAAAGACACGGCAGAAAACCCGTTTGACATTGCCGTCCAGAATGGCCGCACGATGCCCAAAAGCAAATGCGCAGATCGCTGCAGCGGTTGAACGGCCGATACCAGGGAGCTTCTCCAGAAGCACCGGATCATTCGGAAATTTGCCTTGGTAATCCGTTGCGATTGCCTGAGCGCAGGCATGCAGGTTTCGTGCGCGGGCGTAATAACCCAGTCCGGCCCACAGGGTGAGCACATCGTTGATGTCGGCCTTGGCGAGCACTTTTACTGTGGGAAAACGCGTCAAAAAGCGGGCGTAATAGGGAATAACCGTTTGCACCTGCGTTTGCTGCAGCATGATTTCCGACAGCCAGATCCGGTAAGGGTCCGTCGTCTGTTGCCAGGGTAGGTCATGGCGACCATGCTTTTTTTGCCAACGAACCAGCGCCGGGGTGAATTGGGTCAACGCGGCTGTATTGGTTGTTGCCGAACTAAGATCGGTGGTGACTGTGGCTATCTTGCGCATCGGGGATCTGGTCGTTATCGGCAGGGGGAGCGGTATAATCAGCGCCCATCCTAACGTATTAGATCGTAAACCGGTATGACCCGAATGACGCGGTCTCCAGAGACTGACAATCCAGAACCCTTCCCTTTTGAGCAGGCTGGCTCGACGGGTGATGCACAGCGCGATTTACGTATGGCTCTCGGTCGTTTCCCTACGGGAGTTGCGGTAATTACGGCTTTAGACGCAAACGGATTGGCTATCGGCTTGACGGTGAGCTCGTTCAACACGGTTTCATTAGAGCCGCCGTTAGTGGTGTGGAGTCTGCAATTGAGTTCCCGTCATTTACAGACCTTCGAGACAACGCATTGCTACGCGATCAATATCCTTTCCCAGGCGCAGGCCGAAGTATCGAATCTGTTTGCCTCATCGCTGGACAACCCGTTTGAAGCAGTTTCGTGGGCGCCCGGTCTGAGCGGTGTGCCATTGCTGGCAGGCTGCTGTGCCTGGTTTGAAGTTGATAACTTTCAGCAGCTCGATGGCGGTGATCATCGGCTGTATCTGGGTAAGGTCCGCCGCTTTGCGGCAGACCCATCACCTGTGCCGCTAGTTTTTCATGATGGCGATTACGCCGCTTTGAGTCAGTAACTGATGGCAACACACCAGAAGCCAAGATTGTTTCTGGTGCTTGGGGATCAGCTGCACCCCGATCCCCACCCTTTGCTGGCGCACGCAAGCGCACATGACTGTGGTTTGATGGTCGAAGTGCCGGATGGGTCTACGCATGTCTGGAGTCATAAAGCGCGCTCTGCGCTGTTCTTTTCAGCTATGCGGCACTTTGCCATGCATCAGGAGTCTCTGGGTAGAGCCGTCAATTACTGGCGTATTGGCACGCACGAATACCGTTCTCTGGCGTCGGCTGTAAAAGCCTTTGTGGGGCAACATCCGGATATCTCCACCCTTTGCCTGATGGAGCCGGGGGATCAGCGGGTTCTGGCATCGCTGCAGGCTTGTGCCAATGCGCTCAATCTCCCGCTATGCGTTTCTCCAGATCCCCACTTTTTATGTAGCTTAGATGAGTTTAATCAGTGGGCGGCGCGCAGCGATAAAGCGGGCAAAGACAGTTTGCGGATGGAGTTCTTCTACCGCTGGATGAGACAACGTACGGGTGTTCTCATGCAGGATGGACAACCGATTGGCGGCCAGTGGAATTTTGATGCAGACAACCGAAACGGCTTTGGCGCGGGTGGGCCGCCGCCTGTGCCAGCTCCAAGAAGATTCATTCCGGACGCATTGACACAGGAAGCCTGTGCCGATGTCACCCGTTATTTCCCTGAGCATCCGGGATCTCTCGATTCCTTTGGCTGGCCGGTGACGCCAGAAGAAGCGCTCTTTGCGCTGGATGATTTCATCACGCATCGATTGCCTGAGTTCGGTCGCTGGCAGGATGCGATGTGGCAGGGCGAGGCTTTCCTCTGGCATTCGTTGATTTCTGCCGCGCTGAATCTCAAGCTGCTTGATCCGCGTGTTGTTATCGCACGCGCTGAGGCATCCTTGGCATCGGGCGCTGCCCCGTTGTCGTCGGTAGAAGGATTTATCCGGCAGATTCTGGGGTGGCGCGAATTTGTGCGAGGCGTTTACTGGCGTTACGGCGAACAATGGCAAAACACTAATTTTCTGGATGCAAAGCGCCCATTGCCAGCCTGGTACTGGTCGGGAAAAACCCAAGCGGCGTGTTTGAAAGAGGCGATTCAACAGACTTTGTCGAATGGTTATGCCCACCACATCCAACGGTTAATGGTGACGGGTAACTTTGCCTTGCTGGCTGGCTTGAACCCGCGTCAGGTGGCTGATTGGTATCTCGCGGTTTATGTCGATGCCGTGGATTGGGTAGAAGAACCTAATACCTTGGGGATGGCACTATTTGCCTTGGGACCGCGCATGACCAGCAAGCCCTATATTGCGTCTGGTGCTTACATCAAGCGCATGAGCAATAGCTGCAAGCAGTGCATTTATAAGCCTGAAGTACGCACAGGCCCAAAGGCATGCCCTTATACAACGCTGTACTGGTATTTCCTGATGCAACACGCATCGTGGCTACGGCGCAATCCACGCATGGCCATGGCCTACAAGAATTTAGATCGCATACCCGAAGTGGAGCAAACGGCGATCAATGAATGGGCGATCGTCCGTTTGCAAACACTGGAGACGCTCTAGTTACTCCTGGGTTTCGTTCGTCACATTAATCATCTCATTCACGGTGAACCCGAGTGATGACGCCTGCTGTTTGAGCGTGTTAATGACCTGCGGGTCGAGTGCAGGCGTACGAGCGAGTATCCATAGG
>JBJTFJ010000145.1:0-2512 GCA_046093345.1 Fluviibacter sp. | reverse complement strand
TATAGCAAGGGCATGATCGGTTTGCTCTGGTCGCTAGGGGTATTGGTCGAGATTGGTCTCTTTATGGTGATGGCACCGCTGATGAAGCGATACAGCTTGCGGGTCTTGTTGCTGGCGACTTATGCCGTGGCCGTGGTGCGCTTTCTGCTGATCGGCTGGTGTGCAGAGTCATTAACCTTGTTGCTGATCGCCCAGGCGATGCACGGTTTAACTTTTGGGGTGCATCATGCCGCGTCGATCGCTGCGGTAAATGCCTGGTTTCCCAGACATATTCACGCTAGGGGCCAGGCGCTTTACTCCAGTCTGTCGTTTGGGGGTGGCGGATTATTTGGTGGCATTGTTAGTGGCCTGGTGTGGGAACCCCTGGGCGCAGGCTGGGCCTTCACTTTGGGAGCGGTTTTTGCTTTGGCCGGCTGGTTCTGTATTGCCAAAGGTATATCTGTAGAGGCTGAAACCCCAAACAGCGCGCCCCTTGTGCGATAATTTCCGGCTCTGGGCCGTGCTTGGCACGGCATTGCATCTACGGAATTCGCCATGGCAAAAACACTTTACGATAAATTGTGGGAAAACCACGTTGTCCGTCAGGAAGACGACGGCACAGCGCTGATCTATATCGACCGGCATCTGGTGCATGAAGTCACCAGCCCGCAGGCATTCGAAGGCCTGCGCATGGCCAACCGCAAAGCATGGCGCATTGAATCTGTAGTCGCTACGGCAGACCACAACACACCAACCGATGGCTGGGAAAAGGCTGAGGGTACGGCCTGTATTGATGACGAAATCTCGCGTCTGCAGGTAGATACCCTGGATGCCAATATCCGCGCCAATGGTGCATTGGCTTATTTTCCGTTTAAAGATGTACGTCAGGGCATCGTGCACGTGGTCGGTCCGGAGCAGGGCGCAACCCTGCCGGGCATGACGGTGGTTTGCGGTGACTCACATACCTCGACGCATGGTGCCTTCGCTGCGCTAGCCTTTGGTATCGGTACCTCCGAAGTAGAGCACGTGCTGGCGACGCAGACCCTGGTTTCCAAAAAATCCAAATCGATGCTGATTCGCGTAGACGGTCCGGTTGGCAAGGGTGTAGGCGCCAAAGATATCGTGCTGGCCATCATCGGTAAAATCGGCACTGCTGGCGGTACGGGCTATGCGATTGAGTTCGCCGGAAGTGCCATCCGTGGACTGTCGATGGAAGGTCGGATGACTGTCTGTAATATGGCCATTGAAGCCGGTGCGCGCGCTGGCATGGTCGCGGTTGACGATACAACGATTAATTACGTGCAGGGTCGCAACTTTGCGCCAAAGGGGAGTGATTGGGACAAGGCAGTTGCTTACTGGCGTACGCTGCATACCGACGAGGGTGCCAAGTTTGACAAGGTTGTTGAACTTGATGCCCGTGCAATTCAGCCGCAGGTCACCTGGGGTACATCGCCGGAGATGGTGATCGGTATCAATGAAATGATTCCTGATCCCGCGAAGGAACAGGATCCGGTCAAGCGTGAGGGTATGGAGCGCGCGCTGAGCTATATGGGCCTGAACCCGAATACGCCGATTGCTGGTGTTGCCGTCGATAAGGTCTTTATCGGATCGTGTACCAATTCGCGTATTGAAGATCTGCGTCAGGCAGCTGCTATTGTGCGTGGCCGTTCAGTCGCTGCGACTATCAAATTGGCACTGGTGGTGCCGGGCTCGGGTCTGGTTAAGCGTCAAGCCGAAGAAGAAGGTCTGGACAAAATCTTCAAGGCTGCCGGTTTCGAGTGGCGCGAGCCTGGTTGCTCGATGTGTCTGGGCATGAACGCCGACCGCCTGTCGCCAGGTGAACGTTGCGCTTCGACCTCGAACCGTAACTTTGAAGGCCGTCAGGGGCCAATGGGTCGTACCCATCTGGTCAGCCCGATTATGGCTGCCGCGGCTGCTATTGCTGGCCGCTTTGTTGATGTGCGGGAGGTGCTGTAATGGATAAGTTTGTTGTGCTGGATGGCCTGGTAGCACCGCTGGATCGTGCCAATGTGGATACCGATGCCATCATTCCCAAGCAATTTCTTAAGTCGATCAACCGTTCGGGTTTCGGTCCTTTTGCGTTTGATGAGTGGCGCTACATGGACGTCGGTCAGCCGGGCCAGGATTGCACCAACCGTCCGCTGAATCCGCAGTTCTCGCTGAACCAGCCGCAGTTCAAGGGCGCATCTGTGCTGCTGACGCGACAGAATTTCGGTTGTGGTAGCTCGCGTGAGCACGCGCCATGGGCGCTGCTGGATTACGGCTTCCGAGCCATTATCGCCGAGTCCTTTGCCGACATCTTCTTTAACAACTGTTTCAAGAACGGCATTCTGCCGATCGTGCTGCCAACACAGGTGGTCGATCGTTTGTTTGCAGAAACACTGGCGACGCCGGGTTATCGTCTGGTTGTTGATTTGCCGAATCAGGTCGTGCGTACGCCTTCTGGTGATGCCATTCCTTTCGACGTCGATGCTTTCCGCAAGGAATGCCTGATCAATGGCTGGGATGATAT
>JBJTFJ010000144.1:0-14184 GCA_046093345.1 Fluviibacter sp. | reverse complement strand
GTCGATGAAGAGGGTGCCATTGGCCGTAGCTGGCGTGAAGCACCGGACATCGATGGCGTTGTTCAGGTGATGGGCTTTACCGATTGCGCACCGGGTGATCGTATCGCCGTGCGCATCGTCGATGCCGATGATCCTGATCTTTATGCCGAGCCACTATTGTCGGCCTCGGTGAACTAAGACTGCATACCATGACCCTGATCGCACAATTACAGCAATGCCTGGGTGCCGATCAGGTACTGACGTCGCCTGATGCGCAGGGGCCGTATCTGAAAGATTGGCGTGGCCGTTATCAGGGGCGCGCTCAGGCGGTGGTATTGCCCGCAACCAGCGCCGAGGTAGCGCAGGTTGTTCGTATCTGTATCGCAGCGGGCGTGCCTATCGTGCCGCAGGGCGGCAATACCGGACTCTGTGGCGGTGCAACCCCAGACACCGCAGGTCACGCGGTTGTCGTTTCCATGACACGGCTCAATGGTATCCGTGACATTGATGCCACTAATTTCAGCATCACGGCTGAAGCCGGTGTCACGCTGGATCAATTAAAGGCTGCCGCAGAATCAGCTGACCGCTTATACCCACTTACGCTCGGGGCGGGGCATCTCACCACGTTGGGCGGTACGCTTGCCACCAATGCCGGTGGCTTACAGGTGCTGCGTTACGGCATGACCCGAGACTTATGCTTGGGGCTGGAAGTGGTGCTGCCCGATGGCACCATCTGGTCGAAGCTCTCCGGTTTGCGCAAAGACAACACCGGCTATGATCTCAAGCAGCTCTTTATCGGCGCCGAAGGCACGCTGGGCTTGATTACGGCGGCCACCATGAAGCTGTATCCATTGCCGGCCGCACGCGCGCTAATCTGGCTGAATCTGCCGGATGTACAGAGTGCTGTTGAACGGCATGCACTGGCGCAAACCGTCTTTGCCGGTGCCCAGACCGCTTCCGAACTGATCTCAGCAACGACATTGTCGCTGGTACGCCAGCATCTGCCCGAAGCGGTATTGCCCTCAGCAGCAGGCGCGTGGCCTGAGGCCTGGGGTTTGATGATCGAAGTATCGGCGCATGATGCCGATTTCTTGCAGGCCTTGCTTACATCCTGGCAGAAAGCATGCGTCAAAGCAGGGGTCAGTGCTGGCTACATTGCTACAGCGGCCGTCGAGCAGGCGCAGATCTGGGCCATCCGTAAAGGTCTGGCTGAATCGCAGAAGCGGGAAGGGCTCTCCATCAAACATGATGTGGGCCTGGCAATATCCAAGATTCCCCGTTTTATTGACGAAGCTTCTGCAGCGCTCGATCAGCGTTTTCCCGGTTTGCGTATTGTTGCCTTTGGCCACATTGGCGATGGCAATCTGCACTTTAATCTTTCGTTCGCCGATCCGGCTAGCAATGTCGCATTGATCGAGCAGAGTCTGGCGGCCAACGCGGTGGTTTACGACGTTGTTGATCGCCTGGGTGGTTCCATTGCGGCCGAACATGGTATTGGCCAGCTTAAACCCGAGTGGCTCGCGCAGCATGCGCCCGAAGGTAGCATTGCACTGATGCGCCAGATCAAGGCAGCCCTTGATCCCAAGGGCTTGATGAACCCCGGCAAAGTCCTAGTGTACGGTATGCCCGGCGGAACCGCTGGTGGATGAGCTGGCGCCTGAAGGTTGTGCAAACAGTGCCGCAATATCTTCAGCGCTGAACCGGTATTCCAGATTGCTCAGATCGTCGTTAATCACCACGACGCCATGTTCTTTGAGAATGGATTCCACTTCCGGTTGTCCCAGACTGCGCAACATATCGCGCACTTTGTCCCAGTTGCGCTCGCCGGCATGATGCACTGGCTGGCCTGGTGCCAGGCTGATCAGCTCTTCGGGGAACAGACGGGTCAGTAAAGCAGCCGGATCCAGACTCAGTAGTTCTTCTTCGGTAAGCGTGCCGAAGAGGTGGCATAGACGGTTCCAGCCATCTTCATCCGCTTCATCGGCACCCGGCATTTTTTGCAGGAAGAGGCCAGCGGCCTGTTGGCCGTTAGCGGCCAGGAAGAGTTCGGTGGGTTGCTGTTCGGACTGCATCAGATAATGCGCAAACGCCTCGGCCAGTGATTGACCAACGAGCGGCACATGGCTTTGCCAGGGATTACTGAATTGGTGGGCGTCCAGCGTCATGACCAGACGGCTTTCTTCGCCACCATCCTGACGATTTAGACAGGGAGTCTTCGGATTCTGCAGTTCGCTCAGATATTCCGAGCGCCACTGCGCCGTGCCGCGCAGGCCGAGTTTATCGGTGCAATCCATCACCAGCAGACTGATCGGACCGGGGTCGCGGGTCTGGAAGGTGAGCCGACCGGGATGTTTGAGTTGCCCGGCCATCAGTGTCGTAATACTGGCTAGCTCGCCCAGCATATGGCTTACCGCCGCCGGATAGTTGCGACCCGTGCACAGCGCCTGATAGCTCTCGTCCAGGTGCACCCAGGCACCGCGGATAGAAAGTTCGGGAAAGTGGAATCGTACAAAACGGTCGGTTTCGCGCAGCATGAGTGCTTTCTGTAAGAGGTTGCCAGTTACTTTGGGGGCTATTGTTTAATTTCAACAGGCTTGAATGTCTCAAAGGGCTTTGAGATGGTCCCGGTAGCGTGCGGCGTTCTGTACGTAGCGGGCGGCGCTATTGATCAGACGGGCCACTTCTTCATCCGTCAGTTCACGGACGACTTTCCCTGGCGTTCCCATAATCAGCGAGCGGGGCGGGTAAACCTTGCGTTCCGGAATCAGGGTGCCGGCACCCACCAGGCAGTGCTCGCCAATCACCGCATGATTAAGGATCGTGGTGCCAATGCCGATCAGGCTGCCCTGGCCAATATGACAGCCATGCAACATCACTTTGTGCCCAATCGTTACATCAGCCTCAATGATCAGCGGGGCGCCCGGGTCTGTATGGAACACACAGCCATCCTGCACGTTGCTGCGCGGGCCGATCACGATAGGCTCGTTATCACCGCGTAAAACGGCGTTCCACCATACCGAGGCCTCTGCAGCGCACTGAACGGTACCAATCAGCACAGCGTTTGGTGCAACCCATGCGGTGGGGTCGATTTCCGGTATCCGGTCTTCCAGTTGATAGCAGCTCATGCCAGGGCCTTATTCCAGTAAAATGGGCGGTGCAGCATTTTATGCTGATCCTTCAGACACATAAAGCCACAATGACTCAAGAACCCCGTTACGACCTGCATTGTCACTCTACGGCCTCAGATGGCATGTTGCCACCGGCCGCGGTGGTGGCGCGTGCGCACGCCAATGGGGTTACATCGCTGGCACTTACTGACCACGATGGCCTATCCGGCATTCCGGAAGCCGCTGCCGAAGCGCAAAAGCTCGGTATCGAACTGATTCCCGGCACTGAAATCTCGGTGGAGTGGAACGATCATTCGGTTCATATTGTTGGCCTGCAGATCAACCCTCAGGATCAGACCCTGGTCAAAGGCCTGGATGAGATCCGCGAAGGGCGTGCCAACAGAGCGGGGCGTATCGCTGCAGAATTGGAAAAAGTCGGTTTTAACGGCATTCTGGATAAAACCATGACCTACGTTGGTAACCCCGAACTGGTATCGCGAGCCCACTTTGCCCGGGCGCTGGTCGAGATGGGTGCCTGCCGGGAAGTGAAGCAGGTATTTGATCGATACCTCACGCCGGGTAAGCCCGGCTATGTCGAGCATCCCTGGCCGAGCCTGGAAAAAGCACTGGGCTGGATTCGTGCCGCGGGCGGTGTCGCAGTGATTGCGCACCCGGGCAGATATCGTATGTCAAACAAAGAGTTGGGAAAGCTTTTTGAAGCATTTCGTGATCTTGGTGGTGAGGCCATCGAGGTGGCTTCCGGCAGTCATACTCCTGAGCAGATCGCCCATTTTGGTCGTCAGGCACGCCATTACGCGTTTATGGGTTCGCAAGGCTCCGATTTCCACGGGCCGAATGAAAGTTACGTCGACCTGGGCCGCAGTCTGCCCTTGCCAGAAGGTGTTGTTCCAGTCTGGAACTCATGGAAAAACAATTAATTGGAATTGATTTGTGACGCAATACTTTAATATTCACCCCGAGACACCCCAGAAGCGATTGCTGGATCAGACGGCGCAAATGTTGCGCGATGGTGCCGTCGTCGCCTTGCCCACAGATTCCTGCTATTCACTGGCGTGCCATCTGGGTGATGCCGCAGCCCTCGACAAGATCCGCAAAATCCGTGGCATTGATGATCACCACCTCATGACCCTGATGTGTCGTGATCTGTCCGACATCGGCCAGTATGCCCGGGTCGACAACAGCCAATACCGCCTGCTCAAAGTGGCAACGCCCGGAGCCTATACCTTCGTTCTGGAAGGCACCAAGGAACTCCCACGCCGGATTCTGCACCCCAAACGTAAGACCCTGGGGCTTCGTATCCCCGATAACCGCATCATGCAGGGCGTGCTGGAAGCACTGGGTGAGCCGCTGCTCACCACGACGCTAACGCTCCCCGGCGACGAAGAACCGCTCAGTGACGGCTGGTCGATCAAGGAACGCCTGGAATCGAAGCTCGATCTGGTGGTCGAAGGCGGGTGGTGTGGTACCGAGCCCACCACGATGATTGATCTGTGTGAAATGCCGCCCACCGTCTTGCGGGTTGGCCATGGGCCGTTGGCTCCACTGGGTCTGGAATAAACATACAGCCTGCATTGGCGGGCGCTCTGTTAGAATCGCTGGCTAAACGGATCCGTCATGAACATTGATATCGCTCTGCTGGCCATTGCTGCCATCCCCATGATTTTTGCCATTACGCTGCATGAGGCGTCGCACGGCTATGTGGCGCGTTATTTCGGCGACCCGACCGCCTATCAGCTGGGTCGTATCAGTCTTAACCCGATCCGCCATATCGATCTCGTCGGTACCATCCTCGTGCCTGCAGCCACTTTGCTGCTCGGCGGCATTCTGTTTGGTTGGGCTAAGCCGGTACCTGTGGATTACAGCCGTTTGCGTCATCCCCGTACCGATATGCGCTGGGTGGCGCTAGCCGGTCCTGCATCCAACCTGCTGATGGCCTTTGGTTGGGCATTGCTGCTCAAAGTCGGGCTGTCGACCAACAATTATTTCAGCGTGCCGCTCGAAGAGATGGCGCGTATTGGCGTTTCAATCAACCTGATGCTGATGGCCATTAACCTGGTGCCTATTCTGCCGCTGGATGGTGGCCGTGTGCTGTTCAGTCTACTGCCACCGCATGCCGCGCACACTTACGGCCGCAGCGAGCCCTATGGCTTGCCCATTCTGTTGCTGCTGCTGGCAACCGGCATGCTGAGCATTATTGTTCTGCCGATGATTCGCGCCGCAGGCAGCCTTATTTCCACGATTTTCTTCCTCTGAGTCTCTGATGTCTGCTGAACGCGTTCTTTCCGGCATGCGCCCTACGGGTAGCCTGCATCTGGGTCATTACCATGGCGTCCTTGAAAACTGGGTCCGCCTCCAGGAAAACTACGAATGCCTGTTCTTCGTAGCGGATTGGCACGCACTCACCACGCATTACGATGCCCCGCAAAGCATCGCCCAGGCTGGTCGCGATATGGTTATCGACTGGCTGGCAGCGGGTCTGGATCCGGAAAAATCGATTATTTTCCAGCAGTCGCAAGTGCTGCAGCATGCCGAATTGCATCTGCTGCTATCAATGATGACGCCGCTGGGTTGGTTAGAGCGTGTGCCGACCTACAAGGACCAGCAGGAAAAACTCTCGCACAAAGACCTTTCTACCTATGGCTTCCTCGGTTATCCGCTGCTGCAGTCGGCTGATATCCTGGTTTACGACGCCAAGCACGTGCCTGTGGGTGAAGATCAGGTGCCGCATATCGAGCTGACGCGTGAAGTAGCGCGCCGCTTTAACCACCTGTATGGCCGTACGCCGGAATTCGAGTTGGAAGTGATAGCCGCACTCAAGAAGCTGGGCCCAACGGCCAAGCCCTATAAAGAGTTGCGTCAGCGCTACCAGCAAGAAGGCGACCGCGAAGTGCTGGGTCAGGCAGAAGCCTTCCTGGCAGGTGCCGATGCGCTAAACACGGCAGATAAAGAATCGCTCTGGGGCTGGTTGGTCGGTTCGGGTAAATCCATTCTGGTTGAGCCCGCCGCCTTGCTGACCAAAGCCTCAAAAATGCCGGGACTGGATGGTCAGAAAATGTCCAAGTCTTACAACAACACCATCAGCCTGCGTGAAGCGCCGGAAGACGTGGCCAAGAAACTCAAAGCCATGCCAACCGATCCGGCACGTATTCGCCGGACCGATGCCGGCAACCCGAAGAATTGCCCAGTCTGGCAGCTGCATGAAGTCTATAGCGACGATGCCAAAAAGCAGTGGGTTATGGAAGGCTGTACCTCGGCCGGTATCGGTTGTATCGATTGCAAGAACGCGGTGGCCGAAGGTATCAACGTAGTGCTGGCACCGATGCGTGCGCGTGCTGCCGAATTGGCGGCCGAACCAGAAAAGATTGATCGCATTCTGCGCGATGGCGCAGAGCGTGCCCGTGTGCTGGCCGACCAGACAATGTCCCGTGTGCGTGCCGTCATGGGGCTCACGGGTTAAGTGATGTCGACTGAAGATCAGATCCCTGAAGAATCTGCTTTGCCGCCTGACGCACCAGAAGCGCCAGCGGAGGCGGGTTTGCCAGAGCCGGTTGCCTATGAACAGGCCATTCAGGTCACTGTAGAGAACGGTGAAACGCGCGTCATGCTTTACGGTCAGCCGATCGTCGACATGCCGCAGGATCTGTACATCCCACCCGACGCTTTGTCGGTGATGCTGGATGCCTTCGAAGGCCCGCTCGATCTGCTGCTTTATCTGATTCGCAAAGCCAACGTCGATATTCTCGATATCCCGATGGCGTCGCTGACAGTTCAGTATCTGGATTACGTCGAAGCCATGCGCTCGGAGAATCTGGAACTGGCTGCCGAGTATCTGGTCATGGCTGCCATGCTGATTGAAATCAAATCACGCATGTTGCTGCCGCGACCCAAAGCCGATTTCGAAGAAGAGACCGAAGACCCCCGTGCCGAACTGGTGCGCCGTCTGATTGAATACGAACAGATGAAACTCGCCGCGCGCGAAATCGATGATATGCCCAAGGCAGAAATCGACTTCCAGTGGCTGAATGTCTGGGTCGATAAAGAGGCCGTAGTCCGCCATCCGGACGTCTCGCCCGACGATCTGCACGCTGCCTGGTTGTCGGTAGTGCGTCAGGCCAAGCTGCACACCCATCACAAGATCGCCCGCGAAGAGCTATCAGTGCGTGAGCACATGGGGCTGATCCTGCGCACCTTGCGAAACAAAGACGGTTATACCGAATTCAGGGAGCTGTTCGACGTTACCGGTGGCGTACCGATGGTCGTGGTTAACTTCATTGCCTTGCTCGAGCTGGGCAAGGAACATTTACTGGAAATGACACAGACGGCTGCCTTTGCGCCGATCTACGTCCGCCTGCCTTCTGATGCGCCCGAGCAGTCCATGTTCGAAGTGCCCGAGGCATTTGACGATACAGAGGAGGGTGAGGATGTCTGAAGAACAGCGTTCCCTGACCGAGGTGGTTGAATCGACCGAAGGCCTTGTTACGCCCGGTCCCGTAATTGATGTGGCCGATCTGGCCTGCATCGTTGAAGCTGCTTTGCTGGCATCAACGGCGCCGCTGGATATGGTGCATTTGCGCCGCCTGTTCGATGACACCGTTGCCGCTGACGAAATCCTGCAAGCCATCGGCCATCTGCAGGAACGTTGGCAGAACCGTGGCTGTGAGCTGCTCGAGCTGGCCGATGGCTGGCGCTTCCGCACGCATGCCAAGATACAGCCACACCTTGATCGTCTGAATCCTGAAAAGCCGCCGCGTTACTCGCGTGCCGTGATGGAAACCCTGGCGATTATTGCCTATCGTCAACCCGTTCCCCGGGGTGACATTGAAGACATTCGTGGCGTGACCGTAGCTACACAGGTGATTCGCACGCTCGAAGAGCGCGGCTGGATCGACACCGTTGGCCATCGCGAAACGCCGGGACGTCCGGCCCTGTACGCAACCACCCGCCAGTTTCTGGATGATCTGGGGCTGCGTAGCCTCACCGAACTACCACCGCTTGAAACCCTGCAGGGCGCCCTCGAAGGCATGCCCGGAGTTGAATAACTGATGCCCCCACCACGTAAACCAGCTGCCCCGCGCAAACCTGCAGCTCGCCCGGCAGCGCCGCGTCCGGCTGCTTCGCGCGCTAAACCGGTCGTTGCTAAGCCAGTTGACGACGAACAGGATTTTTTTGACGCAGACCTCGACGATGCGTTTGAAGAAGCGGGTTCCGAAGCGCCTGCGCGCAAAGCCGCCGCCAATGCGGGTGAACGCCTGCAGAAGCTGCTGGCTCAATCCGGTCTGGGCGGTCGCCGCGAGATGGAAGAGTGGATCGCCGCAGGTCGTGTACAGGTAAACGGTGAGCCGGCAACACTGGGTCAACGCGTGCTGCCCGGCGATCGTGTCAAGGTTAATGGCCGTCTGGTTAATCTGCATGGTGCCACGCGTGCGCCACAGGTACTGCTGTATCACAAGCCGGAAGGGGAGATTGTTTCCCGTAGCGATCCGGCGGGGCGTCCGAACGTCTTTACCAACCTGCCGCGAGTGCGTGGCGGTAAGTGGATTGCCGTTGGCCGCCTGGACTTCAACACCAGCGGTCTACTGCTATTTACCACTTCGGGTGCTTTGGCGAATGCCCTGATGCACCCGCGTCATGAAATGATTCGTGAGTACGCCGTACGCGTGCTGGGTCCGATGGATGATGAATCCAAAGACAAGCTCAAAAAGGGTGTGGAGCTGGAAGACGGCCCTGCCGCCCTGAAGAGCATCGAAGATGCGGGCGGTGAGGGTGCCAACCAGTGGTATCGGGTCACCATTTCCGAAGGCCGTAACCGTGAAGTGCGTCGTCTGTTCGAAGCGGTAGGTCGTACGGTGAGCCGTCTGATCCGTGTGCGTTATGGCCCGTTCATGTTGCCACCGCGCCTCAAACGCGGTCATTCGCTCATGGTCGAAGACGAAGCGGTTGAAAAACTGATCAAATCACTAGGTGCCGATGCCGAAGGCCCGTCGCGTAATGTGGGTCAGAAAGTGCGTGGCGCACGTCCGGGCGGTCGTCCGGCACCGCGTGGCCGTGCCCAGGCACGATCCCAGGGTAAAGGCGCCGCGCCAAAGCGCAGTAGCACTCGACCTGCGGCAAAAAAACCTTTATAATCACAAAGTTTTAAAAATTCCCGTGCCATCTGATCATCAGGTCGGGTGGCACAGCCAGTTTTTGGCGTGATGGGCTTTATGCCCATTTTTTATTTGTGTTTTCCGTTTATTACAAATGAGTCTGCAGGAATTAATCGAATCGACAGTCACCGGATTGGGCTACGAGCTCGTCATGGTGGAGTTGTCGCCGCGTAGCCGTCTGGTTCGGGTGTTCATTGACGCCCCCGAAAAGCCGCGCGGTGTTGACGTGGAAGACTGTGCCACAGTCAGCAACCAGCTTACCCATCTGTTCCAGGTAGAAAACATCGATTACGACCGTCTGGAAGTGTCGTCACCCGGGCTTGATCGTCCGCTGGTGAAGGCTGCCGACTACACCCGTTTTGCCGGTTCGCAAGTACAGGTCAAGCTGCGCATGCCTATCGGAGAGCGTCGCCAGTTCAACGGCACGCTGATCGGAATTGAAGGTGACCAGGTTCAGCTAGAACTTGGTGGTAACACCATCACATTCCCTTTATCGAATATCGACAAGGCTCGCCTTGTTCCTAAATTTTGAGCGCCACAGAGGAAAGGACACCAAGATGACTCGTGAAATTCTATTGCTAGTCGATGCGCTGGCCCGTGAAAAGAACGTCAGCAAGGAAATCGTCTTTGCTTCTCTGGAGCTCGCGCTGGCACAAGCCACCCGCAAGAAGATGAACCTGGAAGCCGATGTGCGTGTCGTGATCGACCGCGAAACCGGCGACCATGAATCCTTCCGCCGTTGGGAAATCGTTGAAGACGCCGATCTTGAAAACGAAGATGCCCAGCTGCCGATTAGCGAAGCCCGTGAACAGCACGCCGACATCGAAGTGGGCGACTTCATTGAAGAAGAACTGGAGCCTATCGACTTTGGTCGTATCGGTGCCCAGGCTGCCAAGCAGGTCATTCTGCAAAAGATCCGTGATGCCGAGCGCGAAGCGCTGCTGCAGAACTTCCTGGAGCGTGGTGAACACCTCGTTACCGGCACCATCAAGCGCATGGAACGTGGCAATGCCATCGTAGAAGTGGGCAAGATCGAAGCCGTGCTGCCACGTGACCAGATGATCCAGCGCGAAAACCTGCGTCCGGGTGACCGCGTTAAGGCCTTCCTGCTGCGCGTTGACCGCGCTGCCCGTGGCCCGCAAATTGTTCTGTCGCGTACCGCGCCAGAATTCATCAGCCGCCTGTTCGAACTGGAAGTACCGGAAATCGAAGACGGTCTGATGGAAATCAAAGCAGCCGCCCGTGACCCTGGCATGCGTGCCAAGATTGCTGTGCTGAGCAAAGATGCCCGTATCGATCCGATCGGCACCTGCGTTGGTCTGCGCGGCATGCGCGTGACGGCCGTTCGTAATGAACTCGGCGGCGAAAACGTCGACATCATCATCTGGTCGGAAGATCCGGCTCAGTTCGTGATCAATGCACTGGCCCCGGCTGAAGTAACCTCGATCGTTGTTGACGAAGAGCGTCATGCCATGGATGTGGTCGTTGATGATGCCAACCTGGCCATCGCCATTGGTCGTGGCGGTCAGAACGTACGTCTGGCATCGGAACTCACCGGCTGGACCATCAACCTGATGACACCGGAAGAATCGCAGCGTAAGAACGAGGCTGAAACAGCCACGACCCGCCTGCTGTTCATCGAAAAACTGGACATCGACGAAGAGCTGGCCGATCTGCTGATCGGCGAAGGCTTCTCCACGCTGGAAGAAGTGGCCTATGTGCCACTGAACGAAATGCTGGAAATCGAAGGTCTGGAAGAAGAACTGATTAACGAACTGCGTACGCGTGCCCGCAACGCCTTGCTGACCGAAGCCATTGCTGCCGAAGAAAAGCTTGAAGATGTTGCCGAAGACATGCTCAATCTGCCGGGTATGGAAAAAGCCATCGCCGTCAAACTGGCTGAAGCCGGTATCAAGACGCGTGATGATCTTGCCGACCTGGCCACAGATGAACTGGTGGAATACACCGGTATGACGCAAGCCGCTGCCGTTGCTCTCATTACAGAAGCCCGTGCCCACTGGTTTGCTGATGATGCATCGTCCAACTAATCGGAGAACTCATGGAAAAGAACACCGTCCTCGAGTTCGCCAGCGAACTCAAAATGCCGGCAGAAGTACTGCTGGAGCAACTGAATAAAGCAGGCGTCAGCAAGTCGGCCACCACCGACACGCTCAGCGCTTCGGATAAAAATAGTCTGCTGGACTTCCTGCGTGCATCGCACGGCGAAGGCCAGGCTGCCTCTAACCGCATTACGCTGACCCGTAAGTCAACCTCGGCCCTCAAAGCCCAGGATGCGACGGGTAAGACGCGTACCGTTCAGGTGGAAGTGCGTAAAAAGCGCGTGCTGGTTAAGCGTGACACACCGGAAACTCCGGAAGTCGCTGCTGCACCGGTAGCCCCTGTTGAAGCGCCAGCCGTTGTGCCAGAACCAGTGGTTGAGGTTGTAGCACCGGTTGTAGAAGTTGCGCCAGAGCCAATCGTTGAAGCGGTTGTCGAAGCGGCACCGGTTGTTGAAGCAGCCCCAGAGCCAGAACCAGAACCTGTGGTTGAAGCCGCTGCACCGGTCGTTGAAGAAGCGCCTGCAGAAAAGGCAGAAGAAAAACCTGCCCAGAAGCTCGTTAAGAAAGTTGCTGTTAGAACCAAGGCCTCTTTCCTTGATGAGAAAGAACTCGCTGCGCGTAAGGCAGAAGAAGACCGCTACGCACAACTGCGTGCCCGTCAGGAACAGGATCGTCTTGATCGCGAAAACCGCGAAAAAGAACTCGTCCGTCTGCGTGAAGAAGCAGCTTCCAAGCAGGCTGCACTGAAGGCTGCCGAAGAAAACCGCAAGGCCGCAACCACAGCTGCACATGCTGCACCTGAAGAGCGCCGTGATGGTGGTCGTGATGGCAAGGGTCGTGGCGATGATCGTGATGATCGTCGTGGCGGCAAGGGCGGTCGTGATCAGAAGGGTGGCGCTGGCCGTGGCGGTAATGCCAGCGGCTGGAAGATGGGCGGCAAGAAGGGTGACAAGCGTCATCAGTCGTCGTCTGACGAAGCACACTCGTTCAACGCACCAACAGAACCGATCATTCGTGAAATTCACGTGCCTGAAACCATCTCTGTTGCCGACCTGGCACACAAGATGTCGGTAAAGGCCACTGAAGTAATCAAGGCCCTGATGAAGATGGGTTCGATGGTTACCATCAACCAGGTGCTGGACCAGGACACGGCCATGATTGTGGTCGAAGAAATGGGCCACAAGGCACTGGCTGCCAAGCTGGATGATCCGGATGCATTCCTGGTAGATGAATCGGAACACGTCGATGTAGAAACCAAACCGCGTGCGCCTGTCGTCACGGTAATGGGTCACGTTGACCACGGTAAGACCTCGCTGCTCGACTATATCCGTCGTAGCCGCGTAGCCAGCGGCGAAGCCGGCGGCATTACCCAGCACATCGGTGCGTACCACGTAGAAACACCGCGTGGCATGATCACCTTCCTGGATACCCCGGGTCACGAAGCCTTTACGGCCATGCGTGCACGTGGTGCCAAGGCAACCGATATCGTTATTCTGGTCTGTGCTGCCGATGATGGCGTCATGCCGCAAACGCGTGAAGCCATTCACCACGCTAAAGCTGCTGGTGTACCGATTGTTGTGGCCATCACCAAGATTGATAAGCCGGAAGCCAACGCAGATCGCGTCAAGCAGGAGCTGGTCTCCGAAGAAGTTGTGCCGGAAGAATACGGCGGCGATTCGCCATTTGTGCCGGTATCGGCCAAGTCGGGTCAGGGCATCGACGAACTGCTGGAGCAAGTGCTGCTGCAGGCTGAAGTGCTTGAACTCACCGCACCGGTTGATACCACCGCCAAGGGTCTAATCATTGAAGCCCGACTCGACAAGGGTCGCGGTGTTGTCGCCACCATGCTGGTACAGCAAGGTACTCTGAATAAGGGCGACGTACTGCTGGCCGGTTCGGTCTTCGGTCGCGTTCGCGCCATGCTCGATGAAAACGGTAAGCCGATTGAATCAGCTGGTCCTTCGATCCCGGTAGAAATTCTGGGTCTGTCGGATGTGCCGGGTGCCGGTGAAGACGCCATGGTGCTGGCCGATGAACGTAAGGCGCGTGAAATCGCGCTGTATCGTCAGGGCAAGTTCCGTGAAGTGAAACTCGCACGTCAGCAAGCCCACAACATGGAAACGATCATTGATCAGATGACGGAAGGCGAAGTGAAGACCTTGCCGCTGATCATCAAGGCCGACGTACAGGGTTCGCAAGAAGCCCTGGTGCAATCGCTGGTTAAGCTCTCTACCGATGAAGTGCGTGTCAACGTTATTCACTCGGCCGTGGGTGGTATTACCGAAAGCGACGTCAACCTGGCCTCGGCCTCCAAGGCCGTGATCATTGGCTTCAACGTACGTGCTGACGCCAATACCCGCAAGATTGCCGAAGGCATGGATGTCGACATCCGTTACTACCAGGTGATCTACGACGCCGTTGACGAAGTACGCGCCGCACTGTCGGGCATGCTGTCGCCAGAGCGTAAGGAAGAAACACTGGGTCTGGTCGAGATCCGCGAAATCTTCCGCGTGCCGAAGGTTGGTGCCATTGCCGGTTGTATGGTGCTGGAAGGCATCGTCAAGCGTCAGTGCCGCGTCCGTCTGCTACGCGACAACATCGTGCTGCACGATGGTGAACTCGATTCGCTGCGTCGCTTCAAGGATGATGTCAAGGAAGTGCGTGAAGGTTTCGAGTGCGGTCTATCCGTCAAGAACTTCAACGACATCCAGGTGGGCGATAAGCTGGAAGCCTACGAAATTCTGGAAGTGGCACGGACCCTGTAAGCATGAAGCGTGGTCCACAACGCGGATTTGCCCGGACGGATCGGGTGGCGGAGCAAATCCGCCGCGATCTGTCCGAGCTGATTCGCACAGAGCTGCGCGATCCGCG
>JBJTFJ010000143.1:0-20498 GCA_046093345.1 Fluviibacter sp. | reverse complement strand
GCAATGAGCGACAGTACCGACTTACCAATATCGCTCCATTTGGAACGTTCGAAATCAACCCGCTGCCCTTGCAGGTTGAGAAAAGACTCCAGATCCGAATACCACTTCTCGCTCGGCGCTACGTCAGATACCTGCAGAATAGTCTGGGCGTTCTTTTTGCTGTCGGTGCTGACATACAAGCGGTCCATACGCGCACTAAACATGTTGGGACGCATGATCAGGGCCGTGAGTGTGGCTTTGGCTTCATCCTGCTTATCTACAAATCGACCCACCTCGCCCAGATTCAATGAGCGACTGTTGGGGTTGAGAGCGATATTTTTCTTGTCGAGATACACCTCGGCGCTGATCTTAACGACGCAGGGTGATACGCCCTTGCTTTCTAGCACGGTGTACTGACGAACGACCCCGCCACTATATTCGTTGAGGCTTTCGGCATAGTACTTGTCTGAGACCAGTGATTTCTGGCTATTCACAAACGAGCCAACCACTTTATCGCTGGCCTGAACCTTTGCCTGCGCCAAGGCCTCCTGACAGGTATTGCCCGTACCTTCAGCTAATACGGTTTGTACATCACCCTTTTTGGCTCCCGATGCACAAGCCACAAGCAAGACGGCGCTCCCCAACAACAGGGAACGCCGCCAAGCTCTGGGATGCATCACTGCCAATCGTTCCTGCAAAGGCCTGATTAGTTACCCATGGCCTTACGCATTTGCTCGGCACCCTTGATGCTCTGCTGCGTTACAAGAATGGTTACCGATACGTGCTGCTGTTCTTTCGAGACTTTACGCTCGGTAACCTGCACGCCCTTCAGAATAGCCTGAGAGTTATCGTCGATACGCTCACGTACTGTCTGGGCGATGGTGTTGGCCTTTTGGCGACTTTCTTTCGTGGCCTGGCTGTTGCTGGCTGCATCTTCCTCGTCACCGGCGGTATTGGATTCATTGCTGCTATCCACCTGAGCAATATTCTTCAAGTACGACTTGGAGATGGTCTGCACCGACTTAGTCGATTTCACGTCATTCGACATGAATTCGGTAAGGTTACGCTTGGCACGCATGGTGGCCGTTTTAAAGGCGATCTCTACCCCTTCAGGTGCATTATTAACCAGTGGCGCTGTAGCAGATGACTTAATGGATACCCAGTTGCCTTTGTCATCAAAGGTCAGGGTTAACGGGCCATTCGCTTCCAGGAACTCCACATCAGCCGTACGACCCGGGGTCGCATCGACCGGGTTCTTGGGTGTACTGCTACAGGCGGTGAGGCCTAAAAAAATAGCGGAAGCAATCAGAAACGACTTTTTCATTACTTACTCCTCGTTGAAACTTAATTGGTCGGCAATACGTATTGTTGAACAACCACATCCGGCCGTTTGTACAAGTCCTGAACTTTCTTACGCACCACCGGATCTTTAATCTGGTGGCCGATTAAATCGGACTGGGTCAACGGCTCTACTTTGGCATTAGGATCTTTGGTCGGTGCATCCGGCGCCGGAGTTACGACAACAGGTTCTGTGGCATCAAGGCGTTGAACTTCTGCCTTATCTGTGTTGGCTGGTTCGGTAGCCGCCGGTTTCTTTATTTTCTTGCTGGCGGGAGTTTCCGCTTTCCAGTGATTCAACCGTTCGAAGTCTTTGTCGAATTTAGCAAACTCGCGTTCGAAAGTTGATTCCTGGGCGCAAACAGCACCGCTGAGAAAAGCCAGAAGAATGATCAGGTATCGCATCGTATATCTTATAACGATTCAGAGTTTATAAAGTTAACGCGAATCTCGCCATTTGTTACAAAAATATCAGAAATAAAAAAAGCCTGGACAGAGCCAGGCATTTTTTGAGGGCAGATACGCGCTGATCAGGAATCAAAGAGCACATCGTACGGATACGACTTCTGCGGCACCTTGGCTTCTGCATAAATTTCGTTCTGCTTCACGTCCTGGGGCTTGTCCCACCAGATCGAACGGCCGGTCTGCTGGTCGGTACGCCACTGCGGATTATTCTTGAGTTCTTCGTTAATGAACTTGGTGTGATCCGAAACGTAATTAGATTCGACGCGAGCCATGGCCGGAAACTCCGAGTGGTATGAATGCCGTGATTATAAGGCAGAGTCGACTCTAGGCGAAATACCGGGTACGGCAGCCTCTTCCGGCTCAACCGCAGGCATCACCTCGTTGGGCAACCCCAAGGCCTGCCGGTGTTGCTGCCACAGGCTAAGCATATTGCAGAATAACGCGCCCTGCTCCAGCGCATCATCCAGCGCCACATGGGTATGCGGCAGGTCGTCAAACCAGTCTTTGGGTAGTTTAGGCTTGATGCAGCTGCGGTAGGGCAAACCCGAAAGCGCCATGGCAAAGGTTTTCATATCCAGTGCGGACCAGGAAAACGGGGATTCCCCCGTAAACTTCATCATGTACCAGAACATAAAGGTGAAATCGAAGCCGGCAGGATAAGCCACAAATACCGCCTTGCCTGGCAGTTTCTTCACCCATTTGACGTATTCCTTCATCGCCTCTTTAGGATCCTGTAGATCCTGCCTACAGGCCGCCCAGGCGTCCGGCTCGGTTTTCCACCACTTCATGGTGAGCGGATGCCCTTTGGCGTCCGGCAGCATTTCCAGATTGGCGCTAAAAGTGCCAATCAGTTGTTTGTCCGCTGTATAGGCAGCAGACGCAAATGACAACATGGAGTGCGGCCCGGGGATCGGACCATCTGCTTCGACATCGGTGCTTACGTAGATTTCAGCCATGGCGAATTCTACCAATGAAAAAGGCGACCTTTCGGTCGCCTTCTCCTAAGCCGGTCTCCTTACTTCGTAAAGACCATCTTACCCTTCTTGCAATCAACTTTAATCACATCCTTTGGACCAAAGTCACCTTCAAGAATATGCGTGGCCAGCGGATTCTCGATCTCGGCCTGGATCGCCCGTTTGAGCGGACGTGCACCAAAAACCGGGTCGAAACCGGATTCGGCAATCCGATCCAGAGCCGCATCGGAAACTTCCAACCCCATATCCATGGCGGCTAGGCGTTTTTCCAGATAACGCAGCTGGATACGACCAATGTCGCGGATGTTTTTCTCATCGAGCGCATGGAAGACGATGACATCGTCGATCCGGTTAATGAATTCCGGACGGAAGAATGTCTTCACCTCGGCCATGACAGCCAGCTTGATCACTCCATAGTCATCACCCGCCATCTGCTGGATCATCTGACTACCTAGGTTAGACGTCATGATGATCACGGTATTACGGAAGTCCACAGTACGACCCTGGCCATCGGTCAGGCGGCCATCATCAAGCACCTGCAACAGCACGTTGAACACATCCGGGTGCGCCTTTTCGACTTCGTCGAGCAGGATCACGCTGTAGGGATTGCGGCGTACGGCTTCGGTGAGATAACCGCCCTCGTCATAACCGACATAACCCGGTGGCGCACCAATCAGACGAGCGACCGAGTGCTTCTCCATGAATTCGCTCATGTCTAGGCGGATCAGGTGATCCTGTGAATCAAAGAGGAATTCGGCCAGGGCTTTGGTGAGTTCGGTTTTACCAACGCCCGTTGGGCCCAGGAAGAGGAAGGAACCATACGGACGATTCGGATCCGAAAGGCCTGCGCGCGAGCGGCGAATGGTTTCAGATACCAGACGCAGCGCTTCCTTCTGCCCGATCACGCGGTTTTGAAGATAGCTTTCCATCTGCAGCAACTTGGCGCGCTCGCCTTCCATCATCTTGGACACGGGTATACCCGTCGCCCGCGAGACTACTTCGGCGATTTCTTCGGCACCGACTTCAGTGCGTAGCAGCTTGTGCTTGGTCGCTTCGGCATTGGCAGCATCGCCCTTGCTTTCAGCGGCTTTCAGCTTGGCTTCAAGTTCTGGCAGCTTGCCGTACTGCAGCTCGGCCAGTTTGTCGAACTGACCCTTGCGCTGCAGCTCAGCCATTTGCAGGCGTAGCTTTTCGATTTCTTCGCGAACCTGCGACGAGCCCTGCAGCGTCGATTTCTCGGCGCGCCAGATTTCATCCAGGTCGGCGTATTCCTTGCCAAGTGTGTTGATCTCTTCTTCGATCAGCGACAGGCGCTTCTGCGAGGCTTCATCCTTTTCCTTCTTGACGGCTTCGCGCTCGATCTTGAGCTGGATCAGACGACGGTCAAGCTTGTCCATCTGCTCTGGCTTGGAATCGATTTCCATCTTGATCTTGGCAGCGGCCTCATCGATCAGGTCGATGGCTTTATCCGGCAGGAAGCGGTCTGTGATGTAACGATGCGAGAGCTCGGCCGCGGCAACAATGGCCGGGTCGGTGATCTCGACACCATGGTGTACTTCGTAGCGCTCCTGCAGACCACGCAGAATGGCGATGGTCGACTCGACCGAAGGCTCTTCGACCATCACTTTCTGGAAGCGGCGCTCAAGCGCAGCATCTTTCTCGACGTACTTGCGGTACTCGTCCAGCGTGGTGGCGCCGATACAGTGCAGCTCACCACGGGCGAGCGCAGGCTTCAGCATATTGCCAGCATCCATGGCGCCTTCTGCTTTACCCGCACCGACCATGGTGTGGATTTCATCGATGAAAAGAATGATCTTGCCTTCTTCTGCGGCAATATCTTTCAGCACAGCCTTTAGGCGTTCTTCGAATTCACCACGGTACTTCGCACCTGCCAGCAGCGCGGCCATATCCAGCGACAGCACCTTCTTGCCCTTGAGGGTATCCGGCACCTCCTCGTTGATGATGCGTTGCGCCAGGCCTTCTACGATGGCGGTCTTACCCACACCCGGTTCTCCGATGAGGACAGGATTGTTCTTGCTGCGACGCTGCAGAATCTGGATGGAACGACGGATTTCGTCGTCACGGCCAATCACCGGATCCAGCTTGCCCAGACGGGCCCTCTCGGTCAGATCCAGGCAGTATTTCTTGAGGGCTTCGCGCTGGCTTTCGGCATCGGACGAATCGACGCCCTGGCCACCACGCACAGCCTGAATGGCCAGCTCCAGCGATTTACGGTTGAGACCGTTATCGCGGCAGAGACGGCCGGTTTCTCCCTTGTCATCACAGAGGGCGAGCAGAAAGAGTTCGGATGCGATGAACTGGTCGCCACGCTTGGCAGCTTCCTTATCGCAAAGGTTGAGTAGGTTACCTAAATCGCGCGAAGCCTGCATTTCGCCACCGGTGCCCTGCACCTGCGGCAGACGCTTGACGAGCGCTTCGGTTTCGCGGGTCAGTGCCGTGACATTAACACCCGAACGCTCCAGCAGCGAACGGATACCGCCATCCGACTCCTGAATCATGGCCAGCAGCAGATGTGCCGGCTCAATGAAGCCACAGTCGTTGGCAAGTGCAATGCTCTGGGCATCGGCCAGAGCCTGTTGAAACTTGGTGGTCAGTTTATCGAATCGCATGGTTTTCCTTTGTATTGTTCTAATTGGTGGGCCGGTTTTCACCAAGCGCCATGATCTTTTGGCAATATGTAGGCTAAATCTGCTTTTTCAAGTCGCGTAGAACCGTTTCATTGAAGTTTAGCCCCAATCAGGAACAAACAACATGAACCCCATGGCGCCTTCCCCTCCGACAGGTTCAGCCGATTCGGCATCGGGCACGCACACTAAGGTGATTAGCGCTAGCGCTGCCGCTGCTCTGGTGCAGTCGGGCCAAACGCTAGCCACCTGCGGCTTTGTAGGCATTGGTTTCCCTGAAAACCTGGCCATTGCCCTGGAAGCGCACTTTAACGACACCGGCCTGCCCCGAGACCTGACGCTGGTATTTGGCGCCGGCCAAGGTGATGGCAAAGATCGTGGCCTGAACCACCTGGCGCCACCGGGGCTACTTAAGCGGGTGATTGGTGGACATTGGGGGCTAATTCCTAAAGTGGGCGCACTGGCCACCAGCAACCAGATCGAAGCCTACAATCTGCCACAAGGCGTGCTCTCCCAGCTATATCGTGATATCGCTTCGGGCAAACCCTGCCTGACAACGCATGTGGGTCTACATACCTTTGTGGATCCGCGCAACGATGGTGGCAAACTCAATGAACGCACAACGGAAGACTATGTCTTTCTGACTGAGATCGACGGTAAGGAGTATCTGCGTTACAAGACCTTCCCGATTAACGTGGCCTTTTTGCGCGGCACTACCGCCGATGGTGCCGGCAATATCACCATGGAAAATGAAGCCCTGACCTTAGAATCTTTGGCAGTGGCCATGGCAACGCATAATTCGGGCGGCAAAGTGATTGTTCAGGTAGAACGACTGGCCGAACGCGGCGCGCTGAATCCGAAGGATGTCCGCATTCCCGGGATGTTGGTCGACCATGTGGTCGTTGCAGAAAACCCCGCCTATCATCAGCAAACCTTTGCCGAGCAATTCAACGCCGCCTTTGCCGGCCATGAACGCATAGCCCTCGATGCTGTCCAACCGATGGGGCTATCAGAACGCAAGATCATCGCCCGACGTGCGGCGCTAGAACTACGCCCAGGATCCATCGTTAACTTGGGCATCGGCATGCCAGAGGGAGTGGCCAACGTTGCGGCTGAAGAAGGTATCAGTAACTTTATGACACTGACGGCAGAGCCCGGCATTGTGGGGGGCATTCCGCAGGGCGGGCTTAACTTTGGTGCTGCCGTAAATCATGACGCCGTGATCGACCAGCCTTATCAGTTCGACTTTTACGATGGCGGCGGTATTGACATTGCCTTCCTGGGGCTGGCTCAGGCTGATGCCCAAGGCAACCTTAACGTCTCACGATTCGGGCCCAAACTGGCCGGTAGTGGCGGCTTTATTGATATTAGCCAGTCATCCAAGAAGGTGGTCTTTGTGGGGACTTTTACGGCGGAGGGCCTGAAGGTCTCTGTAGGCAATGGCGAATTGCAAATCGACCAGGAGGGCCGCGCACGCAAATTCGTGAGTGCGGTTGAACAAATGACCTTTAGCGGTAAATTTGCTTCAGAACGCCAACAGCCGGTGATTTACATTACCGAGCGTTGCGTTTTTGAGCTAACGCCCGAGGGTATGATGCTGACTGAGATCGCACCGGGCGTCGATCTGGAGCGTGACATTCTGGCTCAGATGGATTTTGTGCCCATCATCAGCCCGCATCTCAAAACCATGGCCGCCAGTATTTTCAAGCCAGAACCCATGGGTCTGGCACAAATCACATCTCATTAATCACCGCAGCACCTAATTGGATATGTCTATGCGTTGTTACCAAACCCTCTTTGCAGCCCTGATTTTTGTAACCAGCCTGACGCTGGGGACAGCAGTCGCTCAAGCCCAGACCAATGAGGCAACCGCTCCTGCCCCGCTCAATGGACCCGTTATCCAACGTATTCGTGACAAGCAAACGCTTACCATTGCCTATGATCCGAACCAGTCCCCATTTTCGCTGACCGGCGATGATGGTTTGCCTACCGGTTATACCGTTGACCTATGCAAGATTGTGGCTTCACAGCTGGTGACACAGCTGGATATGAAGTTGATGGATGTGCGCTGGATTAAAACCAATACCCGCTCGCGCTTCGACGCCATTGAATCTGGCGATGCAGATCTGGAATGCTCGGCCACCTCCAACACACTGGATCGCCAACGCAACTTTGCTTTTAGTCTCACAACTTTTATTCAGGGTGCGACCTTTGCCGTACGCAATGATGCCAACCTGGAAAAACTCGATCATCTGACGGATAAGAAGCTGGCTGTCGTGCGCAATACCACCACCAGCAAGCTAATGAAACAAGCCATTGCCAGCGGCCAGTTGCAGGCAACACTGATTGAGGCCAAAAGCTTCGAAGCCGCCGGCAATATGCTGGCAAATAAAGAAGTCGACGCCGTGGCAGGTGACCGCCTATTGATGTTTGATCAGCTCATCCGTTCAAAGCTTGGCACCCGCTTCCGCATGCTGCCCCAGGACTTTGCGCCGGAGTATTACACCATCATGCTGAGCAAATCCGACCCTGATTTGCGTTGGGCAGTCAATGCAACGCTGTCCCGGACTTACCGAACCCCGGTGATTGGCGAACTCTATCAACGTTGGTTTGGCTCACTGAATCAACCTGGACAACTGATGGAAGCGCTCTATTTCACCCAGGCTTATCCGGAATAAGAAAACAATTTAATACAAGCAAAGTGACTACCTATAGAATTAGGTGATGACCCAGCCCCACTCGATACAAGCTGCTAACGATGCACCAAAGGCATTGGCTGACTGGCATTGTGATGCAGGTGTCGCAACGCTCACCCTGTCGGGGCATTTTAATGCGCATACCCTAGGTGGGCTGTGGTCTAAAACTAAAACTGATCAATTGAACTGGCTGGCACAGTCTGGCACGGGCAGCCAACTCACCATAAACCTCCAGCAGGTGACTTACCTTGATGGCGCTGGTATTGCCTTCATTATTGATCTTGAACATGCGCAAGAAGCCGCGAACGGCAAGCTGAGTCTGGTAAACCTGGATGCACGATTTCAGCCGTTAATCGATCAGTATCAGCCGATCAAGAATCTGTTTCCGCCTGCAGATACCAACCATCATGCCCATACGAGCCTAGTCGAACGATTGGGTCGTGGCGTCTATGAACTGGCTGAAGATGCAAAACATCAAACGGTTTTTATAGGACAGATCGCCAGCAGTATTGGCTGGGCCATACGCTACCCCCGCCAGGTACGTTGGAACGACTTTATTAATGTGGCGGTAGAAGCCGGTGTGGCTGCCCTACCAATCGTTTCTCTCGTGGCTTTTCTGATTGGCGTGATTCTGGCGTTTCAATCGGCAATCGGTCTCAAACAGTTCGGCGCCGAGACCTTTGTGGCCAATCTGGTCTCTCTATCGATCTTCCGTGAACTTGGCCCATTGATGACCGCGATCTTGCTCGCTGGTCGGTCTTCAGCCGCATTTGCCGCCGAGATTGGCACGATGACAGTGAACAACGAAGTCGATGCACTGGTCACCGGCGGCATCGACCCGATTCGTTTCCTGGTACTGCCACGCATGCTGGCTGGTCTGCTGGTGGCTCCCATACTGTCGCTGTTTTCAGATCTGATCGGGGTATTTGCTGCCTCGCTCACCATGCTGGCTTACCACATACCCTTTGTGACTTTTTACGAAGCGGTCCTTAAAACCATTCACGTCAATGACATTATGTCGGGACTGACCAAATCACTATTATTTGGCCTGATCATTGCCGGCGTGGGCTGTCTGCGTGGCATGCAAACCGGCACAGGTGCTGCGGCTGTAGGTTTATCGACCACCCGCGCGGTTGTGTCTAGTCTTATTCTGATTGTGATGGTAGACGGCATCTTCGCCTATATCTCTTACAAGACCGGGTTCTGATGCCATGACGATTGATCAGAACAACACCACTGAAAACATCATTGAAGTAAAAGACCTGACAGTCGGTTACGGCAGCAATATCGTGCTGCAGAACCTGAATTTTTCAGTGAAGCGTGGCGAAATTTTTGTCATCCTGGGTGGCTCTGGTTGCGGCAAGTCTAGCCTGCTTAAAAACATGATCGGTCTGTACGACCCACCCTGCGGCTCGGTGCTAATTGAAGGAGAGAATATCGTTACCGCTGAAGGTGATGCACGCCAGCAGATTCTTACCCGCTTTGGCGTGATGTACCAGCAGGGAGCGCTATTCGGTTCGATGAACCTACTTGAAAATGTCCGCTTATTTCTTGAGGAATACACACAGCTGAACCAGGACGAAATGTCACTGATTGCACGTTGCAAACTGGATCTGGTAGGCCTTCTCCCATTCGAATCTTTTATGCCCTCCGAGATAAGCGGTGGCATGCAAAAACGCGCGGCCATTGCCCGCGCAATGGCGCTGGACCCGGACATCCTCTTTCTGGATGAGCCGTCTGCAGGCCTTGACCCGATTACTTCAGCAGAACTGGATCAAACGATTCTGTCGATTTCACACAACCTAGGCATTACCTTCGTGGTCGTAACGCATGAGCTGCCCAGCATCTATACGATTGCCGATCGCATCATCATGCTCGACAAAGACACCAAGGGCATTATCGCCGAGGGTGACCCACACTGGCTTCGTGAACATAGCGATAACCCACAGGTGCGCAAATTCTTTAATCGGGGCACCGATGGGACCCACGACACTAACCCTCTACAACCCGCAACACTACCGGCCTGAAATTCACCATGTCCAACCGAAATAGCACTCAATACTATCGACTCGGCATCTTTGTGCTGATTGGTGCCGCCGCCCTTGTTGCTTTAGTGCTGATCTTTGGTGCTAAAAATCTCTTCACTAAAACGATTATCGTCGAAACGTACATCAAGGAATCAGTTCAGGGTCTGGATGTGGGTGAACCCGTTCGCTTTCGTGGGGTACGTGTTGGCCAGGTCAGTTACATTGGTCTGACAGGATCGATTTATGAAAGAGATGTCCCACCGATTGAGCGCCGCCAATACGTGGTAGTGCGCATGACTGTAGAAAAGCTCAATCACGACAATGCGGAATATATCGAAAGAATGGTTAAAGACGGCTTGCGTGCCCAGATTCGTGGCCAGGGTATTACCGGTGTTAACTATATCGAACTTGATTTTGTGAGGGACCCGGACAAGCTAAAAGAACTGCCATTCAACTGGACGCCAGATTATCCAGTGGTTCCCTCGCAACCAAGCCCAGTGAATGTGCTTCTTGATAGCGTTGAAAACGCGCTCACCAATTTCAATCAACTCAACCTGGCCAAGACACAGGAAGAAGTTAATACCCTCCTGATCAATCTGAATGGGATGGTGGCAGGTGATGGCGGTAAAAATAATGGGCTGAATGAATCTGTGAAACAGCTCAATGCACTGCTCGTCAAGGTGAATAATGCGACCGACAATCAGGAACTGGCGGTGCTCATAGAACAGCTCACAGGTTCGATTATTGTGCTTCGGCAGACGCTAACCACCATGCAGGGTGACCTGACAATTTCTGCAGATAACGTGCGGCAGATCACCAATAACGTGAATGATCTTTCGCAAAAGGCCAATGACTATCCATCGTGGCTGCTGTTTGGCCAACCGCCCAAGCGCGTTGCCCCCTAACTGCTGCCTTCAGGAATTCCTATGACTACCGATACAACCTTTACCTCTAGCAGACCGTTGATGAAGGCTGTCCGTTACTGGATCATGCCCACGCTCGCGATGCTCGTTCTTGGCGCCTGTTCAATTTCTCGCCCCAATCCGGACCAGAGTAGCTGGTTGGTTATGCCAGAGCGCACTGCCGCCCCACGCGCCACCCCGGTCAATATGCACCTGAAGATGGGTAACTTTTCAGCGAATGCACCCTACGATGGTAAATCGCTGGTTTACCGGATGTCAGACAATAAGTATGAGAAGGATTTCTACAACGTCTATCTGGTCTACCCGCGCGATATGGTGGCCAATGCCACGCAAAAATGGCTAACCCAGTCCAACGCATTCACGCTGATTATTGAGCAACCAACGACCTTCTTCCCGATGTATCAACTACAAGGGGTCATTGATGAGTTCTATGGGGACTATCGGGATCAACCCACTGCTGTTGTAACGATCCAGTTTTATGCGAGCAGCAGTTTTAATGGCAAGAACGGGATGTTCTCTACCCCACGCATTACTAAACGCGTACCGCTTGCCGATAAATCGACACAGGCGCTTATCAATGGTCAGCAGCAAGCCCTTAGCGAAGTGCTGCAGGAGCTTGAACAACGTTTAGTCGCCGATGCCGCCAATGCGCCCCCGGAATATAAATCCGTCACGGGCCGGACGGTTGTGCACTAAGACTTTTTAAACGACCTGTACCGGGGCAAAGCCCCCCCCGGGGGTACGGAAGTTAGTCGTCTGCCCCTGATACAAGCGCGCCGCCAATAACTGAATCTGTCCGTTATAGGCATAAACCCGCAAGTCATATTTAAGCGACAGCGGATCTGTTTCGCTAGCACCCTTAATTAAAAGTTCCGGCGGCGGCACGAAGTCTTGTGCCACGTAGCCGCCTTGCAGGATTTCTTCAAACACTCGCTTGGTGAGCTTTTCACCGCGGTACGTCGCGCGCGAGCCAAAACCTGCCTGCGGTTTGAAGAACAATGTCTTGCGGGCGACCCAGAAATGCTCGGCCTCCGTCGCCAAAACTGGCACCGTACGTGGCACACAACGCACGATCCGTGTAATGGTCTCGGTATTTAAACCGAACGATGCTAGGCGTTCAGGATCTGACAGCCAGTCCAGATTACGTTTGTCTGCCCAGAACGCATGGGCAACAGGGTGCGGTGTGATTAGCGTACCCGTTTTAATGCCGGATACTTGCGCTTGCCAGCACTGCGCCAATGCACCTGATGCAGCACTATCCAGGCTGAAATCCGTCATCCGGTTATAAACGAGGTCAATGCCAATACCCTGATAACTCAATTGTCCGGCGCTATTACAAACAAGTGCTTCTGGCCCACAGATAATTGTCTCAATGCCTTGTGCTTCAAATAGTTTTTGCCAGCGCACAAACTCCGGGTGCAGATATTGTTGTTCCGGACTTTCATCAACAATGGCGATCGTTTTTAGTGGCCGCTCAGTAACCCAAGCCCGCCATTCATCTTTAAACATGGCAATCAGCGCTTGTTCGGCAATGTCGGCGGTTTGATTCAATGCCCACGCGCGGTTGAGCAGCGTCACCAGCAAGCTACCACCCGCGTTGGTGTTAATCTCAATGAGCTTGGGCCCATCAGGCGTGCGATGAAAATCAAAGCCAAGACAGACACCCGCTGTCTGTTTCGCTACGGTTGTACCTTGTCGTGCGGCGACTGCCGCCTGATAGGTAGGCAAGGCAACAAGCGTCGTAACAGCCTTTACAAAGTCGGTCAGCATCGCCAGTTCTGCGTCAGGCAATTCGACAAGGCTGTCGGAAAACAGATGCGGGCGCTCGCTGAGCGCACCGACACCGAGCGTGGTTTCCAGAAGTTGACGATCAGGCAACATGATCTTTAAGGGTATTAATCAGAAAAGTTTCTGCTTCGGCAATATCCCGTGTGCGCGCCATGGGGGGCAGGCTGCGCCAGACTTTTTTGCCATAGGCTTTGGTCACCAGACGCGGATCACCAATCACCAGAACACCTTGATCCCGTTCACTACGAATCAAGCGACCTGCGCCCTGCTTCACGTTGATGACGGCGTGTGGCAACTGATAATGCATGAAAGCATTTTTACCCTGACGATTCAGTGCATCGATTCGTGCAGAAAGCACCGGGTCATCCGGCGCGGCAAAGGGTAGTTTGTCGATCACGACTAGTGAGAGTGCGTCGCCGGCCACATCAACGCCCTCCCAGAAGCTTTGTGAACCAACAAGCACTGCATTGCCAGATTCCCGGAAACGGCGCAGCAATTCGTTTTTAGCAGCATCTCCCTGGCAAAGCACTGTGATCTCCGGCTGATGAAATGCCAGCCGGGTTTCAAGCTGGGTACGCACCTTTTGCATGGCACGTAGGGAGGTACACAAAAAGAAGGTGCGGCCCTGCGCGGCCAGAATGAGGGGAAGCGCCTTGTCGACTAGGCGATCGGTATATTCCGGGCTATTCGGGTCAGGCAAATCGGTTGGGCAGCAGAGCATGGCCTGGGTGCCGTAATCAAAGGGGCTGTCCCAGCAATAGGAGGCAATATCATGCAGCCCCATGGCCTCTTTGTAATGGCCAAAATCACCCTGTACGGCCAGCGTGGCCGAAGTAAAAATCCAGCTGCGCGGACTGCTCGCCATGAGCTTGGTAAAAGGTTCTGCGACCGAGAGCGGTGTGGCATGTAAGTGCAACCCGTGCCCCAGCGTTTCTACCCAGTACACATAGTCGGCAGATGGCGCCTCTGCATCCGTGTCTGCAACCGGCGCATGCCTGAGCGCACCCTTTTTCCAACGTTGAAGATCCTGACCCAGCGCCTGAGAACGTTGCCAAGCCCTTTCCAGATCGGGTGATCGCCCGGCCTGGGTTTCCAGTAGTGCCGTCATCAGATCCAGCCGTTCTCCGAGTGTATCTAGGCCTTTGAGAAACTCGGCATGCTTGAGCATATTGCTCGCCGGTTGACGTACGGTATCGTTACCCAGCGTCAAACGAAAATCTTTAGCTGCTTTATCCAAGGCGGCGCTTTGTACCGGCAGGTCCAGACAATCCCGCGCTTCGGCCAGCGCCGACAGGCGAACGTCCTGTGCCAGATCCATCACCTGCGTGGTTGAGAAACGCTGCCCGAAAAAGATACCGGCGGTTTCTGGCAGTTGATGCGCTTCATCAAAGATTACGGTATTGCAGTTGGGCAATAGCTCGGCCATGCCCTCTTCTTTAAGTGCCACATCGGCAAAGAACAGGTGGTGGTTCACCACAACCAGATCGGCTTCCAGGGCTTCGCGGCGTGCTTTGACCACAAAGCACTCTTCATACTGGGCGCATTCGCTCCCCAGACAATTGTCTTTGGTGGATGTGGCCATATGCCAAACCGATGCCGATTCAGGCACATCGGCACACTCGGCCTTGTCGCCGCGCTTGGTCATCTTTGAGAAGCGCAGAATGTTCGTAATGTGGCGCGCGTCTTCCTTTTGCAGGAAGCGGCCTTCGCTATGCGCCCGTTCCAGATGATGCAGGCAAACGTAGTTGCTACGCCCCTTCAGCAAAGCAACACGAATGGGGGCGCCCAACGCTTCACGAACGGTTGGGATGTCTCGTTCGAAAAGCTGATCCTGTAGTGTTTTAGTGCCCGTAGAAAGCACAACCTTGCCTCCGGACAGCATGGCCGGAACTAGATAGGCAAAGGTTTTACCGGTACCGGTGCCCGCTTCGACCAGACAGGCGGCATCTGCCTTAATGGCATCAGCAATACGTTCGGCCATTTCGGTCTGTTGCGGTCGCGCTTTGAAGGCAGGAATCTGGCGAGCCAGCGGTCCTTCAGGGGTAAATACTTCAGCGACTTGTTCGACCAGGCTCATGGCCTAATTCTACCAGTCAGTCGGCAAGGCACCGACGATTTGCCATATAACCCCTGTGGCAGGGATAATGATGCTTTGCGTCAAAGACTTAAGAGGTTACGCCTGTGAAGTGGACAATTATCTGGATTTTCGTGCTGTCGACCATGTTTGTGCACTTCCGTGGCCGTGTCCGCCTACGTCCGTTCCGGCAGATTACCGATCACTCGACCTTTCTGGCACCGGTAAATGTGTTGCTATATGCCGCTTCAACCGTACCGAATGTACCTTATCTGGATGCCAAAGAATTTCCGGAAATGAAGATCTTTGACGATAACTGGGAAAAGATCCGTGAAGAAGGCCTTAAGCTGGCTGACAGTGGACTGATCAAAGCCTCGGACACCTATAACGATGTCGGGTTCAATTCTTTCTTCCGCACCGGCTGGAAGCGCTTTTATCTGAAATGGTATGACACCGCGCACCCTTCCGCTGAAGAGCTCTGTCCTTTCACCGTCGGTCTGCTCAAACAGGTGCCGAATGTCAAAGCTGCCATGTTTACGCACCTGCCACCAGGTGCCCGTTTGGTGAGGCACCGTGATCCTTATGCCGGTTCGATCCGTTACCACCTGGGCTTGTCGACACCGAATGATGACCGCTGCTTTATTGACGTCGATGGCGAGCGTTATAGCTGGCGCGATGGCAAGAGCGTGTTCTTTGATGAAACGTTCATTCACTACGCTGAAAACGAAACCGACAAAGACCGTCTTATTTTCTTCTGTGATGTAGAACGCCCATTGGCCGGTTCATGGATTCAAGCCTTTAACCGCTGGTTCGGTCGTTATGTCGTTGGCGCTGCGGCCTCACCAAATGCGGACGGCGACAAAACCGGCGTACTAAATAAAATCTTTGGCGTGGTCTACAAAGGTCGTGTTTGGGCCAAGGGGCTGAAGTCACGGAACCGTACGCTGTACTACGTTGGCAAATGGGTCATTCTCGGCGGCATTCTGGCGCTGATTCTGTTTGCATAAAGCGAAAGCCGCATCATGCGTTTATTGCACACCATGCTGCGCGTGGGTGACCTCGACAAGTCACTGGATTTCTACACCCGAATTTTGGGTATGTCGCTACTCCGTAAGAACGATTACCCCGAGGGCAAGTTCACACTCGCCTTTGTAGGTTATGGTGCCGAGTCGGAGCAAGCCGTTATCGAGCTCACTTATAACTGGGGAGTCGACAAGTACGATCTTGGCAACGCCTTCGGCCATATTGCGCTGGAGGTAGACGATGCCTACGTTGCCTGCGACAAGATTCGTGAAGCCGGTGGTAAGGTAGTACGCGAAGCTGGCCCGATGAAGCATGGCAGTACCGTGATTGCTTTTGTTGAAGATCCTGATGGCTACAAGATCGAGCTGATTCAGCACAAGAACCGCATCGACTGATGGGTAAGCGGCTCGATAAGCTGGAGAGCAAGCTTCAGGCCTGGATGGAGAAAGCCAACAAAGGCAATCATCTACTCGGCCTGAGCGCGCTGCTGTCATTTGGTGGCACGTTGACGGCCGCATATCCGGTAACGGCGGTGATTGTCACTGCCGTCATAATGGCACCCCGTCGTTGGCTTACGCTAAGTGCTGCATGCTCTCTGGGTAGCGCAGCGGCAGGCGCTGTGGTTGTAGGTGTTGCCCATCTACTGGGTTATAACGAAATCCATCACTTGTTTCCAAATCTGATCAGCCCGGAAACCTGGGCGGATGCTTCGCGCTGGATTGGGGACTATGGTGTCTGGGCCATCTTCGGCGTAGGTGCTTCGCCCCTCCCCCAGATGCCTCTGCTGATCTTCTTTGGCATTGTGGATGACCGCATTCTGGAAGCATTCATCGCACTTTTTGCGGGCAAGCTGATCAAATACACACTCGTTGCCTGGGTGACGCAGCATTTCCCCGAAAAACTGAGCTTCTTCAAACGAATTAACGGCAAAATTAACCGCAATCAACCGCAATAAGCTGGCGGCATGGCGCCCATCAGCGTAAAATCATCACGTGGGCGATGAATCGTCCCTGTCCTTTATTACCGGAGTTAGCATGTTTCCCGAATACCGTGAGCTGATCACCCGCCTTAAGACGTCTGACCGTCATTTCACCAACCTGTTCGACAAGCACAATGATCTGGATCAGAAGATCAAGAACATGGAAGCCCACGTTGAGTCGGGCACACAGGAAGAAATCGAAACCCTGAAAAAAGAAAAGCTGCACCTGAAGGATGAGCTTTACGCGATCCTCAAGAAAGCAGAAGCTTAATCAAGGTTCGAAACTGCCGGTTTTACTATTCGTGGAACCGGCAGTCTTTCATGGTCACGTCGTGACTAAAGTCTTCTGAGGTATAAACGCTCCCGGTGAGCGTACCTTCAAAAGCCATTACCCGCCCTGCCGGCGCAGTACCCAACACATTCCGGCACCAGAGCGACACTTCACCCAAACCTGTAACACGCACATCGGCCACCACCGCATTGGGATTTCCCTTAGGTGCTTTGATGAATTTAGCCTGACCTTGCAGGGTTTCTCCTACGTATTTTTTGGTGCTCTGTGGATTCTTCTGTGCCGCCTTGGCAATACCCGATAACGCGGATAATTGCAGCGCTTGTTTAGCTACCGGCACAGCATTATTTACAGAGGTGCTCACTCCGGGTTTAACTGGTGTAGATAAAACAGTCTCATTTGTACTGGACGGCTGGACAATTGATGATGGAACCGCTCCCCCCTCTGAAACCGCCACCGGATTTTGCGTTAATGAACAGGCAGTTAAGAGCGCAACGAGCAAGCAAACGGGGTATGACGCAATGTGCATAACTAGGGCTTTCAAAGCAGATACCCAGCATTCTAACTCGCAACATATCTCACTCAATAGCTTACACAGGGATTACAATATCGTTTCGATTTTATGAAACAAATAGGACTCCCATGTTCGGCAAGCTGATGCCTAAAGAAGGCAAGTATTTTGATCATTTCAACGCACATGCTGCTCTGATTGCCAAAGGCGGCGAACTGCTGACCCAGCTGATCGGTGCCCTAGCGACAAATGCTGACCATGTAGAGCGTCTTGCCGAAGAAATTGATACGGTTGAGCGTGAGGCCGACAAGATTACCCACGAAACACTGGCGCAGTTGCATAAGTCATTCATCACGCCATTTGATCGTGACGAAATTCACGAGCTAATTAGCGGGATGGATGACATTCTGGACATCATCCAGGATGTGGCCGAGTCCGTGTCACTCTATGACATCAAGCAAGTGCCACAGGAAGCTGTAGCTCTCGCCGAAGTAACCGCCCGCTGCTGCAACAATATTGCTGCCGTAGTGAAACTGTTGGACAGTATGCAGAACGGCCCGCACATTCTTACCATCTGCCACCAGATTGATGACTTGGAATCTGACGCAGACCGCATGTTGCGCGAATTGATGTCTAAGGTATTCCGTGAAGAACCCGATGTGCGCCAGGTGATTAAGCTAAAGGAAATTTACGAGTTGCTCGAATCGGTATCGGATCGTTGTAAAGATGTGTCCGGCACGGTTGAAGCGATCGTTCTCGAAAACTCCTGATCGCGCCTTATGGATAATCTGCAAATGAGCCTAGGGGTGATCATCACCCTTGTGATCGTGGCATTGCTGTTTGATTTCATGAACGGCTTCCACGATGCGGCAAATTCAATTGCCACGATTGTTTCAACCCGCGTATTAAAACCACACCAGGCAGTGATCTGGGCGGCGGCTTTTAACTTTCTCGCCTACTTCCTATTTGAACTCAAGGTCGCCGGGACGATTGGTAAAGGCACCATTGACCCATCTATTGTCGATCACTACCTCATCTTCGGCGCGCTTATCGGTGCCATCGTCTGGAACGTGATCACCTGGTACTACGGTATTCCCTCTTCTTCTTCCCATGCACTTGTGGGGGGCCTGGTCGGCGCAGCCGTTGCCAAGGCTGGTTTCGGCAGCCTAATCTCGGCCGGCGTACTCAAGATCATCGCCTTCATCTTTATCGCCCCATTCCTCGGCTTCACCATCGGGAGTTTAATGATGGTGATCGTGTCCTGGCTGTGTCGAAATATGTCACCAAGCAAGGTCGACAAGCATTTTCGCCGCCTACAGCTGGTATCCGCTGCTGGTTACAGCCTGGGTCATGGTGGCAATGATGCCCAGAAAACGATTGGTATTATCTGGATGCTGCTGATTGCCGCAGGTGTTTCCAAATCGGGCGATCATGTGCCTGCCTGGGTGGTCTTGTCCTGCTACACGGCAATGGGGCTGGGCACTATGTTTGGTGGCTGGCGCATTGTTAAAACCATGGGCAACCGTATCACCAAGCTGAATCAGGCGCGGGGCTTCTGTGCCAACAGTGCCGGTGCCATGACTTTGTTCTTTGCTACCGCACTGGGTATTCCTGTCTCGACCACGCATACCATTACCGGTGCCATCGCCGGTGTGGGTTCCACCCGTGGTGCCCGCCGTGTACGTTGGGGCGTTGCTGGCAATATTGTCTGGGCATGGATTCTAACCATCCCCTGCAGCGCATTAATTGCTGCCGGCGCCTGGTGGCTGGGTACCAAACTGCTTTAAGTGCAGCTAGCAAGCGCATAGCATTCACTACACAGATGGTTAACGCGGGTAAAATCCGCGAATGCACCCCGCCTATCTCAAGATGCTGAAACCCTGCTTCAAGCAGGCGTTTTTGTGCGTCTGCCTAATGCTGCCAATCGCATCACAGGCGAGCACCTTCTTTTTTCCGGAGATGCATCCAACCCAGACAAGGACAGATCCGCCCAGCTGGCTAAAAGATGGCTCAGGTGGCGATGGCTACGTCAGCGTCACCTCGGAGGTTGTGCCCGTAGGAAGCTGTGCCCGGCTCGCCTCTAGTAATTTCTGGGGTTCGGACAAGGTTCAACTGGTGCTATCAGTCACCAGCAACGGCTTTAAAAGCAAAACGGATCAGATGGATATACCCGTTGCCACATTTGACGGCCGGGAAAATGGCGCAGAGTGTGCATCGCTGAGCACAACCCCGATCCAGGTGGTACCGCTTTCCGTACTGGGTGTTCGATCGCTCCTCAACCCCGGCAGGCTATCGCTGACCATTAATGTGCGCAGTGCCATTGATTCCAATAGTGATTTTGTCGGCTCTGCCAAATTATTACTGGGTGCAGCAACGCTCGTAGCCACAGGTGGTACTTCAGCCTTGGTAGGTGGTGCCACTGCAGTTGTTGGCAATTCCGTACTGGCCGATACCGAGGCGCGTGCCAACAAAATGATGAAGGGCATGACCGATGCCCGCGTACCGATCACCCTTAGCTGGTCTGACTTGCGCAAAGGCTTGCATACCATCCAGATCCCGGTCTATCGCGCAGATCAGCTGGGCGCTGTTTCCGATAAAAAGATTCAGCAGCTACAGTCTGACCCCGCTTCCGACAAAATTCACCTATTCACGATAAGGCTGGATTTCGCGTTCTTCCGAACCTTGTTCTACCCCGCTGTTGAAGATCTCAGCAACCTCGGCGTTCGTGAAAACATTTCGGCTGAAAGAATCTTGAATCACCTCGTGCCGGGCACTAAAGAGAATTTC
>JBJTFJ010000142.1:0-3352 GCA_046093345.1 Fluviibacter sp. | reverse complement strand
TCGGTAGGCGGCGCGCATGGTGTCGTAACCGGCAAAGGCCGACACCAGCATCAGTAGCGTGGATTTAGGTAAGTGGAAGTTGGTGATCAGACGATCCACTACTTTGAACTGATAGCCGGGGCGAATAAAGAGATCAGTTTCCCGGCTGTCGGCATGCAAGGAGCCGCCGGGCTCGATGTTCTGATGGCGGGCGGCCGATTCCAGTGCGCGTAGTGAGGTAGTGCCCACGGCAACGATCTTACCGCCACGGGCGCGGCAGGCAGCAATGGCTTTTACCGTGGTTTCCGGAAGGTGGTACCACTCGTGGTGCATTACATGTTCGTCGAGGTTTTCAGCGCGTACGGGCTGGAAAGTGCCGGCACCTACATGCAAGGTCACAGTCGCCGTTTCAACGCCTTTGGCCTTGAGTTGTGCCAGGATAGCGTCGTCAAAGTGCAGGCCAGCCGTAGGTGCAGCAACGGCCCCCGGGTTTTTGGCGTATACGGTTTGGTAGCGTGTCTCGTCATCGCTACCTGGGGTGTGCGTAATGTAAGGCGGCAAAGGCAGCAGACCATGTGCTTCGGTCAGTTGCCAGAAATCGTTGGCTTGTGCCGATGGCAGCGCGAGTATGAAGAACTCGCCATCGCGCCCAGTAACTTCTACGTCAAAGGCATCGGCCAGGTGCAAACGGGTACCGGGCTTGGGGGATTTGCTGGCACGTATCTGGGCGCGGGCGAGTCGACCCAAACCCGTGCCATCGCCATCAATGCGCTCGATAAGCACCTCAACCTGGCCACCAGTATCTTTTTGGCCAAAGAAGCGGGCCCGTAGAACGCGCGTATCGTTCATCACCAGCAGGTCGCCCGGGTTCAGCAGGCTGGGCAGGTCGGTGAATTGTTGATCGGTAAAGCTGCTGCCGTTCACTAGTAGCAGTCGGCTGGCCGTACGCTCGGCAGCCGGGTGCTGGGCGATTAACGAATCCGGCAGTTCGAAGTCGTAATCGCTGAGTTTAGAGAGAGAGTTTGATGCATTTGCGCTCATGGGGCGCAAGTATAAAGGTTTGCAAGGCAAACTCGCGTGTATAATGCGCTTCGCGTGCCTCGGTGGTGGAACTGGTAGACGCGCCGGACTCAAAATCCGGTTCCGAAAGGAGTGTCGGTTCGATTCCGACCCGAGGCACCAATTAACTTAGTAAGTCCTTTAGAGTGTGTGCAGTTTATGAATGTCTGCGCCAAGGCAACCCGGCTGTTGTTTCTGACATTAGGTCTGCTGGGTCATTCACTGGTTTTTGCTCAAGCGTCTTCCGAAAGTCAGGGACCGGTGCTCGCTTTTTCAATGGGCAGCACGCTTGCCTTTTCCGAGAATCCTCTGCAGGTTAATTCTGCCCAATACGGTGATTGGTCTGTTCAGGGTGTGGCTACGGGTCTATCGTTACGTCAGACCAATCCAGTTTCATCGAATGCAGGTGATTATTCGGGATTTTCAAATGCACAAATGATTGTGCAAAAAACGGATGGCCCGATCCAGCTTTTAGTGCAGACCGGCCTTTATGCTATGCCAGCGCTAGGTGTTCCATACACAAGAGCACAGCCTACCACCGAGTCTTACTACAATTACTTGCCACAGGCCTATGTCTCCGTGACGCCCAATGAAAACTGGGCACTTTCGATTGGCAAGTTGCCAGCGCTGGGTGGTGGTGAGGCAGCATTCACTTTCCAGAATGGAAATATTCAGCGTGGTTTGCTTTGGAGTCAGACCAATGTCATTACCGAGGGGATGCAGCTAAATTTTTCTGAAGACATTTTTTCAGCATCGTTGGCCTGGAATAATGGCGCTTATTCCGATGTCTATAACTGGCTGGGTGGCTCGTTGGGCCTTAAGACAGGTAGTTATAGTAATGTGACTCTCAGCTGGACGGGATCTGTTTCCGGTAATGCGCAAAACACGACAGTGACGCCGCTCTTGCAGAACAATTCCCAGATTGCGAATCTGATCTATCAATACCAAGATGATAGGTGGAGCTTTATGCCCTATGCGCAATACACCTATGTGCCGATGAATACGGCAATCGGCATCAATGGACAATCTCAATCACTGGGCTTGGCCTTGCTGTCTGTGTATCACGTGACCCCATTGCAGAAAGGCATGGCACCGAAATTTCATGTGTCTATACCAGCTCGTTTTGAATATCAAAGCAGTTACGGTAATAACAATTTAGCCAATAATCCAGCGGGGCTGATGTATGGTCCGGGCAGTGCGGCCTGGTCGGGTACGCTGACGCCAACGTTGCAGTGGGGCAAAGTATTTGCACGTGGTGAGTTGAGCTACGTCAAAGCTTTTAATCCACTGGCGGGTCAAGCTTTTGGTGCTAATGGTCTAAATAACAATCAGATGCGAGTAATGATTGAGGGGGGTGTCTTGTTCTAAAGCGTGCTTACGGCCTAAAAAACCAAGCCTCATGCCAAGTATGCTTTGCTAGTTTTTGCCCTGGCCTCAGACCACGCTTCTTGCAAAATGATTGATAGAAGGCAGTTTCCTCAGGGAAATCGTGCTCGGTGGCATGGTTAACTACAAGAGCCTGCGCTTCTGGAGAGAGATTATTCCAGGTTTTTCGAATTGCATCTGTATAGTGCAGCATATATGCGGCTCGATCTTCCGTAGGTTCGCGAAAGATATCAATCAGAATAAATTGCCCATCTGGTTTAAGTACGCGGGTGACATGGTCGACTAACTGCTGTTTATTATTAGCATTTAGGTGGTGAACAGCATAGCTGCTTAAAACCAGATCAATGCTCTGGTCGGGTTGTTCTTCAACAACCCTCAGCATGTCATCACATAACAATTTGGCAGAAATGCCCAGGGCATCGATTTGGTGTTGTGCAATATCTAATGCAGGTTTGCTTAGATCGCATCCAATATAGTTGGCAATCCGCTCCGGCGGAAGTAGCGTGAGCGTCATGCTGCCATCACCACAACCCAGATCAAGCACAGTAAGTTTCTGACCCATCTTAAAATCTAACAGTGCACTACGAACGGCGTTAGATATTTCATGGTGAAACATATAATTGTGCGCAATGATGTCTTGGTAGACCTGCCAGGACTTTAGAAATACATCAACAGCACTACGATCAGTTTCTTTGTTTGGCATAGATATCTTTAAATTTTTAGCCTCAAGTGAGAGATTTAAGTTGCTAGCCTTGGCTCGAGAAATTCAGATTTTTTACTTGGTCGCGGTTTGTATGTCCTATTAGTCACACTGTTTAAGCAATGATTTTTCTTGCGTTTATCGCTGTTTGGGTCATCCAGTTGAATTGGCCGCCTAAATCACCAAAGTCGATCAGTGCGCATTGCAAGACATATGTCACATCGGTAA
>JBJTFJ010000141.1:0-2870 GCA_046093345.1 Fluviibacter sp. | reverse complement strand
TTAGACACGTATAAGGGCACATACCCTACTAGAATAGTAGGACTTAAAATCGTATTTGTCTAGGACGTTTGATTAAAAGTGAAGGGATAGAAGGGATCCGAAAAAACAACCTACAGGTTTGCGGATCTGGGCGATCTAGTTGATCTGGTTTGAAATCTCGATGAGATTTTTATCGGGGTCTCTAATGTAAACGGAAAGTATTGGACCATTAGCCCCGCTTCTCTGTATGGGGCCCTCGATGATTTCAACACCCTTGCGCTGAAAGATGGCCAAACGAGAGCGCTTTGCGAGCACCACCAAAGACACATAATTTCATGCCCAAAACGTTGGTATAGAAGTCTATCGAAGCGTCAATAGACTTCACTGTTAGGACAAAATGGTCTAGAGAAAGAATTTGCATGCCGTGTTGTCAGGTGAAAGCAGGCTATACATAAACGCTCACCTGATGATTAGGTTGGGATCATTAGCAAGTATGTATTCTGATAGGCAACCATCTAGTTTTATTTCTGCCAACTTACCATCATTGAGAAGTTGCTTAATTTTGGCGGCAGCCCGAGGTTGTGCTGCACCAATGCGATCGGCAATTTCTTTTGAGGTTAAAGGGTGAGTTGTGTGCTCTAGCGCAGAGATAATCCGCTCTTGTAAGGTGCCTGTACTAAGCTTTATGTCAGGAGTTTGCTCGTCAAACTTGATTAACCGACCCTGCGGATGTTTTGTTTGGCTACCAAAGAGCAGCGTAGACAAAATACTGCACTTTTTGTTTGGGGTAGCCATTTCTAAAGACCATAAAAGAGATATGGCTTTATATCTTAAAAAGCTAATGTTAATCAATAGGCAGGTTTCGATTGGTTTGGCCTGGTACCAGACACAAAAAAACCACTAAAGTTCTGAACCTTAGTGGTTTTAATGATGGTTCTAGTGCTTCCCGAACGGAACACCGCTCCCAGTAGGGGTTTGGTGGTGGGTCGTGAGTGACTCGAACACTCGACCTACGGATTAAGAGTCCGCTGCTCTACCAACTGAGCTAACGACCCGTCAGGGCACAAATTGTAACATTGGTGGGTCGGGTGGGATTCGAACCCACGACCAACGGATTAAAAGTCCGCTGCTCTACCGACTGAGCTACCGACCCCCAGGGCACAACAAAGAGGCAACATTCTAGATTCTAAAGGTTGATGAGTCAAGTTCGGCCGTTGGCATACAATGAGCCATTAATTTGATCAAAAAAGCTGCTTGATGATGCCATTGAATGCCTGTAGTTACCCGCTATCGCCAGATTGGTGCGGGATGAGTGAAGCAGATCTGCGCAAGAACCTGCTGAGTTATTTTGAGGCATCTTTTGAGCGGTATGAATCGTTATTTGGGTGTTTAGGTGCTGATGCGGCTTATTACGAGAAGTCCATCTCGTTGCGTCACCCGCTTATCTTTTACTTTGGGCATACCGCCACGTTCTTTGTGAACAAGCTGTTGTTGGCTAAGTTGATCCCGGAACGGATTAATCCTCGCTTCGAAGCGATGTTTGCCGTAGGCGTGGATGAGATGAGTTGGGATGATCTTGATGAAACCAACTACGATTGGCCTAGCGTTGCAGAGGTTAAAGCTTATCGCCAGCAAGTGAAGTCGGCTGTGTCGAGAGTGATTCGAGAGGCTCCCTGGCAGGGGGCAATGGGTTGGGACAATCCTTGGTGGGCGATCCTGATGGGGATCGAGCATGAGCTCATCCATTTAGAAACCTCATCCGTACTAATTCGCCAGCACCGCCTGGCATACGTTCAGCCGCAACCTGCTTGGATGCCAGCACTGGTGAGTAACATTGGCCTTGAAGCAGTGCCGAATAATTCATTGATTGATGTGTCAGCGGGTGAAGTTACACTCGGTAAGGGAAGCCCGCATCTGGACGCATGCGCCTTTGATGGCGATGCCCGGTGTTATGGATGGGATAACGAGTATGGTTCATATGTTGCGGAAGTGCCGGCGTTCAGCGCGAGCCGGATGCTGGTCTCTAATGCCGAGTTTTTGAGTTTTGTAGAAGCCGGTGGCTACACCACAGACCGTTATTGGAATGAAGAGGCTCTGGCCTGGCGTAATTTCGCCCAAGCAATACACCCTTCGTTCTGGGTGCGCCAGTCAGACGTCTGGTGTTTGCGCCTAATGACGGATGTGGTGGCTATGCCATGGGATTGGCCGGTAGAGGTGAATTGCCATGAGGCTGCAGCGTTCTGTAGCTGGAAGGCAGAAACAATCGGTGCAGCCGTTCGGTTACCAACCGAAGACGAGTGGTATCGGTTATATGACATTGCCGGTGTAACACCCGAAACTGCTGCTCAGCGTCGATTGGCTGGTGGTGCAAGTTCGGTTGCGGTGGATCGATTTGCACACGGGGATTTCTACGATATTGTCGGTAATGTCTGGCAGTGGACATGCACGCCCATTTATCCCTTTGCCGGATTCGAAGCGCATCCGTTATACGATGACTTTTCTATTCCGACATTTGATGAGCGGCACAACCTAATCAAAGGCGGTTCGTGGATTTCCTGTGGCAATGAAGCAATGCGTGCCTCACGCTATGCATTCCGTAGACACTTCTTTCAGCATGCCGGATTTCGTTATGTTGTCGGTGAAGCACCGCGGGTGCCGCAAGTTTCACGCTATGAAGATGATGCCTTGCTAGCGCAGTATGCTGAATTCCATTTCGGTCAGACCTATTTTGATGTTCCTAATTTCCCTAAAGCTGTGGCGGAGATTGCCCTGGATGTGATGAAGGACAAACCACTGAATCGCGCGCTGGATATTGGGTGTGCGGTCGGTCGCAGCAGTTTTGAATTGGCAAAGGGGTTGCCCGGCCGATCAGGATTCCAGTCGGTGATTGG
>JBJTFJ010000140.1:0-6257 GCA_046093345.1 Fluviibacter sp. | reverse complement strand
TTCACGGTCGTGACTGATCACAACGAGGGTGCCGGGGTAGCGTTTTAGCCAGGCTTCCAACCAGACCAGGGCATCCAGATCGAGGTGGTTGGTAGGTTCATCGAGCAGCAATAGATCAGAAGGGCACATCAGTGCCCGCGCAAGCTGCAGACGCATGCGCCAGCCACCGGAAAAGCTATTAACCGGTTGATTCAGCTCGCTGGTTTTGAAACCTAGCCCAAGAATGAGGGCTTGAGCACGTGCCTGGGCATCGTGTGCGCCGACATCGTTTAGCAGTGCGTATGCATGGCCCATGCGCTCGCCATCATCACTGGCCTCGGCAGCAGCAACTTCAGCCTCTGCCGCCATCAAGCGGGTATCACCTTCGATAACGAAGCGGGTGGCGCTATCATCGGTTTCGGGCATGTCTTGGGCAACCTGGGCCATTTGCCACTGGGTCGGGATGCTGAAATCACCCCGGTCTTCATGCAGGGTGCCATTGAGCAAAGCAAACAGGGTGGATTTGCCGGCGCCGTTACGACCAACGAGGCCAACACGTTCGCCGGGGTTGATCGTGCAGCTGGCATCATCCAGCAATACCCTTGCGCCGCGGCGCAGGGTGATGTTCTTCAGTGTGATCATGTTCAGTTACAGATAAACGTAGCGCGGCATTGCAGCGGACAGCTCAGGCAGGGTGCCGTACAGAATTTGTTGCCACGCAGTTCTGCGTTGAGACCCCGTTTTTTGCAATAGGCTTCCGCATCTTCTTTGACGTCTTCCACGCCATATCGGCCACTGGGGAAGGCAAAGGTAATGCTATCGGGAGTCTGGCTCAGTACCTGCGGGCCAGAACAGGCTGCGAGCAGTAAACAGGCAAGCAGGGTAAAGAGAGTGCGGGTAAAGCGTTGCATGAGCGCCTTGCAAATAAAACCTTAGAATGTCGTAAGCTTAAAGCAATTCACTGATTCATGAACGATCTTGCTCAAAGGAATAAAAGATGAACAAAAAGATGCCTATCGCTCGAACCCTTGTTGCTCTTAGCCTCAGTGTGTCGGCAACGGCATTTGCTGGCGCGCTGGAGACGAATCTGTCGGGATGGTTTCTTAAAGGCGAACGTTCGGAAATTGCTGTGACGGGTTTAAATAGCGGTGGATTTAATTTCCGTCTTTCCAGTGGGAACATTACGCCGGGTCAGGGTTGTGCGAATGGCCCTGGTGATTGCATGACGCTGTGGGGTTGGGCTACACGTACCGAAATAGCCGATGAGTTTCTTTATGCCAATGAAAACGGTGAGTGCGCGTTCTATTTTCGTAATGAGCCCAAGGCCATTGTGATTCATGGGCTTAAGGGTACTTGCGGTACGGATGCACAGAATCGCAATGCCTTGAAGTCAGTAGATGGCGCGTATTCGCCGCGCCAGTAATTTAGCGGGCGGTTTTTTCCATGCGGCTGAGGTAGAGTCCGATGGCAAAGACCAGCCCAACACAGACCATTAGGCCGATGACCATGCCCGGCCAGTGATAGTTTGTCCAGAGCGGGCCGGAGGTGCTGCCAAGAAAGCTGCTGCCAAGGTAGTAGCTCGATAGGTAAAGTGCAGATACCAGCCCGCGGCGTTCTCCGGCACGAAAACCCACCCATCCGCTCGCAATGGCATGGGTGGCGAAGTAACCAAAGGTAAACAGTGCCAGGCCGAAGATGATGATCGTTAGTTGGCCATTGAGTGTGGCTAATACCCCAATAGCCATCAGGCTAATCATAGCCAGCATGATTTTGCCTCGACCATATTGATCAACCAGATGTCCGGCTAGAGCAGATGAAGCGCTGCCCAGTGCGTACAGTAAGAATATGGTGCCAATCGCTGCCGGGCCCAGATTGTAGGGTGCTTCGCTCAACCTGAAGCCCAGATAGTTATAGATGCTGACAAAGGCACCCATTATCAGAAAGGCTGTTGTGAAAAGCCATGGCAGGCCGGGGTCGGCATAGATACGGCGCACATCAACCCACAAGGCTCCGGGTGCCAGCGAGCGCGTTTTAAAATGCCGAGCCTGCGGCAATAGTCGCCAAAATAAAACAGTGCAGATGATGCCCACTAATGCGAGTGCAGCGAGGCCATAGTGCCAGCTGCTGTATTGCGTAACAACGGCAGAGAGAAAGCGGCCAAACATGCCGCCCAGTGCGTTGCCTGCAATATACATCCCCATCACTCTGCCACGAGAGGCGAGGCAAATTTCTTCTCCCAGGTAAGCCATGGCGGCGGCCGGCAGGGCGGCGATGCAGGCGCCAACGCCTGCTCTGGAGAGGACGAGCCATTCAAAGTTTGGGGCAAAGGCGGATGCCCAGGCAAATAGTGTGGCGCCAAGGAGCGCAGCCTTCATCAGGGGGGCACGGCCAAACTTATCAGACAACATGCTTAATGGAATAAGCAGAAAGGCCAGCGTGAGTGTGCCAGCAGAAACCGTCAGGCTCGCCATGGTTGGCGAAATACCGAAGGCCTCTGTAAATTCCGGTAACAAGGGCTGCGTTCCATAGAGCAGGGTAAAGCAGGCAAATCCGCCAAGGATCAGCGCCCAGTTGGCGCGGCGAAATTCCGGGGTGCCTGTTTGGAGTTCTGTGGTCTGGCTCATGTAGGTGCTCTGTTGGTTTAAGCAGGATACCATTCGCCCATGGTTCGCTTTTACCCTGCGCTGTTCGTTTTTCTCTGGAGCACCGGTTTTATCGGTGCAAAGTACGGCTTACCCTACGCTGAGCCGTTGAGTTTTTTGTTGATCCGATATGCCCTGGTCGTGATGCTGATGACCGGAGCGGCGTGGGTCACCCGGGCGCGTTGGCCAGTAGATCTTCGGGCATACATTCATTTATCTATTGCCGGTTGCCTGATTCACGGGGTTTATCTGGGTGGCGTATTTATATCCATAAGCCAGGGTTTGCCGGCAGGAATTGTTAGCCTGATTGTAGGATTGCAACCGCTACTGACAGCGATGCTGGCGACGCTGCTTCTGGGTGAGGCGGTGTGCGGTAGACAATGGGTGGGTTTGGTTCTGGGTATTGTTGGCACAGGGTTGGTCTTATCCGGGCGCATCGATGGCCAATTCAGTTTCACGCAACTGGTACCTGTACTGCCGGCGATAGGTGCGCTTTTAGGCATTACGTTGGGTGCTTTGTATCAAAAACGCTTTTGTCCGCATTTCGACTGGCGCACAGGAGCTGTTGTTCAGTTTCTCGCAGCCGCTGCCTTAACGCTGCCGATTGCCTACGCTTTTGAAGGTTTTCGTGTTGAATTTACCGGTGAGTTTGTCTTCGCGCTCGGTTGGCTGGTACTGGTGCTATCCCTTGGTGCGATTAGTCTGCTTAATTATCTAATTCGCTCCGGCAGCTCGGTTAATGTCGCCAGCCTCTTTTATCTGGTGCCACCGGTAACCGCTCTAATTGCCTGGGGGCTATTCGGCGAAACGCTGCCGATTCTCGGCCTCGTGGGTTTGCTGGTAGCGGTGACCGGGGTGGCCCTAGTTCGTAAACGCTGAGTAAATTTGTTTAGAATAAGCCAACGATTTTTGAGGATTCACTGAAATGCAAGATCGTAATGTCTTTGGAGAGCCGCTGGTTCCCTGTTCTTTTGATCCTGTTACCGGATTTTTGCGGGATGGGTGTTGCAGAACGGAGGATTCAGACGTGGGGGCGCATATTGTGTGTGCCGTGATGACGCAGGAGTTTCTTGAGTTCAGCTTTCAACAAGGTAATGATCTCAGCACGCCGCGACCACAATGGCAATTTCCAGGTTTGGTTGCTGGGGACCAATGGTGCTTATGCCTAAGTCGCTGGATAGAAGCCCATGCGGCCGGCTGTGCGCCGCTAGTAGTCTTGGAAAGCACGCATCTTAATGTTCTTGATCATGTATCTCTAGAGGTGTTGAAACAATACGACCATCGCCCGAACGGGATTGCGGGGTAAAATATGACAAGAGAATTAAATCTGTAGATTAAAACGCATTTTTTATCGGAGACGATCATGTCTGCTTTTAATAGCGATGCCTTTCTTTCCGCCCAGAAAACTGCTGTGGATACCCTGTTGTCCGTAGTCAATACTGCATTGGCTTCGGCAGAGCGGGTTGCTGCACTGAATCTGCATGCGACGCGCGAAGCGTTTGAAGACATGGCCCGTAATGGTAAGGCGGTTCTTTCAGTGAAGTCGCCACAGGAAGCCATGTCACTTCCGGCAGATATCGCGCAGCCGCATATTGAGAAGGGTGTTGCTTACACGCGCAGCGTGTATGAAATTACGTCGGCGGCACGTGAGGACGCAACAGCCATTGTTGAAGGCAAATTCGAAGAGTTTAAGCAGAGTATGGCTGCGCTGGCAGATAAAATTGCCACGACCGCCCCGGTAGGCTCTGAGGTTGCGATTGCGACACTTAAATCAGCCGTCGATGCGGCCAATCAGGCTTTTGCCCGTTTTAATGATTCAATGAATCAGGTAAAGGAACTCACTGAGAACAATGTGGCGCTGGTGAGCAATGCAACGGTTAAGTCTGTGCCGAAAGCAAAGCGTAGTTAATCTGTGTATTGATATGTACATAAAAGATAAGGCCCCATCGGGGCCGTATCTTTTTGAAGCAGTCGGGTGTTAGTCCGCTAGTCCTGCAAACAGTGCGGTACTGAGGTAACGCTCACCAAACGATGGAATGATTACGACGATGCGTTTACCGGTGTTTTCAGGGCGTTTGGCAACCTCAAGTGCTGCCCACAAAGCCGCACCGGAAGAAATGCCGACCAGTAGGCCTTCTTCTTTGGCGGCACGTTTCGCCGTTTCAAAGGCATCCTCGTTTTTTACACGAATCACTTCATCGTAAACGCTTGTATTGAGCACGGGTGGCACAAAACCCGCGCCAATCCCCTGAATCGGGTGAGGCCCCTTCTCGCCACCCGAGAGCACAGGGGAGGCATCAGGCTCGACAGCGATTACCTTGAAGTTAGGATTCTTCTTTTTTAGGACTTCGCCAACACCAGTGATCGTCCCACCAGTGCCCACGCCGGAAATCAGGATATCTACCTGACCATCTGTATCACGCCAGATTTCTTCTGCCGTAGTATTGCGGTGGATTTCCGGATTGGCCGGGTTTTTGAATTGTTGCAGTATCAGGTAGTTCGGGTTAGCCGCGGCCAAGTCTTCAGCTTTCTTGATCGCACCGCCCATACCTTCAGAGCCTGGCGTGAGAATCAGTTCTGCTCCGTAAGCACGCAGCAAGGCACGGCGCTCTTTTGACATGGTTTCCGGCATCGTCAGAATCAATTTGTAACCACGGGCGGCAGCTACAAAGGCAAGCGCAATGCCGGTATTACCACTGGTTGGTTCGACAATCACGGTGCTCGATTTGATCAGGCCTGCCTTTTCAGCAGCATCGATCATCGAGACGCCGATACGGTCTTTGACGCTATGCGAGGGATTAAAGTACTCCAGTTTGGCCACCACCTCTGCTTTGGCGTTTCGGGCCAAGCGATTGATACGTACAAGTGGGGTGTTGCCGATTAATGCAGTAACGTCTTTTGCGATTGCCATGGAAAACCTCTTGGATTCTGAGTGAATGGGCTGATTATCCGTAAAGAGTTGCTGTGCGACTAGACATGTTTTGCATAAGCTTATGACCGATACCGTGAAATAGGCCTTGCCAAGGTGGTCGAGCGGTATAATTGCTCAAATAATTTATGACTTCGGGGTTGTTCCATGTGCGGCATAGTTGTTGCGGTTGCTCGTAAAAATATCGTTTCAGTGCTGCTCGAAGGCCTGCGCAAGCTGGAATACCGTGGTTACGACTCAGCCGGCGTTGCCGTCCTTAATGGTGATGGCCTGGTTCGTGTCCGCTCTGCCGGCCGCGTTGCCGACCTGACCGAAGAAACCGAAAAGCAGCACCTCAGCGGTGACACCGGCATCGCCCACACCCGCTGGGCCACGCATGGTGCGCCATGTGAGCGCAATGCCCACCCGCACATCTCCAATGGCCTGGCTGTTGTTCACAACGGCATCATCGAAAACCACGAAGAACTGCGCGCTGAGCTTAAAGCCGCCGGTTATGAATTCACCTCTGATACCGACACCGAAGTCATTGCCCACCTGATTCATCAGAACCTCGCTGGTGCGCCTGATCTTGTGACGGCCGTCCGTGCCGCCTGTACCCGCCTTACCGGTGCCTACGCCATTGGCGTGATCCAGCAAGACAACCCCCATACCGCCATCGTCTCCCGTGAAGGTTCACCCCTCGTACTGGGCCTTTCAGATGATGCCAA
>JBJTFJ010000139.1:0-3653 GCA_046093345.1 Fluviibacter sp. | reverse complement strand
TTAGTGCTGCCAAAAATCGAGGCTATTCCCGCAGGGGAGGCGAGAGTAGAGGTTCTCGATGTGGGGCAGGGCCTGGCTGTGGTGGTGCGTACCCATCGTCATGTGCTGCTTTATGACACAGGTCCTTATTACAGTAGCGAGGCGGATGCGGGCGTCCGAGTCATTGTTCCATATCTTCGGTCCATCGGTGTCGATCGATTAGATGGCATGGTGGTGACGCATCGGGATACGGATCACTCGGGCGGTGCGCAATCTGTACTGGAGTCCATGCCGGTTGGCTGGGTTGCCGATGCACCTGATACGCAGTTTGTCGATGCTGTTCCCGGTGTTCACTCAAAAGCTTGTCGTGCTGGTAATGGATGGAACTGGGATGGTGTACGCTTTGATTTCATGCATCCATCTTCACCCAGTGCCGTTAAGGACCAGGCCAGTAACCATCAGAGCTGTGTGTTGCAAGTGAGTATTGGCGATAAGCGGATGTTGCTGACCTCGGATATCGAACTCGCGGACGAGCAGCAAATTGTGTCGAATGGTTTACCCAATAGTCAGATCTTGTTGGTGCCACACCATGGTAGCGGCACAAGTTCAGGCACAGACTTACTGGATGCCGTACGACCAGAAATCGCCATCATTCCAGTGGGTTACAGAAACCGCTATCGTCATCCGAAGCCAAGCGTGATGGCGAGCTATGAAACGCGTAAAATTAAAGTCTATAGAACCGACACCGATGGCATGGTGCAGGTGGATCTGCCCTCCATGAAAGTATCGGCGTATCGACATATCCGTCAGCGCTACTGGATGGATAGCCCGTCAACAGCAGCGGCTCAGGATGAGCACTAAGGAATTGACATGAACAACCCGACCGGCGGAACGTTACACAAGGTACTCTGCGGTGGTGCGTTGGGCCTCTATAACATGGCCTATCGCGAGTGGGGTGATCCACAAAATTCAAATGTGCTGGTTTGCGTCCACGGGCTGACACGCAACAGCCTTGATTTCGAGCGGTTGGCACAATCCTTGTCAAACAAATACCGGGTCATAGCGCCCGATGTTGTTGGCCGTGGCGAAAGTGATTTTTTGCAGAATCCGATGGCATACAACACGGTCACCTACGCTGCAGACATGATTACATTGTTGGCCAAACTCGGTGTTGAAGAGGTGGCCTGGCTCGGCACTTCCATGGGTGGCCTAATCGGTATGCTGCTGGCAGGGCAACCCAAATCTCCGATTAGTCGACTGATTCTGGATGATGTTGGGCCAACGCTGTCGCTGGATGCGCTTAAACGTATTGCCGGTTATGTTGGTAACCCCTATGAGTTTAGCGATCTGGAAACGGCGCACCGTTATGCCCGGCTTGTTTTTGCCCCGTTTGGCCTTAAGACTGAAGAAGACTGGGCATGGCTATGTCAAAGTAGCTTTAAGCCGCTACCGTCAGGTGGCTATCGGTTTAATTACGATCAACAGATCCGGCAACCGCTGCAGCAAACATACATTGATAAGGCCTTTGATATTTGGCCGCTATACGATGCGGTTAAGTGCCCGACTTTGTTAGTGCATGGCGCACTCTCTGATCTGCTTTCAGCTGAAACAGCCCTGGAAATGACGCAACGTGGCCCTAAAGCAATCCTCAAAACGGTTGCTGGCGTCGGCCACGCCCCTATGTTTATGTCCGAAGACCAGATCGATCTGGTACGTGATTTTCTGGAATCTGCCTGAATGCTTGAAACACTGTTGCCTGAAATTGTTTGGGTCGATCTGGATTCCGCCCAGCGGCAATCGTTGGCGGCCGTTGCCGCACAGGCGAAAGAAACTTATGCCGATGCCCTCCTGGGCAGTGGGGAGGCTGTCTGGCCGCATGCCGTAGGCATGGCTCAGATGGCGGCTGAACTAAGGCTGGATCTCACCAGCCGCCAAGCTGCTTTGCTTTTTGCTTTCCCTAATGAAGACAACTTCAATAAGGAAAAGTTTGAACAGCAATTTGGCGAAGATATTGCGCGACTGGTGAAAGGTGTTGATCGCCTGAATCAGATGCGGCCGGTGACCCAGGGCTTTGCTGCAGATGCCACGCTTAATCCGCAAGATCTGAAGATTCAGATTGAAGTACTGCGCAAAATGCTCCTGGCCATGGTGGAAGACGTGCGCGTGGTCTTACTGCGATTGGCATCACGGACACAGACGCTACGTTACTACGCACAGCATCCGGATCCGGCCCGCCTGGACGTAGCAAGAGAAACGCTGGAGCTTCTGGCGCCGTTGGCCAATCGACTGGGCGTCTGGGAGCTCAAATGGGAACTTGAAGATCTTTCGTTTCGTTTCCTGCATACGGACACTTACAAAGATATCGCCCGCAAGCTTGATGAAAAGCGCCTAGAGCGTGAGGCATTTATCGGTAGCGCAGTAGAGCGTGTTAAAACTGCCCTCCATGAGCGGGGTGTCGAGGCAGAAGTCTATGGCCGCCCAAAGCACATCTACAGTATCTGGAACAAGATGCAGCGTAAGGGTTTGAGTTTTGATGAGCTCTACGATGTCCGTGCACTTCGGATTGTGGTGGATAGCATTGCCGATTGCTACACCGCGCTAGGTTATGTGCATCAGATCTGGACACCCATACCTTCCGAATTTGATGATTACATCTCGCAACCCAAGGGTAATGATTATCGGTCATTGCACACGGCCGTCCATTGCGAGGATGGGCGTGCTCTAGAGATCCAGATCCGCACACACGACATGCATCAGCATGCCGAACTGGGGGTTGCCGCCCACTGGCGTTATAAAGAAGGCGCGGCGAGCTCCGGTTCCTACGATGACAAGATTGCCTTGCTTCGCCAGCTCCTCAATTGGCGTGATGATATAGGCGACAGTCGTGACTGGCAGACGCATTATCGGGAAGCAGCGCTCAACGACACACTGTACGTGTTTACACCGCAGGGCAGAGTGGTTGACTTGCCTGATGGCGCTACACCGGTCGATTTTGCGTATCGCGTTCATACCGAATTGGGTCACCGGTGCCGCGGTGCAAAAGTCGATGGGGCGCTGGTGCCTTTGACCACACCACTTAAAACCGGCCAGCGGGTAGAAATCATCTCGGCTAAAGAGGGTGGGCCTTCACGAGATTGGCTGAACCCGCATCAGGGTTATCTGATTACCAAATCAGCCCGCACCAAAGTGCGTGCCTGGTTTGCCAATCAGGCGCTCGATGACACATTGGCTGCGGGTAGGGCAATCGTTACCCGAGAAATGCAACGTGCCGGTGTGAGCCACACTTCCATTGATCAGGTAGCGCATACCCTGGGCTATGATCAAGCTGATGATCTGTTGATTGCGGTTGGACGTGATGAGGTGGGGCTACGTTCACTGCAACAGGCGCTTCGTGGCGAGCCGCAGAAGCCGGTAGCTGCCGAACAGCATGAATTGCCGTTACCCGATCTATCACCCGAGGCAATGGTGCGACAGTCCCGCCACCGTGGCGGAAGTGGGGTGCTGATTGTGGGGATCGATCAGATCCAGACGCAGCTGGCCAAATGTTGTAAACCCGTACCGCCAGATGCCATTCAAGGGTTCGTTACCCGCGAGAAGGGAATTTCCGTTCACCGTCAGGACTGCCCGAGCTTTCTGCATGTCGCCGCGCTTCACCCTGAGCGAGTGATTGATGC
>JBJTFJ010000138.1:0-10976 GCA_046093345.1 Fluviibacter sp. | reverse complement strand
ACGATCAGAATCCACGCCATGGCGACGCCTGGCGGTCGTCGTACCCAGATAATTCGTATGGCAAAAAGCAATACGATCAGGGGATGGAAGAGGTAAATCCAGGTGGAATCGGTGGCGAAAGCCCAAACCATGTTGGTATCTAGGAAAGTAGGGGTAGTAAAAGCTCAGGGAAATGCTGATTTCCTTGTGTAATCGGGAGTTTACCCTGTTCTACCGACTTGCATCCGGAAGCGGCCTCCATTAGCATCATGGCTTCAATAAACGTAAAGTGTCCATGCAATTACCGGGGTTTTACCGGCGATAGTCGACATCGGTTGTAAAGGGTTTAAGAATGATTCCTGAGCTTGGGCAGTTGGCTCTGTCGCTGTCGCTTTTTGTCGCCTTATCGCTATCGATTTTAGGTCTAGCGGGTCCGCAATTGGCCGTGCCGGCCTGGGTGCGTTTAGCCAAACCCTTGGCCTTGATTTTGTTTGCGCTACTGGCAGCGTCTTTTTTCTGCCTGACCTGGAGCTTTGTTACCAACGACTTTTCTGTCGCCTATGTGGCGGGGCACTCCAACACGAAGTTGCCGCTAGAGTACAGATTTGGTGCGGTTTGGGGCGGCCATGAAGGTTCGTTACTGCTCTGGGTATTCATGCTCACGGCCTGGACCGCTGCAGTGGCTCTTTTCTCGCGCACGTTACCTGCCGAGATGGTGGCGCGGGTGCTGGGTGTGCTGGGGCTAGTGGGCTTTGGCTTCATCCTTTTTATTCTGTTTACCTCTAATCCGTTTACGCGCCTGTTACCCGCAGTGATGGAAGGCCGTGACCTAAATCCGTTGTTACAGGATCCGGGCCTCGTTTATCACCCACCCATGCTTTATATGGGTTATGTCGGTTTTTCGGTGGCCTTTGCTTTTGCTATTGCTGCCTTGCTGGAAGGACGCTTGGATGCCGCCTGGGCACGCTGGTCACGCCCGTGGACATTGGCGGCTTGGGTTTTCCTTACCATCGGTATTGCGCTCGGTTCCAACTGGGCCTATTACGAATTAGGTTGGGGTGGCTGGTGGTTCTGGGATCCGGTAGAAAACGCCTCCTTTATGCCCTGGTTGGTGGGCACTGCGCTGATTCACTCGCTGGCGGTATCAGAAAAGCGAGGCAGCTTTAAAAACTGGACTGTGCTGCTGGCTATTGGTGCATTCTCACTTTCTTTACTCGGTACCTTTATCGTTCGTTCGGGGGTGCTGACTTCAGTGCACGCTTTCGCCGCCGATCCGGCGCGCGGTATCTTTATTCTGGTCTTCCTGGCCATGGTGGTAGGTGGATCTCTGGCGCTGTTTGCCTGGCGGGCGCCTACAGTTGGACGTGGTGGCGCCTTTGCGCTGGTTTCTAAAGAAACACTCCTGCTCATCAACAATGTGTTGCTGTTGGCTGGCATGGGTGCGGTACTGTTGGGCACGGTGTACCCCATGGTGATCGATGCGTTGAACCTGGGTAAGTTGTCTGTTGGGCCACCATACTTCAATGCGGTGTTTGTACCCATTATGTTGCCACTGCTCTTGTTGCTACCTTTGGGGCCGGTGGCTCGCTGGAAACAGGATCAGCTCTTGCCTTTACTAAAGAGCCTACGTATTGAAGCAGTGCTGGCAATTGTTGCTGCCATCGTCTTACCTTTGCTCATGGGTAGTTGGCGGCCAATGGTGGCCGTTGGTGCAGGGTTAGCTGTTTGGGTTATGGCGGGCGTGGTGCGACAGGTGATTGTGCGTTTGAAAACCAGTTGGCCACCACGTGCCTTCTGGGGCATGCAGTTCGCGCACCTTGGTCTGGCGGTTTTTGTGGTCGGCGTTACCTTTGTTAGTAGTTATCAGGTGGAGCGTGATGTCAGTATGGCACCGGGTGATACGGTGTCCATCCATAACATCCAGCTGACGCTTAAAGGGGTAAGCCCGGTGCGCGGCCCGAATTATGAAGGCGCCCGGGGCGAAGTAATTTATGGCCCGCAGGATCAACCCGAAAAAACCACAGGTACGCTCTATACCGAAAAGCGTACCTATTTCTCATCGACCATGCCGATGACCGAAGTGGGTATCGACAGCAGCATCACGCGTGATCTGTATGTCTCGATGGGTGAACCTACCGGTAATAATGCATGGGCTGTGCGGGTTTATTACAAGCCATTTGTTAGCTGGATCTGGGCGGGTTGCGCCTTCATGGCGCTGGGCGGCATTCTTGCGGCATCCGATCGTCGCTATCGTGCACGTAAACAGACTGAATCGAACGACGCTGGTGAAGAGACCGGTGCCATTCACGAAGAGAAAGTAGCATCCTGATGAAACGTTTCTGGTGGTTCCTCATTCCTTTGCTGGCTTTCGCGGTTCTGGTGTTTTTTCTTGGTAAAGGGCTGACTAAAGATCCGCGCTACGTCCCATCGCCGCTGGTTGGTAAACCAGCGCCTACGTTCGATTTGCCTCAGCTACAGGATCCGAAACAGAGCTTTGCACCGGAAGACCTCAAAGGCCGGGTTTGGCTGCTTAATGTTTGGGCCTCGTGGTGCGTTTCCTGCCGGGAAGAGCATCCTGTGCTTGTCGAGTTTGCGCGCACCCATCCTGATGTGCCACTCATCGGTCTGGATTACAAAGATCAGCGGCCAGATGCCCTTGCCTGGCTCCAAAAGCATGGTAACCCCTATGTGCTGTCTGCGTTTGATGCCGATGGACGTGTCGGCATTGATTATGGTGTTTATGGTGTACCGGAAACCTACGTGATCGATCAGGCCGGTGTGATCCGATACAAACATGTGGGGCCAGTTACACCCGAAGTGGTGCAGACGCTGATTGATCCGATGCTCAAAGGACTCAAATAATGAATGGGTTCTTCAAGATTTTTGTTGCAATCTGGCTCGTAACAGCCGGTGCCGCCTACGCTGCCGAGGCACAACCCCTCGCCCAGAATCCGGTCGTTGAAAAGCGCCTCAACGCTATTTCAGAAAATCTGCGTTGTCTGGTTTGCCAGAACGAATCGTTGGCGGGCTCGCGTGCAGAATTGGCGGAAGATTTACGCCGTGAAGTGCGTCACCTGATCGAAGCGGGTAAGTCGGATAAAGAAATCATTGATTTCCTCGTGAGCCGTTATGGCGACTACGTGCTTTATGACCCACCGTTTAAAAGCACCACCTTATTCCTATGGGTAGGCCCCTTTGTCTTGTTGGCGGGTGGTCTTATTGGCCTGGTGGTATTCCTGCGTCGTCGGAGTCGCCAAGGGCTTGTTGATGAACCAGACTATGTGCCGACCACGACGCCGGTAACTCAGGTAGCGCCTGCGCAAACGCGTGTTGCGGGTCGCTGGCTGCTCTGGGTAGTGATGGTGTTGATTCCGCTTGGCGGGGGATTGGTCTATCTCAAAGTTGGCAACCTCGCAGCGCTCAATCCAGCTAATGTTAAACCCGCCCCCGATCCTAATGTCATGGTGGCGCGTTTGCAGGCCAAGATGGATGCCAACCCAGATGATCCGGCTGGTTGGCAACTTCTCGCACGAGCCTATATGGTGATGAACCGTCCGGATGATGCCGTTAAAGCGTTTGGGCACATTCTTCCGCTGATCAAACAGGAACCGCAACTCATGGCAGATTATGCGGAAGCACTGGCTGCTTCGGGGGATATTAAAGGGGCGCGCATTTGGATCAACAACGCCCTGCAAAAGGGCAGCCAGGATCCAAAAGTTCTGTTCCTGGCAGGTGGTCTGGCTTTCGACGAGGGTAATTACAAACAGGCCATTAACTACTGGGAGCGTATTCTCAAACTGGTGGCACCAGATTCACCTGAAGCCAAGTTCGTTCAGGAAAACATCGGAGAAGCCAAAGCCCGCTTGAAGTAAATGCCACGCATCTCTAGAAACGCAAAGGGAGCCATTGGCTCCCTTTCTTCATGGCGTAGCAACAAAGAATTATTTGAGGGTTTTAGAAGCTTTTTCTACAGCTGCTTTATCGAGGGCCTGTTGGGCTTCTGGCGGCATATAGTTCTCATCATGCTTGGCCAGCACTTCCGATGCTTTGAAGCTCGGTGAAGTGCCCGTATCCTCTAGCTTACCTTGGGCGACAACGCCTTTGCCTTCCCGAAATAGATCAGGCAGGATACCCGTATAAGTTACGGGAATGTCGTGCGCGGTGTCCGTTACGATAAAGCGCACATTCACCCCATCTCTTTGCACGCTGCCCTCTTTAACCATGCCGCCTATGCGGAAGGCGCGATTTTTAGGTGCTTCACCGGCGGCAACCTGGGTTGGTGTGAAGAAGAACACCAGATTTTCTTCAAAGGCATTAAGAATCAATGCGGCTGCGGCGCCAATAACGGCAAGGGCACCAATGATCAGAGCAAATCGTTTGTGACGTGGTTTCATTTTAAAAGAATCACAACAGGTAGTTATTTCGAATGTCTTTAAGTGCCTGTTTACGGCGATGCCTTACCAGTAGCGGTTCAGCAATCATCGTGATTGCGCACACGCCAAAGCTGCCCCAGACATATAAACCGTAGCCGCCCATGGCGAAGAAGTCGCTTAGTGATTGCCATTGCATTATGCAGCCTCCTTCACTTCGGGGAGATGTTGTACCCACTCCGTATTGCCTTCACGCTCCAGCATGATGGTGCGTGCCCGCATGAGGGCAACGGCAATGGTGTAAGCCCAGAAGGCGAGCGCCATGATGAGCATGCCCCAGAGCATGGTGCTAGCCATGCTAGGAGACTTGGTCAGTGAGACAGATGCACCTTGGTGCAAGGTATTCCACCATTTCACTGAGAAGTAGATGATCGGTACATTCACCACGCCTACGAGTGAAAGTAGAGCGCCTGCGCGATCGGCTCGACGAGGGTCATCAATGGCTGCCTGCAGTGCGATGAAACCGATATAGAGGAAAAACAGAATCAGTTCCGAGGTGAGTCTTGCATCCCAGACCCACCAGGCACCCCACATGGGTTTGCCCCAGAGGGCACCGGTCCACAGGGACAGGAACGCAAACAATGCACCTGTAGGTGCTAGCGCACTGCTCATCATGCCGGAAAGGCGGGTGTTGAAGGTGAGGCCTAGCAAAGACCAGAAGGCCATAACGCAGTAGATAAACATCGACATCCAGCTGGCGGGCACGTGGATGAAGATAATGCGATAGCCTTCTCCCTGTTGTGCATCGGTTGGGGCAACAAAGAAGCTGATGTATAAGCCAACGGCACCCAGAATGGCGGCCAACGTCCAGAAAATAGGAATGAGCTTACCGGCCAGCGGATAGAAGGTGCTGGGTGCGCTGTATTTAAACCAATTGATCATCTTGCTATTTTATTCCAATGAGATGCGTAGCGCTGCAGTCGTTGCCCAAGGGGCAAAAGCGGCGGCCAGAATCAGTAGGGCGCCCAGCAGAGAAAAATGTCCCATAGCGCCCAGGCCAGCAATATAAGACTCGACCGCACCCGCCCCAAAAATTAGCGTTGGTATGTAAAGCGGCAGCACCAGTAAAGAAACAAGTAGTGCACTTCCACGAGCGCCTAGTGTGAGCGCAGCACCAATGGCCCCTAGCAGTGAGAGCAGCGGTGTGCCGATCAATAGCGTGAGCATCAGTACGCCAATGGCATCAGCCGACAAGTCGAATTGTAGACCGATCACGGGAGCAAGTAGGACTAGAGGCAAACCACAGACGAGCCAGTGTGCAGTTATCTTGCCAGCAACTAGTATGCTCAGCGGTTCCGGAGAGAGCACCATTTGCTCTAGCGTGCCATCTGCATAGTCAGCCGCGAAAAGGCGTTGCAACCCAAGCAAGGTAGCGAGTAGGGCTGCAATCCACATAGCCCCCGGCGCAATTTTGCGAAGGAGATCTGGTTCTGGGCCAATGCCTAAGGGTAGCAGTGTTGTAACGATGACGAAGAAAAAGAGTGCCGTGAGCACCTCGGTCTTGCGGCGCATTACAAGTAGCAGGTCCCGATGCAGAGCGGCAAAGTAAGCGGAAAGCACAGGCATTAGCGGCTCCCGGATAGATTCAGTACAAAGCCGCGGGCATCGGTGCCCAGGTCGGGTGTCTGATGGCTGGTGAGAACCAGCATGCCGCCTTGGGCAAGATGGGCTTTGAGCAAGTTCTGGACGTCTTCTATGGCATTGACGTCCAGCGCGTTAAAGGGCTCGTCCAGGATCCATAGTTTGGCAGGGCGCAGTAGTGCGCGGGCAAGTAGGCCACGGCGTTTCTGTCCGGCAGAAAGTACACGGGCGGGTAAGTGCTGGCGTTTAGCCAGACCCATGCGGGTAAGGGCATCTCGGATATCGGTGTCGCTGACGCGCAGGCCATCCATACGGCACTGTGCCTGCAGGTTTTCAGTGAGGGTGAGGTCTTCTTTCAAGCCGGCGTGGTGACCGATGTAAAGTAGATCCTGGTGATACTGGCTGCGTTGCTCGGAAATAGGTTTGCCTTGCCAAAGCACTTCGCCATCGGCAGGCAGCGTAAGCCCAGCCAGAATTCGGAGCAGACTGGTCTTGCCGGCCCCGTTTTCACCCTGCAGGTAGAGCCATTGCCCTGCGTCAAGCTGCAGATTTATGTTTTGAAACAAGGTCTGCTTGCCACGAATGCAAGAAAGATTGCGGGATTGAAGCGCTGATGTTTGCATATTTGCCAAGCGTTGTATCAAGCGTCATCATTAAAGCAAAGCCAGCAACCAGTCCGATGGTGGCGAACTTCTGGTGTCCATTTCGATGTGTTTCAGGTATGACTTCGTTTGACACAACAAAAATCATTGCGCCAGCAGCAAGGCCCAAGCCAATAGGGTAGGCGATGGCTAGGCCGCTAGACAGCGTTATGCCAATGATTGAACCCAAAGGTTCAAGCAGCCCAGTGAGCGAGGCAATAGCCACGGATTTAAAGGGGCTGTACCCAATGCCGCGTAGCGCCATTACTACCGCGAGGCCTTCAGGAATGTCCTGCATGGCAATTGCAGAAGTGAGGGGTATGCCAACCTGCAAATCACCTTGTGCAAAGCTCACGCCGATCGCCATTCCTTCTGGCAGATTGTGTAAAGCAATTGCCAACACAAAGAGCCAGATGCGATTAACCCGATGCGACTCTGGACCGTAAGTCCCTGTTTTTGTGTGCTCGTGTGGGGTGAATTCATCCATGCCAAGCATGAGCATCACACCCAGGGCCATGCCCAGAACCACCGTTGTGGCACCTAAAAAAGCACTGCCGGTCAGTGTTTCACCGGCTTTGATGCCCGGAAGAATTAGAGAGAATGAACTTGCCGCAAGCATCATCCCGGCAGCCAGGCCAAGCAAGGTGTCCTCGATCCGCTGCGGCAAACTTTTTAGAACAAGCCCGGGGAGTGCCCCTATTGTTGTCAGGGCAAAACCAGCAAATCCCCCCCAAAGGGCATAGCGCATATTTTCATCGGGTCTGCCGTTGATGACATCATGCAGTCCACTGAGAAATAGCAGCACTACAGCAAGGCAAGAAAATGCGAGTCCGGCAGCAGTGAGCGGATGTGCCTCGACATGACGCCACAAAGCGTACTGTCTCATTAAGAAAGAGAGCCGACTGGACTGTGCCATCAGGTATGCGACTTGGCTCGAAAGTTACAAAAACTCATAAGTGATATCGTACCGGAGAGCGCGGATCCCGTCATCTCCGGGAGCTTGAACATTAAGGAACTTCCGGTTGCGCTAGAATCAAGCCATGACGCAACTTACTCCTAATTTCTGGCAAGAAAAGTTTGAAACTCAACAAACCGGTTGGGATCGCGGCCAGGCGAGTCCGCAGCTTATGCACTGGCTGGCTAGTGGCGCATTGAACCCACGCGAGACTCAACGTATTGCCGTGCCAGGCTGTGGTAAGGGTTGGGAGGTCGCGGCACTCAGTGAGGCAGGCTTTGAAACCACAGGGCTCGACTACACGCCGGCAGCAGTGGCTGAGGCGCAACAGCGTTTGCAAGTAGCTGGTTTGGCGGGGGAAGTGGTTCAGGCAGATGTCTTAACCTACACGCCTGAACAACCGTTTGATGCCGTTTATGAACAAACCTGTTTGTGCGCACTTACACCTGACAACTGGGTTGCTTACAGCCAACAGCTAATGCGCTGGATTCGTCCGGGTGGGCGTTTGTATGCCTTATTCATGCAGGTGTCGCGCCCGGGTAGCCAGCAAGGGCTTGTTGAAGGGCCACCATTCCACTGTGATATCAATGCGATGCATGCGCTGTTTGACCAGCGCCATTGGCGCTGGCCTGCAGGCGCACTGAGCCAGGTGCCACATAAGAACGGCCTGTTTGAACTGGCCGTCGTGCTAGAGCGGATTTAGGCAGAAGCCTCGGCAACGCGCTGCTGGATGTGGGCGAGGGCTGCTTCCACCTGATCCACCAGAATCAGGCAGATGTCGCCTGGTTCCAGTTTTGAAAGTGCCTTGTCGATGGCCAGAAACTCACCTTTGATCTCGTCGATCTCTTTGACCTGATGTGCTTCGTCAAGGCCTTCGCGGAGTAGCTTGACCACTTCTCCTTCACTACGACCTCGTTGGCACGCGTCTTCGTAAAGAACAACGTAGTCAAAGACATTGCCGAGAATGCGTGTCTGACGACGGATGTCGTCATCGCGGCGATCGCCCGCACCACTAATCACTACCGAGCGGCGTTTGGCGGTCATTTCGTGAATCGTGTCGGCTAGTGCACGAATGGCATCCGGGTTGTGGCCGTAATCGGCGATTAGCGTGGCGCCTTTGTAATCAAAGCGGTTAAAGCGGCCGGGTACGGTGTCGGCATCGCTCATAAAGCTGGCGAGACCGGCCACAATGTTTTCCCAAGGGATGTTCAACGCCCAGGCAGCGCCAACGGCCGCCATGACGTTTTCTACCTGAAAACCGATCTGCCCACCATCGGTGAGTGGAATATCCTTCAGCGGCAGGCGGAACATGGCCTGCCCTTGTGCAGCGATGATTTCACCATTTTCGCGATAGATCACGCGGTGCCCTTGGGCACGGTGTTTAGCCATCACTGGGTGTGCTGCACTCTGGCCGGCAAAGAAAGTAACGTTACCGGTGCAGTAACGTGCCATGCGGGCGACCAGGGGATCAGCCGCATTCAGTACAGCGGTGCCTTCGGCCGAAACGTTTTGTACGATCACGCGCTTCACTGCAGCCAGTTCGGCCGCTGTGTTGATGAAATTCATGCCAAGATGATCGCCTTCACCGATATTGGTGATTACAGCCACATCGCAACGATCAAAGCCTAGGCCTTCGCGGAGCACCCCACCTCGAGCGGTTTCCAGCACAGCCGCATCGACGTCCGGGTGGCCCAGCACATTGCGGGCGCTACGCGGGCCGCTGCAATCACCGGTGTCAATCAGGCGGCCGTTGGCATACACACCATCGGTGGTGGTCATGCCGATACGCTTGCCGGTTTGTGCAATCAAATGTGCCGTAAGGCGAATGGTTGTGGTTTTACCATTGGTGCCCGATACGGCAACCACCGGAATACGACCGTTTTCACCGGGGCCAAACATCTGACGGATGATGGCTTCACCCACTGGGCGGCCTTTGCCGTAAGAGGGGCTAAGGTGCATGCGCAAACCAGGCGCAGCATTCACTTCAACAATGCCACCACCTTGTTCTTGCAGGGAGCGGTAGACGCTATCGCAAACCACGTCGACGCCACAGATATCCAGACCCACCATGTGAGCTGCGGCAACAGCGCTAGCGGCCATGTCTGGGTGGACGTCATCGGTGACATCGGTGGCTGTCCCGCCGGTGCTGAGGTTGGCGTTCTTGCGTAGATTGATACGAACACCGCGTTGAGGCACGGTTTCCGGTGTCATCTGCTGCTCTTCTAGCGTTGCCAGACCAATGGCATCCAGGCGGATCTTGCTCAATGAGGTGGCATGGCCATCCCCGCGTAGCGGGTCGCTGTTAATTACATCGACCAGTTGGCGAATGGTGTGTTGACCATCGCCAATCACATACGGCGGGTCACGGCGGGCAGCCGCAACGAGTTCGTTGCCAACGACCAATAGGCGGAAGTCATGGCCGGGTAGAAAGCGCTCGACAATCACTTCATCGCTAATTTTGTAGGCAACTTCAAATGCGGCGGTAATCTGTTCGGCCGTTTGCAAGTTAACGGCCACGCCTTTGCCCTGGTTGCCATCACGCGGCTTTACCACCACCGGGCCTTTGATCCACTCGGCAGCTGCCAGTGCATCTTTTAGATTGGTGACCACGCGTCCTTGCGGTACGGGTACGCCAGCCGAGTAGAGTAGGGTCTTGGTGAGATCTTTATCTTGCGCGATTGATTCAGCAATGGCACTGGTGTGACTGGTCTCGGCTGCCTGGATGCGTTTCTGTTTGCTACCCCAGCCCAATTGCACCATGCTGCCTTCGGTCATGCGACGGAAAGGAATGTTGCGGGCGATGGCGGCGTTAACAATAGAACCTGTGCTAGGTCCCAGACGCAGGTCTTCGTCGAGCTCGTTGAGTTCGTGCAGGGCAGCGTTCAGATCAAACATGCGATCCTCACGGGCAGCCTGGCAAAGCCTCATGGCGTGTTCAAAGGCGAGTTTGCCAACGGCTTCTTCGCTGTATTCCACCACGGTGATGTACGTGCCCTTTTCAGGCGTTTGCACGGTACGACTAAACGTCACCGGGCAACCAGCGGCTGCTTGCAGACCCAGTGCCACAACTTCCAGGGCGTGCGCCAGAGTGAGCGGTTCGTTATGGCCGCCAGCAATGAGCGGGCCCATTTGCGGAAAGCGGGAACGCAGTCGGGTTTCGAAGCCTGCCAGATTGGTGATCTGACATTCATCTTCAGTACAGTTGATCAGCGCCTCGATCATGGTGTGGCGACCCCAGAGGTTAGGGCCGCGGAGTGCGCGTAGACGGACGATTTCCATGGTTTATAGGTGACTGAAGGTTTGAATACCCGTGCTCATGACCTCGCGGGAGAGGTTCATGGCAACGCCTACGGCAACCGCTGCCAGAATGCTTTCGAGGGCATCGTTGCG
>JBJTFJ010000137.1:0-10933 GCA_046093345.1 Fluviibacter sp. | reverse complement strand
GCCGGAGGCGCATGATGCACAGTCACCGTTGCGCCGCGAGCCGATCGGCTGCAGGCAAGCAACACTGTTAATGCAGAAGAATCCACCCGACCAACAGCCGCCATATCAACATGCAGGATGTGATCAGAATGATTAATTGCGTGCAACAAACCCGGCACTTCGGCAACAGTCATATCGCCACGAATCTCCAGGCGTTCTCCGTTGTCGTGTCGCTGTATACCCATCATGCCAGAGCGCTCAGGAGGCTTTGCCCTTCTGTTCCAGCTGTTTATTTTTTTCTACCAGCATTTTGATCAGACCATCCACCCCATTGGTATGGATTTCTTGTGAAAAAGCATCACGATAATTAGTGATTAACGATACGCCAGCCATGGTGACGTCATAAACCTTCCAGCTATCGGTCGCTTTTTCCAGACTGAAATTAACGTCGATCGGCTTGGCACCCGGTTTAACAATCAATGTCTTAACCACAGCACTTTGAGCTTCCGGACTCAGCGTAAAAGGCTTGAACTCAATGGTCTGTTCTTTCTTGATGCCAACAAAGGCGTTGGCAAAAGTGCGTATCAGCAATTTACGGAACTCATGCACCAGCTGCTTTTGCTGCTCAGGCGTTGCCTGACGCCAGTCTTTGCCAACAGCCAGCTTGGTCATACGGTTGAAATCGAAGTCTTTGAGAATTGATTTTTCTGCCCATTCAACCAGCTTGCTGATGTCGCCCTTCTGTAGCGATGCATCCTGGTTCACATAGACATAGGTTTCCTGCGTGATCTGCTTGACCAACTGATCCGGAGGAAGCATCTCGGCATGCGCCGCGGTTGCCATGAGCAAACCCAATACCAGGAAGAACTTACGAAGATGCTTCAAAACCATAGAATCAGACTCTGTGAGTGGTCAATATTTTCATTCTACTGCTGAGTCGGCTCGGCGTCATTAGCAGCTGTTTTGGCCTTCAATTCAGCCTCGTCTTCGACATCTAATCCAGGCGGCTCGCCATCGTAGATCAAATTCAAACGATTCTGCATGAACGCATCACGCAGGTAACTGTACTTGTCGGTAGCCGCTTCTTCAATAATTTTTTCAGCCGGCAGCAGATTCGCCCGGGTATTCAGGAAGCGAACCCCCCAAGCGGTGTAATATGCAGTCGGATCTCGGAAAATCAGATCAAGCGGGCTCGCAGCAAGATCCGCCGCCCAACCGACGGTGTCACGGATATCACTTGGCCCCAGAATTGGCAGAACAAAATAGGGCCCTGGGGGCACACCCCATCGACCAAACGTAACGCCAAAATCATTGTCATTTTTATACCAGCCCGCATTCCCCGCCACATCGAATAGCCCCCCAAAACCCAGGGTAGTATTGATGACAACACGGCCTAGATCATTGAAAGCCTGTTCACCACGGCCTTGCAAAAGGTCATTAACGCCAATCATAACGTCGCCGATGTTGGAAAAGAAGTTGGTGACCAGTATTCTCAGCGGTTCAGGCAGTATGAAGTCGTAGCCGATCGCTACGGGCTTAACCAGCACAGTATCAATCGCTTCGTTTACCTGAAACATACCCCGGTTGTACCCTTCCCAAGGGTCGCGCGGATTAGCCTTCTCCGTTGTCGCACAACCGGTCATCAAGGCTGCCAACATAACAGCGGCAACCCACTGACGCATATTGAATTTACTCAGCACGCGCATCCTTCTTGCCTTCCGAAGCCTTGTTAAACAAAAACTGGCTAATGAGTTTTTCAAGAACAATTGCTGACTGTGTTTTGGCAATCGTCCCGCCCGCAGGGATCATTGTCTCATCTCCACCGGCATCGAGGCCAATATACTGTTCTCCGAGCAGGCCTGAAGTCAAAATGGATGCAAAAGTGTCTCTAGGAAACTGATACTGGCTTTCAATCTTCAGAACCACATTGGCTTCATAGGTTTGCGGATCAAAACGAATTTCGGACACGCGCCCAACAACCACACCGGCACTTTTAACCGGTCCGCGCACTTTAAGACCCCCAATGTTGTCGAATTTCGCGGTGACTTCATAAGTGGTGGCAAAACTGCTGGCCGAAAAATTACTCACCTTGAGCGCGAGGAAAAGCACGGCAGCAAATCCAATCACCACAAAAATACCTACCCAAAGATCCATTACCTTGCGGTTCATCATAAGCCTCGGAACATAAAGGAAGTCAGCACAAAATCTAAAGCCAGTATGGCTAGCGCAGACGTCACCACAGTCCGGGTAATCGCACGGGATACCCCTTCTGCAGTAGGAACAGCATCAAAACCTTCAAACACAGCGATAAGCGAGACGGCCACACCAAAAACGATGCTCTTGATAATGCCATTACACACATCATTAACGAAATTAACGTTGGCCTGCATCTGAGCCCAAAAGGCACCTTCATCAACACCGATAAAGACTACCCCGATTAACCAGCCCCCGAAGATGCCGGCAGCAGTAAATAGGGCTGACAGCATCGGCATAGACAGTACACCTCCCCAGAAACGAGGTGCAATAATCCGCGCCAGTGGATTAACGGCCATCATGTCCATTGCCGTAAGTTGCTCCGTAGCCTTCATAAGGCCAACTTCTGCGGTTATCGATGATCCAGCGCGGGAAGCAAACAGCAAACCGGCAACCACGGGACCCAGCTCACGCACCAGGGAGAGCGCCACCAGAATACCAAGCGCCTCGGAAGAGCCATAACGCTGCAATGTGTCGTAACCCTGAAGTCCAAGCACCAGCCCAACAAACAAACCGGAGACGAGAATAATGATGAGGGACAATACGCCGCTTGCATAAAGCTCGCGCAGCAATAGGCGGGGACGCCGGAAAGTTTCGCCCGAATGCGCTAACAATGCGATGAAGAAACGGGCGGCGAAGCCAAGTCGCCACACGCGGTTAATCGTATTGCTACCAATGACCCTAAAGAAGCGCTCGAGCATATTCATTTAAGCGCCCCTGCCAACAACTGCTCATCCAGGGTTGGCGCCTGATAATGAAAGTGCACCGGACCATCAGGCTGTGCATGAACAAACTGGTAGACATAAGGGTCTGTAGAGACTTTAATCTCTTCAGGCGTACCCGCCCCCACAACACGTCCAGCAGACATGAAATAGACATAATCAACAACGGCCAGAGACTCATGCACGTCGTGTGTCACCATCACTGAAGTTGCTCCCAACGCATCTGTCAGGCGGCGAATCAGCGTTGCGATAATCGACAGGGAAATCGGATCAAGCCCGGTAAAAGGCTCATCAAACAAAATCAATTCAGGGTCCAGCGCCACTGAGCGTGCCAGCGCCACACGGCGCGCCATGCCACCCGACAGCTCGGCTGGCATGAGCTGTGCTGCACCACGTAGCCCTACCGCTTCAAGTTTAAGCAGCACCAGATCACGTATTGCCGACTCAGGCAACTTGGTATGTTCGCGCAGTGGAAAAGCAACATTGTCGAAGACCGTGAGATCGGTAAACAAGGCACCAAACTGAAAAAGCATCCCAGTGCGGCGGCGCATATCGTAGAGATCTCGCTCACTTAATCGACCGACCTCGTCGCCTGCAACTTTAAGACTACCCCTACACGGTTTGATCTGCCCGCCAATTAAACGGAGCAGCGTTGTTTTACCGCATCCTGATCCACCCATAATGGCCGTCAGCTTACCCTTGGGAAGCTGCATGTTGATCCCTGAAAGAATCTGGCGATCGCCGTAGGCGAAGTCTAGGCCACTGATTTCTACATAGGGAAAGGTCATTAAATGGTACGTCTCACAGTTAAGATCAACTCACCTAACAATTCTATCACCGACACAGGCCTAAGCACCGCCCTGCAATACATTAAGCCCGGTGAAAAGCCCTTTAAAAAAAGCAACTTAATCACTAAAACAGAAAGCTTCATTGCTAGAATCCGTAATCATTGAATCTACGCCAAGACCTCTGCGCTCATGACTATCATTACTGACCTTCCCTTACCGGATTTCGAACACAAACTCGTGCGCCCAGAAGATCTGGCAAAGCGTGTCGCAGCTCTGCCCGGGCCAGTCGTATTTACCAATGGTTGTTTCGATATTCTTCACCGGGGCCATGTGACTTATCTAGCCCAGGCCCGCGCCCTCGGCGGATCCTTAATTGTTGCGGCCAATAGCGATGCTTCTGTCAAACGACTTGGCAAGGGTGACGATCGTCCACTAAACCCGTTAATCAACCGCATGGCCGTACTCGCGGCACTGGAATGCGTCTCGCTAGTCACCTGGTTCGACGAGGACACCCCCATTGAACGGATACTGGATTGCAAACCGGATATCCTCGTCAAAGGCGGCGACTGGGCCGTTGACAATATTGTAGGCGCCCCTGAAGTTCGCGGCTGGGGCGGCAAAGTGGTCTCTATTCCGTTCCTGCACGACACGTCTACCACTGCGATGGTCAAAAAAATCCGCAGCTGCTAAAACTGAGCGTTCGCCTTCGGCGAACGCTCTAAAGAACGATCTGCGTACCTAACTCAACTACCCGGTTTGTCGGAATGTTGAAGTAGTTTGTGGCGCTATCCGCATTGCGGAACATCATCACAAATAACTTCTCGCGCCAGAATGCCATCTCCGAATTCAACTTCGGAATAAGCGTTTCACGACCCAGGAAGAAAGAAGTTTCCATCATGCTGAATGGCAGGCCATACGCGCCACACAAAGCCAGAGAAGCAGGCACATCAGGCTCTTCCTTAAAGCCATAACGTATTTGCACCGTCCAGAAATTTTCTTTCAGAGGGCGAACTTCAACGCGATCTTCTTCTGGCACGAATGGAACATCTTCAATAATCACGCTCGTCACAACGATCCGTTCGTGAAGCACCTTGTTATGCATCAGATTATGCAGAAGCGCGTGCGGCACACCGCCAATATCCGGATTAAGAAAGATCGCAGTTCCCGGTACGCGGGTTGGCATACCTACGGCAAGACTGCCGACAAAGGCATCCAGGCGCAGTTCCTCACTACGCAAGCGTTTACGTAACAGGGCACGGCCACGCTCCCAGGTCGTCATGATGGTAAAGATGACGACACCGGCAAGCAACGGGAACCAGCCGCCATCGGGAATCTTCTGAATATTCGCCCACAGAAAAATCAATTCGAAAACCAGAAAGAACGCAAACAACAAGGCTGCGCGATACCAGCCCCATTTCCAGATCTTTGCTGCAACAACAACCGCAAGCAACGAGGTAATGACCATGTCACCCGTAACAGCCAAACCGTAGGCGGCGGCCAAATTATTAGAAGATTTGAAGGTCAGCACCAGCAGAATAACGGCGCCCAGCTGCATCCAGTTCACACCCGGCATGTAAATCTGACCCTGCTCTTTTTCCGAGGTGTGCTGCACCAGCATGCGGGGAACAAAACCAAGCTGCATTGCCTGTCGGGTCATGGAGTAAGCCCCCGTAATAACGGCTTGCGACGCAATCACCGTGGCACAAGTGGCCAGACAGACCAAGGGGAAACGCAAATACTCTGGTACGCCCATATAGAATGGGTTATCGACTGCATCGGGGTTGGCCAGAACCAGCGCAGCCTGACCGAAATAGTTAATCACCAGTGCCGGCAACACAAAGAAGGCCCAGGCCAGGCGAATCGGTTTTCGTCCAAAGTGACCCATATCGGCATAAAGCGCCTCGGCGCCGGTAACAGCCAGCACCACGTTACCCATGGCAAACACGGCCATATGCGGATTATCAAACAGCAGATGCACTGCGTACATCGGATTAAGCGCCAGCAACACCTGCGGGTTCTCGATCACATTACTGATACCCATCACACCCAGGACAGCAAACCACACGCCCATAACCGGGCCGAAAAAGGCACCTACCTTGGCGGTGCCATGCTTCTGGAACATGAACAATGCGGCCAGAATGATAATGGTGATGGGAATAACCACATTAGTGAATTGCGGCGCCACAACCTGCAGGCCTTCGACGGCGGACAGCACGGAAATAGCCGGGGTCACCATCCCGTCGCCATAGAACATAGCGGTACCTAGGATACCCGCCAGCATGATCCATTTGGCACGCTTGGGCTTGTCATGCGCCTCGTGTAATGCCAAGGCAATCAAGGCCATCATGCCACCCTCGCCCCGGTTATCGGCACGAAGAATAAAGACAATGTATTTGAACGAGACGATAATCATTAGCGCCCAGAAAATCATGGACAACCCGCCGAAGACATTGGCCTGAGTCAACGGAATCGGATGATTACCAGCAAAGAGTTCTTTGAATGCGTAAAGGGGACTCGTTCCAATATCCCCGTAAACAACACCAAGCGCACCCAGGACGAGCAATTTAAGGCTCGTCTTGGTTTCATGCAGAGAGTTTCCCGAGTTTGACGCTACTGCCGACATAGACTGCTCCAACCACTCAAACTGAAATCACTCACCAAACCGGGGCTCGAGATACGAAATTTAGAAAGGAATATCGTCGTCCAGATCCGCGACATTTGCCGGTGGACGACGACTTGCACTGCCACTCACAGCAGCTGCCGGAGCAAATGGATCATCACGGCTTACAGGTTCACCCTGGCCTTCACGACGACCCAGCATCTTCATTTCGGTGGCTTCAACTTCGGTCGTGTAGCGTTCCTGACCGTCTTTGTCTTGCCACTTACGGGTTTTGATACGGCCTTCGATATAGACCTGCGAACCCTTTTTGAGATATTGACCGGCAATTTCAGCCAAACGACGATAGAACACTACGCGGTGCCACTCAGTCGATTCACGCTGCTCGCCACTGGCTTTATCGCGCCACGTATCAGTGGTTGCCAGGCGGATATTACAAACAGCATCGCCAGAAGTTGTGTAACGGGTTTCCGGGTCTGCACCCAGGTTGCCGATGAGAATTACTTTATTAAGCGATGCCATAAGAGTCTCCAGAGTTAACGAGTGTAGCGGCCAAAAAGATGGCTTACCGATTTAGCAGAATAACACGCCAACGTTTATGCGGGAACTCGTGCCGGCCACTTCAGCAAAATCACGAACCAGATCAAGGCCAAAACACCACAACCGCTAAAAACTGCCACATAGCCCCCTGTTTGCAACAACCAGCCCCCCAGCGCCCCGCCTGAAAACAGGCCGAGCGACTGAAGCGTGTTGTAGACACCCAACGCACGGGCTTTACCCGTTGGTGGCGCAATGCGTGATATCAACGAAGGCTGCAAGGCCTCTAGGATGTTAAATCCTGTAAAGAAGATTGCAATTAGCAACAAGATCGCCGCAGTTGCAATAAATTGGCTGTCAATTCCTGCATCGAACAACGCCACAAAACCCATCTGGACTACGCCAATCAAGACTACGGCAAAAGCAAAGACCTGCGCCATACGTTTATGACGTTCGGCTTGCATCATGGCGGGCCACAGCACAAAGAATGAGGCTACCACCGCAGGCACATAAATCATCCAGTGATTCTGTAGTGGCAACCCTGCCAACTGAATTAGCAGTGCCGGCACCGCAACCCACATGGCAATCTGAATCGCATGCAGGATAAAAACTCCAAGATTTAGCCTAATAAGACGCGGCTCAAGCAAAACCTGACGAAAGGTGCCCGGCACCACGCCCGGAAGCGTCGGCGCCGGTGGCACTAAACGGAATAGCGCCCAGAAGGCGCCCAAACCGAGCGCACAAGTTACCCAGAAAATGCCGCTTAAACCAACCCAACCATAGATTACCGGCGCCACCGCCAGAGACAAGGCAAACATCAGAGCGATTGATCCGCCGATCATTGCCATCGCCTTGCTACGCTGGCTATCGCGGGTCAAATCAGCAACTAGCGCAGTAATCGCTGCAGAAATAGCACCACTGCCCTGCAACATACGACCGATAGTCATTGATGACACCGAATCGGCCATTGCACAAACAATGCTTCCCGCCAGAAACAATACAAGACCGCAAGCGATGACCGGCTTACGCCCCCAATGGTCGGCCAGAATGCCAAAAGGGAGCTGCAAACAGGCCTGCGTTAGGCCGTAAGCACCAAGCGCTAAGCCAATGGCAGCAACATCCTGGCCGCCCGTCAGATTGCGTGCCGCTACCGCAAATACCGGTAGCACAATAAATAAACCCAGCATCCGCAAGGCAAATATGGCAGCCAAGCCCAGTGCAGCTCGGCGTTCCTCTGGCAGCATGGGCTCTTTAACTGGCGAATCAGTACGTGACATAAGGTCTGCAAGGGCCTTTTTTAGGGCCGGCTCATAGGAAATCTAAAAATAAATGGTGCGCCGGTTGCGGCGCACAAACACAGCCGCGTAATATTACCAGTTGCCCTGCGTTTTACCGGGGCCTTAACGCTTTCAAAGACCGGAATTCCAAATGGACGACATCCGCATCCGCGGTGCACGCACGCACAACCTTCAAAACATCAGCCTGGATCTGCCACGTCACAAGCTGATCGTTATTACCGGCCTTTCGGGCTCCGGTAAAAGTTCGCTTGCATTTGATACGCTCTATGCCGAAGGTCAACGCCGTTATGTGGAAAGCCTCTCGGCCTACGCCCGTCAATTCCTTCAACTCATGGAAAAGCCGGATGTCGATCTGATCGAAGGACTTTCCCCGGCAATTTCCATCGAACAGAAAGCCACCAGTCACAACCCGCGTTCTACTGTTGGCACCGTCACCGAAATTCATGATTACCTGCGCCTGCTCTTCGCCCGCGCAGGTACGCCCTACTGTCCAGAACACCACCTGCCGCTGCAAGCACAGACCGTTTCGCAAATGGTTGATCATGTCTTGGCCATGCCAGAAGAAACCAAGCTGATGATACTGGCGCCCGTGGTTGCCAACCGCAAAGGCGAACAACAGGAACTCTTCGCTGAACTACGCGCACAAGGTTTTGTACGTCTGCGTATCGATGGCGAGATTCACGAAATCGACGCCCTGCCAAAACTGGACAAGAATAAGAAGCATGACATCGATGTCGTCATCGACCGTCTAAAAGTGCGCGAAGACACTCGTCAACGACTGGCTGAAAGTTTTGAAGTCGCCCTTCGCCACGCTGACGGCCGTGCAATAGCACTCAACATGGATAACAGCGAGGAACATCTTTTCTCGGCCCGCTTCTCCTGTCCGCACTGCAATTTTGCATTACAGGAGCTCGAGCCTCGAATCTTCTCGTTTAACAATCCGATGGGCGCCTGTCCAAAGTGTGACGGCCTTGGCGTTATTCAGTTTTTTGATCCCAAGCGCGTTGTTGCCCACCCGGAACTGTCGTTGTCTTCTGGCGCCATTCGCGGTTGGGATCGCCGCAATCAATTCTATTTCCAGATGGTTATTGCCCTCGGTGAATATTACGGTTTTGATGTCGCCACACCCTTTAACGAACTGCCGGAAGAAACCCGTCAGATTATTCTTTACGGCTCTGGTGAAGAAACTCTGCCCTTCCAGTACATGAACGAACGCGGCAAGTTAACGGTTCGCGAGCATACCTTCGAAGGCATCATTCCCAATCTGGAACGTCGCTATCGCGAAACCGATTCGTCGACCGTTCGTGAAGAACTGGCCAAGTATGTCAGCGACACCGTATGCCCTTCCTGTGAAGGTGCGCGCTTGCGTAAAGAAGCGCGCTATGTGCAAGTGGGAGAACGCACTCTCTATGAGATCAGTCGCTTACCACTGCGCGATTGCCGTGACTACTTCGAAAGCCTCAAGTTGCAAGGTCACCGCGCTCAGGTTGCTGAAAAGATTCTCAAGGAAATCACAGCGCGTCTTGAATTCCTCATCAACGTAGGATTGGACTATCTCTCCCTGGAACGTTCAGCCGACACCCTTTCTGGGGGTGAAGCCCAGCGCATTCGCCTTGCCACCCAAATCGGTTCCGGCCTCACTGGTGTGATGTACGTACTCGATGAACCTTCGATTGGTCTGCACCAGCGCGACAATGACCGCCTGCTGGGCACACTAAAACACCTACGCGATCTGGGCAACACCGTCATCGTGGTCGAGCACGATGAAGATGCCATCCGCATGGCCGATTACGTTGTGGATATGGGGCCAGGCGCTGGGGTTCACGGCGGCCGTATTGTGGCTGAGGGTACACCCAAGCAGATCCTTGAAAACCCGGACTCCATGACAGGTGCCTTTCTATCCGGTCGCGAAGCCATCAAGGTACCTAGCTCCCGCAAAGCACCTGATCCAGAACGTGTCCTGCAACTGAAAAACGCTACGGGCAACAATCTGCAGGGCACCGACCTCACGATTCCATTGGGGCTCTTTACCTGCATTACCGGCGTTTCCGGTTCGGGCAAATCAACGCTCATCAACGATACGCTGTATGCCGTCTGCGCAAAACACCTCTATGGCAGCAGCCTCGATCCTGCGCCCTACGAAGAACTCACCGGGCTTGATCAGATCGACAAGGTCATTAACGTCGACCAAAGTCCCATCGGTCGCACACCACGCTCTAACCCGGCCACCTATACCGGTTTGTTAACGCCGATTCGCGAACTGTTCTCGAGCGTACCGGAATCCCGCACCCGTGGTTATGAGCCGGGTCGTTTTTCGTTCAACGTACGCGGCGGGCGTTGCGAAGCCTGTCAGGGTGACGGCGTCATCAAAGTGGAAATGCACTTCCTGCCGGATGTGTATGTACCTTGTGATGTCTGCCATGGCAAACGTTACAACCGCGAAACACTAGAAATTCAATACAAGGGCAAAAACATCCACGAGATTCTTGAGATGACCGTGGAAAACGCACTGGAATTTTTCAGTGCCGTGCCCACCGTTGCTCGCAAACTCAAAACCCTCATGGACGTCGGCTTAGGCTACATCCAGCTTGGCCAATCCGCCACCACGCTATCGGGTGGTGAAGCACAACGGGTCAAACTGTCACTGGAACTCTCCAAGCGCGACACCGGCCGCACCCTTTACATTCTGGATGAACCCACTACCGGCCTTCACTTCCAGGACATCCGCTTGCTACTCGG
>JBJTFJ010000136.1:0-11228 GCA_046093345.1 Fluviibacter sp. | reverse complement strand
CTTCAAGCAACGACAACGCCATTAATCAATTCAAGAACTCAACCGACGAGCCCGGTGAGAAGAAGTAATTTTGGCTCTATCAAGTAGAACAAACCCATAGGAGACAACCATGGATCGTCGTAATTTTCTGAAGAACGTCGGTATCGGCGCAGCTGCAGGTACCGCAACACTCATCACCTCAGCGCCGGCAATTGCGGCAACCCCGAAGATTAAATGGCGCCTGGCGTCCAGCTTCCCGAAAACCCTGGATACCGTGTATGGCGGTGGTGAGGATTTCTGTAAGCGTGTTTCCGAACTCACAGAAGGCAACTTTGAAATCCGTTCATTTGCTGCGGGCGAAATCGTACCCGCCCTGCAAGTACTGGACGCCGTTAAAGATGGTACCGTTGAGTGCTGCCACACAGCCCCGTACTACTTCTTTGGCAAAAACGAAGCCTTCGCTTTTGACTGTTCCGTACCGTTCGGCATGACGGCACGTGCACAAAATGCATGGATGTACTACGGTGGCGGCCAACAGCTGCTGCGAGACCTCTACGCGCAGTTCAACATTGTTAATCTGGCCGCAGGTAACTCCGGTTGCCAGATGGGTGGCTGGTATCGTAAACCGATCAAAACCGTTGCCGACCTCAAGGGTCTGAAAATGCGTGTTGGTGGCTTTGCCGGGCGCTGTATGGAAAAGCTGGGTGTAGTTCCACAACAGATCGCTGCTGGTGACATCTATCCATCGCTGGAAAAAGGCACCATTGATGCGGCCGAATGGATTGGCCCATACGATGATGAAAAACTCGGCCTGAACAAAGTTGCCCCTAACTACTACTTCCCGGCCTGGTGGGAACCATCAACCCAATTCTCGGTGCTGATCAACAAGAAGGAATGGGACAAACTGCCTAAGAACTATCAGGCAGCTCTGGAGGCAGCCGCTGCTGAAACCAACGTCCGCATGCTGGCTGAATACGATGCCAAGAACCCGGCAGCTTTGAGCCGCCTGATCAAATCCGGTGCCAAGGTTAATGCCTTCTCCAACGAAATCTTGGAAGCAGCCTACAAGGCAACCAATGAAGTTCTTGAAGAAACTGCCGCCAAAAATCCGGACTTCAAGAAGATCTACGAACCATACCGCAACTTCCGCAATCTGGAATTCCAGTGGTTTGGCGTTGCAGAACAATCGTATGCAAAATTTGCCTTTGCCAAGAAGCTTGGCAAGTAACCCGGCTCTACGCGTATGATCGAAGGGCCGCCTCGGCGGCTCTTCTTTTTTGTGTGAACACTTATGTTAGAACTGCTTACTGACCCATTAGCCATGTTAATCGTGGCTGGTGGCGCCTTTTGTGCCGGCGCCATGAATGCCCTGGCTGGTGGCGGCACCTTCTTCTCGTTTCCGGCGCTTCTGGCAGCCGGGATTCCGCCAGTCACCGCCAACGCCAGCAACACGGTAGCGCTTTGGCCAGCCAGCCTTTCCAGCGCCTGGGTCTACCGCAAAGAGCTCGCCAAGCACCGTTCCTGGGTCATCGCCCTCACTATCATCGCGGCCATTGGTGGCATTGCCGGTGGACTCCTGCTGCTTGCCGTCTCTAATGCTGCCTTCATGAAAATGGTGCCCTGGCTACTATTACTCGCTACAGCACTATTTGCCTTCAGCAAACAGATCAGCGGTATGGTCGTGCGTATCAAATCCCGTATGGGCATCACCCACACTGATGACAAACCACATAGCCCGGGGGGGTTGGCCTTCCAGTTTCTGGTGACAGTCTATGGCGGCTTCTTCGGTGCTGGCCAGGGCATCCTGACGCTAGCCGCACTCTCCATCCAGGGTGTAGAAAACATCCAGGAGATTAACGCCCTTAAGAACTGGATCTCTGCAGTCACCTACACCGTTTCGGCACTCACCTTTATTGTGGCTGGCGCCATTAACTGGCCGTACACCATTCTGATGGTAGTTACCGCCACACTGGGCGGTTTTGCCGGAGCGCATATCGCCAAATACCTACCCGCCATATGGCTCAAACGACTCGTTATCATCGTGGGCAGCCTGCTGACGGTCGTCTATTTTTTCAAGACCTAAACAAACCGCCGAGCCAGAAACTTAGGAGCGGTTTACCCGATCTCTGAAACGGCGTTTGGCCGGCTGCATCGCCACGTGATTACGCGTCCAACCGCCCTGCTTTCTTGGCGTCAGGAATCGTAGACGGGAAGCACACCAGGTAAACAGACGATACAAAGCCGGGTAGCGGTAAGTCGCCGCCCAACCATGCCAGAGCGCCATCGCTACCGATGAATAAGCTGATCCAGCGCCACGAACCGCCTCACCGGCCGTTGCGGGATTCTTATAGGCCTCGGTACGCAAACGAATCAGCAAATCAGGAATCGGTATGCGCACCGGGCACACCTCGGCACAGGCACCACATAAAGTGGATGCTGTTGCCAACGCATAGGTAGAGTCCAGCCCCAGCAGATGCGGCGAAATGATCTTACCGATTGGTCCCGGATAGGTTGTGCCATAAGCATGGCCGCCAATACGGGTATATACCGGGCAATGGTTCATACAGGCGCCACAACGGATACATTGCAGCGTTGAACGCAACTCCGGATCTGCATAGGCTTGTGTGCGGCCGTTATCCAGCAAGATCAGATGTACTTCGTCCGGCCCGTCCATTTCACCCGGTTTGCGTGGCGACGAAATCATATTCACATACGTGGTAATAGCCTGCCCAGTTGCCGATCGCGTCAGCAGGCTCAGTAGTGGCGGCACATGCGTCAGCTTTTCAACCACCTTTTCAATGCCGGTAATGGCAATGTGTACCCGCGGCACCGTGGTGCTCATCCGGCCGTTGCCTTCATTCTCCACCAGACACAGCGTACCTGTCTCGGCCACCATCACATTCACACCAGACACACCAATATCAGCCGAAGCAAATTTATCGCGTAATACCTTGCGGCCGATCTGAATCAGCTCATCGACCGAATCGGTGTAATCAACGCCAGGAATCCTCTCGGCAAAGAGTTCGGCAATTTCTACCTTGGTCTTATGAATCGCTGGCATGATGATGTGAGACGGCTTCTCATCAGCCAGCTGGACGATGTACTCGCCCATGTCGGATTCCAGTGCCTCAATGCCCGCCGCCTGCAGTGCGTGATTGAGTTCCATCTCTTCGCTCACCATCGACTTGCCCTTGATAACAGCACGGGCATTTTGCGTTTTGGCGATAGTAATAAATATCCGGTTAGCTTCTTCTGGCGTTTCTGCCCAATGCACCTTTATGCCATTTGCAATCAGCTTGGCTTCGAGTGTCTCCAGCAAATCCGGTAGTTTCGATAAGCTGTATTGGCGTATAGACTCACCCAGATCGCGCAGGCGTTGCAAAGCGTCATCATCAGGAAACTGTGCCAGCCGTTTTGTTTGCAGAAAATCCATGGCCCCTCTAAAGCTTTTCTGCAGGGCCGGGTTCTCAACAACGGCCCGGGCACGCTGACGGAATTCTTCAGACGGCACAAAATGTAGTGGTTGATTCATTTATCGATCCTCCACCAGCACAACCACCAGCTGCTTAGGCCCATGGGCTCCATAAGCCAAGGTCTGCTGGATATCGGCTGTCTTCGATGGGCTGGAAATAAGAATCACATTGGTCGGCAAACCAGCGGACCAATCTTCACGCACCATCATGTCCATCAGACTTTCAACAACCCGACTGGCATACAGAATAGCAATATGTACCGGTGGTACCAGCGACAACAACCGCGGAGATTGCTCACCGCTCCACAACACCAAGGTACCCGTTTCAGCGATACCCCCATGGGTCAGTGTTAACCCCGCATCCACCGTATCAAACAATGCTGGTTGATCCGTACGACACTGCGTAACCGGCAGCAATGAAGTCTGTTGGCCGAGTTGTGAACACAAAGATTGATCAACTATAAGCTCGGGGCCTACCGCCAGCAAACCGATCTGTTTCTCTGCGCAAATACGCTTAAGACATTCACCCAATTCTGCCTCTGAACTTCGGTGTACTTCAGCCATCGCGTTTTTCATATTAAGCATCAGGCGTTCTACGCGTGTTGCCTGATCCTCTGTTCTGGGCTGATAAAACCCCGCTGCATCCGGGCATGCAAGTGCTTCAGGCTGGGCTGCACGTAACTTATCCAGAATGCGCTGGCGGTGACTTAAATGTGTCATGACAGCTCCCCTTCACCGGCTGTCTTGCCACCCGTACGTTCCAGCAAGAATGTGGCCAGATGTTTACCCCTCAAGGGTTTGCCGATCTTTGCCGCATGGCCCGTGATATTTAGCATGCAACCACAATCACCTGTAATCAGCGCATCGGCTTCAACCGCCTCTATCGATGCCACCTTGTCGCGCACAATGCCCCCGGAAATCTCCGGGTGGCGCACACTGAACATACCGCCGAAGCCACAACATTCCGACTCATGTTCTTGAATCTTGAGCGTTACACCTTCAAGCCCCTGCAACAGAGATCTCGTTGCAGCCAGCGCGCCGGTCTCGCGCCGGGCAGAGCAAGAGGTATGCAGTGCCACACTGCAGTTCTGGCCACAATCTGGCCGATTGAAATTTAACGAACGAACTAGAAACTCACTCAACTCCCAAACGCGACTGGCAATATTCTCAGCCTTCGCTGCATCCGGGGTGTCCTTAAACAGCGTCGGATAATGATGTCGCATCATCCCGGCACACGAGCCTGAAGGCAGCACAATCGGCCATGGTTCCGGAAAGAGATCCAGCTGCTGACGAGCTACGGCTCTCGCCTCATCAGGTTGCCCACTGGTGTAGGCCGGTTGCCCACAGCAGGTTTGATCTTCAGGAAAATGAACCCGCACACCCTCTCGTTCCAGCAAAGCCACCGCATCCAAACCCGCCTCAGGTACAAACAGATCCACAAGACAGGTACAGAAGAAATAAACATCCTTCGGTTTTTGATGAATCATACGTTGCGTCCATTCCGATCTTGTAAATGACGATCAAGCCGATCGCGCAATAACCGCAAACCATTAAGCATCAGGTAATAACGCTCGTTGGCATTGGTCGGCACCCATAGTGCTTTGATCTGTTGATCGAGCTGCTCAAAAGATTCTTCAACCTTTAACAAATCGACCTCCGATTGGCAGGCATCCAACTGGGCTTCAATCTGCCGCATCTCGATATAACAATCGTTCATCGCCGTATTAAAGTGGAAGTTACGGTAGCGCGGCACCATCTTGAATAGTGGATAGGCAATTGCAAAGAGCGCAGCCACTAAAAGCCAGGCACGATCGAGAAAGCTGGCGATCCAGAAAGGAAATGTTCGTTCAAGGAATGAGGAACTGGTACGCAGATACTTCAGCGCCACCTCACTCTTTTCTGTGTCGTTATCCAGAAATGCCGGAAACCCTCCCGGGCGTTTGAAATAGACATCGGTATTCCTGTAAAAATATGCACCCGCCATCATGAACAGATACTGAATAGCAGGATGCATGTCTTTATCCACAATAATGCGGGTATTGGTGGCAACCAGATCAATATCATTAGCCGGGTGTACGGGATTCAGCGTGACGGATCCTCGAGGGAAAACCACCGGATCGGTATATCCCAGCTTGCTGGAAATTGCATGTGAGGATTTAAAACTCAAAATCCGTAACGACGGATCTTCTAGTAATGACCAGAGCTGCTTGGAAGCCATATCGGCCAGTATGAACATCCCATCAATTTCACCCGAGCGTAATGCCTGTGCGCTATCAATTACCGTCATCACACGCTGACTGGCCGAATTGTCCAGGTTGATTTTGTGCTCGTTAAGCAATTCAAGCACCATGTACTTGGTGCCGCTGCCCTCTGCCCCTACTGATACCCGCTTACTTGCCAGAAACTCCGGGAGGTCATCGGCATCCATCGCCTCTCCCCGGTAAAAGAACCAGAGGGGCTCAAATTCGATACTGCCTAAGGATTCCACCTGATCAAGCTTAGGAATCGGCACACCCGATTGGGAAAAAGCTGCATCAACCTGCCGATCGGAGACCATCCGGTTGTTATCGACCGACCCATTGGTTGGCACCAGATTTAGCTCAATACCATGATGACGGAAATACGCCTGATACATCTGCCCTACGGAATCATAGGTCGAGCCCGGTTGGCCAGTGGCGATGGTGACAACGCTTGGAGGAAAGGGGCGAACCACATAAATGAAAACAACAAGCCCAGCTAGAAAAACCAGCACCATTACCCAGTGGAACTTAAAAAAAGACCTCAAGGCAAACAATTCCTCACGGATGTTTGCAAAAAACTGAAACTCGAAATTCGGTTTTTTTAAGGGTGGTGGCATAAACACAAAGCTTTTGTTCTATATCAGGAAAATACACCAAAACGCCTCAGATAGCGGCGCTTCAGCGCTGAAATCATTTCAACCATAGGTTAGAATCCATGAAAATTTAACAGTCTGGATATCCAATGGGTTTGATCGAAAAAGCCGCGGCAAAATCACTTGCTAATGGCCTGAAGCAACAAGACGTACAAAAAGTCGCAGATCAGAAAGCGAAAGCAGCCTTCGTGCTTCTGATCATCGCTTTCGGCATGTGGTACTTTGCCCAAACACCATTTGCCGCACTGCCCTTAATTGCCGCCGCTTTTGTCGGGGCTCACGCCTATTTCAAATCAGAGGTCTCTTCCAAAATGATCGACCTCTCCATGAAATCTCGTCCCTAGACTCAACCCTTATTTAGGGAAAGGGTCTAATGGTCGGCCGCAGCCTACCCCTACACAATCATTCTTGATTCGCTTGCGGACTGGCTTTTCTGGTTCCTCTGCAATGCCAAGCTCCAAGAGAAAGCTCTTGGCCTCCGGATCACCGGCAGATGCCGCCTTCTTCACAAGGGCCATACCTCCGGCTTCATCCTGCGCTGTTCCCATGCCGGCTACTTTGGCCAGACCAAGCTGATACATCCCGGCCGGGTAATTCTGATCGGCTGCTCGTTTAAACCAGCTGACAGCCAGATCCGGATTTTTCAAGACACCGACGCCCGTCATTAGCGCCATACCTATAATCACCTGGGCTTTAGGCTTGCCATCCTCCGCCGCCGGCAAGCAATTCTTGTAGGCCCAGGTCTCATTACCGGCTCTAATCACGTTATCGCATGCCGCCATGGAGTCTGCCTGAGCAGGCATTACGCCGAATCCCAACAAACAAAGCAACACGGTTAGATATCGCATCATTAGTCAGCAACTTTGGTGGATGGACGGTTGAGACGCCAATAAAAAAAGCCGCCTAAAAGCACCAGAAGCAGCGCGCTAATGATCCAGAACCGGTATCGCGCAACGAAATAATCAACCCGATTGAACTCCATCCGCTTTTTAATCGACATCAGAAAAGTGGATACCGTGTCGGTACAGGACAGTGCCGCCATTGCCGGTGCTTGAGTCTCCGCTCCAGCTTCCCCTGCCGCTAAGACTGACTTCTGAACGACCTGCTGATAAATCTCTGAAGCAATATAGGGAGACAAGTACTTCGTCGTATCACTCGTGTCATCAAGAACCTGCGTTGAAGCAGATTTCAGATTTTCACAGATGCGTTGTTCTAGCGCCGACTGGGTATCCAAACCCAGTGAATGGCTACTTAATAGGCACAAAGTGGTAGCAATTGCTAACCACAGACCAGCTTTATTACCCATTATTCAGACGTTTAACGGCCACGAGGGTTACTAGGAATACCAGGTGTATTGCAGCAGCCCCAACAACGACATGAATCTCTGTACTGGCGATATCCGTCAGCACCTTAAGTAGATTCACCCCAGAAATTGTCACTAGGGAAAAACTCAGTTTTTCCTTAATGTATGCGCTGTCTTTTACGGCATCGCCCTTGATTTCGGCTGCCGCATTACCAATCACCAAAGAAGCCAGATCAATCACCAGGGCAGCATCAATAATGGTAAGTAGCAGAACAAGCGCCTCAGACTCTGTGAGACCTTTATGAAAAGCTTCAAGGGTTGCATGAACCAGTTCAACCACAATCGCATAGCCAAACAAAATAGTGGCCAAAGACAGACCCAGCAACACAAACAGATTGGTTATTTTCTTCATCAGCTTTCCTTACCGAATCGCGCAGCATACGCCACACGATGGCGCGCAGCATCTTTTTCCCGCTCTTTTGAACGCTCAGCGGGCGTTAAACCCAAACGATACGCACGTACTCGGCAGGCTATAGAACAGTAACGCGCATCACTACGCTTAGGCTTAAATGGGGATAAACAGGTCCAACAATGGGTACTCACGGCAACCTCCGGAACCGTTACAGAGGTTTCGCAAATAACATCTCTGTAACGGTTACAAATGTTACAGAGACTTTGGCCTAAAATCTCTCTGTAACAGATATATCCGTTACAGAGGAAAGGGTCTTAACCTCCAACCCCCTAGACTAAGCCTTCTGGCTAGAACCGCGCACCTTTTCTACCGGGTACTTCAGCGCATTCTTGGCCAGCTTATCGACAACGGCATCGTTCAGGTTAACGCCCAGCACACTACTTAAGCGCACCAGATACAACAGCACATCGGCCAGCTCTTCACCTACATGCTCAGCCGTGGCTGGAGCATGCCCTGCCTCGCTAGCCTCACCATCGCTCATCCACTGGAAGATCTCGTTGAGCTCACCCACTTCGCCTGTAAGCGCCATCACCAGGTTTTTTGGGGTATGGAACCGATCCCAGTCCCGCTCACGCGAGAACTCAGCCAGAGCCTGTTCTAACTTTGCTACATTTAACAACATAGCTCTGGCCTTATCGGAATTAATCCAGCTTAACAGTCACACCACTGCTGCTCAGATTCAGCTGCACGCCTTCAGACGTGCTGGTCAGACGCATAATCACGCCATTCTGGTTCTTAAGAATCGTGCCACCTACACCACCACCCAGCGTAATACTGCTCTCAAGCTTGGTAAAGGTACCCGAGAACTTGGATGGATCAGCCATGTCATAGACCTCGCCAGCCAACGACACTTTGGAAACACCCACGTTGGCACCTACACTCATACCGCTAATCTTGAATGGGTAAGCCTTACCCTGATAATTCAACACACCACTACCACGACTCCCACCCACAATCAGAGCAAACTGGGTTTCCGTAATATTTACCGTACCAGCAGGCACCTTAGGCGCATCAGCTGCATAGGTAGCAGCACTCAAAAAGCCAATACTCAAAACCAGTAATGCAAACAACTTACGAATCGATGTCATCAAAATCTCCTTAAAAGTGAAATCAGAAACTAGCGGGAACAAATTATTGTCGCGTTTAATGCAACTATTTCGCTGCTATAAGGGCTCTGTAAGCATGCCAGGTTGCATGCCCTGCAATTGGGGCTGTATATATAAGCCCCAGGAAGCCGGCCAAGAACCCAAACGATACGAGCGCAACCAATATAGCCGCCCAGACGATCATTGGACCAGGATTCTTGGATACCACAGCAAGACTCATAAGCACGGCTGTAATTGCATCACTGCGCTTGTCATACATAAGCGGAACAGCAACCACACTTATTGAAAAAATAAATGCAGCAAAAACAAAGCCAACACCAAAGTAGACCAGAATAAATTCAAGGTTTTCAAGCGTCAGCACGGCACTGGCAAACTCACCCATGCTTGGCAAACCTGCATTGTAAAAAACAGCAAATATAACGGCTGATGCACGCGCCCAGATTAAGGCAACAACGACACTCACAAATGCAAAGAGCGCTAGATTATTCATGTTGCCACGCCACACTGTTAACGAAGCACGAAGGCTTGGATTATCAGTATGTTCGAGCTGATTTGATAAGTTATACAGACCAATTGCCAACACGGGTCCTAACAACATAAAGGCACTCGTGGCAGCCAATGTCATCACATAAGAAGCACCATTAAAAAAAGCAATCGTCCAACCCATTAGTGCAAAGCAAACGCCATAAAAGAGGCTGGCGAATTGGGCTTTCAGCAGATCTCTAAAACCGGCTTTCAACCAACCAAATGGCGCGAGCAAAGGCACCCGATTAATTCGAGTAAACAAAGAGCTTTCCTGTACAGGGTCATGCATCTCTTTTAAATTCTGATTATTGTCTGTGCTCATGGTCGCACCTTATAAAATTCACGGATACACATTAGGTCAAATCATGATCAATGTCTAGGACAAACGCAAACCTCAGGAGAGGTCTAGAACCATAAGAGCAGACCACGACTATCAGATTGCTACCGCTAATGATGCACAAAGTGCGTAAAATTCATCGAACAACTTAAGGAGCTCCCCATGAAAAAAATCTTTGGAATCGTCACTGCAGCGATTTCTGTCTCAGCAGTCGCTGCACCTTCAGCCCCAACGATTAACTTCATCAGCACGGAACAGATTGTGGCCATGTGCAAAAACAAGGGTAACGCACAGGATCAAGGTTATTGCGGCGGTTTTGGTCAGGGGGTATACGACGGTTATCTACAAATGTCATCTCCCAAAAAGACAAAGCAAACAATCTGCATTCCCCAGGGATCCAACGACCCAGGGATTGTTGAAGCATTTATTCAGTGGACAGAGGCTAACCCTCAATACAATAAGAAGCCTGCCTCAGAGACTGTCTTAAACTTTCTTGATCAACGCTACCCCTGCAAGAAGTGAGACTTAAAATGACTAAGAAACTAATTGCAATCCCCGTTCTCGCTGCCTGCCTTCTGGGTTGTTCAGGCATGAGCAATACCCAACAAAAAATGCTCTCAGGCGGCGCTATTGGCGCGGCAGCCGGCGCAGGCATAACCGCCATTGCCGGCGGCAACCCCATCTGGGGCGCTATCGGTGGTGCAGCGGTGGGCACCGCAGGCGGCTATCTAATGTCCAAATAGCACAACGTCGATATTAACGAGCACATTAGAACGTTGAATCAAGCCAGATGGGGCGAGAGCCCCATTTCATATGCTTATGCGCCAAATTTCGGCTTTTCTAACGATTGCCTTTTTTTGCCTTGAGGTGCAAGCGGCATCGGTTAGCCAGCCGCCAAAAGTCATAAACATCGACGGCAGCATTACCAATAGCACCCTACTCGAAGTAAGCCAAAAACTGACTGGCTGGCAGAATTTTGACCCGATTCCCGGGGGACTCATTGTCTTACTTGATAGCCATGGTGGTGATGGTGAAGCTGCTATGGCGATTGGTCGTTTATTACGGCAGAAGAAAGCCCAGACCTTCGTTACAGGTCAATGCGATAGTGCCTGCGTTTTTATTTTAGCCGGCGGTGTTGTTC
>JBJTFJ010000135.1:0-7727 GCA_046093345.1 Fluviibacter sp. | reverse complement strand
CAATCTGCCTGGCGCGCCATCACGCTGGGCGAACCGCTTATCTCACGTGTTGTCACAATTAGTGGTGCCGTGGGCGAATCACGCAACTGGCAGGTGCCTATCGGCATGACTATTGCTGATCTGATTGCCCTCGCCCAACCGAAACCGGAAGCCGATGGCGTGATCATGGGCGGCCCAATGATGGGCTTCAGAGTTACGACCAACGCTGCACCAGTCATCAAAGCGACCAACAGCCTGATCGTACATGCGCCCGGTCTATTCCCACCCAAGCCACAGGAACTCCCCTGCATCCGCTGCGGCAGCTGTTCTACTGCCTGCCCACAGGAACTGCAACCTTTTGAGCTGTACTGGTGGTCTCGTGCCAGCAAGTTCGAGCAACTCGAAAAATACAAACTCTTTGACTGCATTGAATGCGGCTGCTGTGATTATGTTTGCCCCAGCCATATTCCACTCGTCAATTACTTCCGCTTTGCCAAGAGCGAGATTCAGGCCGAGCAACGGGAAAAGAAGACTGCGGATGCCGCACGTGACCGCTTTGAATTCCGTGAAGCGCGTGCCGAACGGGAAAAGCAGGAAAAAGCCGAGCGTCTGGCAAAGGCCAATGCAGCGCGCAAAGCAGCTGAAGCTGCCGCCGCAGAAAGTGCCCCAGCTGAAAACCCGGCAGAAGCTGCGCCGGATTTATCTAGCCACCCGCATCAGGCATCCACCCCGATTGCTGTTGATAACCATCCGGTACTCGACGCCAGCGCCAAACAGGCCGCCATTGCTGCGGCGGTAGAACGCGCCCGGATCAAACGTGAACAGCATGGCGCCAAGTCCGGCAGCGATGCCTCCTGAATCTTATAAAGAGCCCAGACCGTGTCTTTTGAAACACCCAATGTGCTGACGCAATCACCCTACCTGGTGCAGCCGGTAAGCGTCACCAAAATCATGCTCAAGGTGCTACTGGCGCTGGTACCGGGCATTGCCATTTACGCCTGGCTTTTCGGACCAGGCATTCTGGTACAACTCTCACTTGCAACGATTACTGCTGTTATTGCTGAAGCAGCGTTCCTCCGTTTGCGCAACCGCCCGATCGCACCGGCCATTAGCGATCTGTCTGCTGTAGTCACAGCCTGGCTAATCGCTCTGTCCTTTCCGCCGATGGCACCCTGGTGGCTGATAGTAGTTGGCACCCTCTTTGCCATCATTGTCGCCAAGCATCTGTATGGCGGGCTGGGTCAAAACCCGTTCAATCCTGCCATGGTGGCTTACGCCCTGTGCATTGTGTCGTTCCCGTCACTGATGTCGCAATGGCCACATACACTGGCCAACGGCGGCCTACCCCCGCTGGATCAGATTACGGCGATTTTCTTCCCGCAACAGGTAGATGCCTGGGCCGGCGCCACTCCGCTTGATCATCTGAAGACCTCATTGCGACTGGCCACAGGCAATGACACGCTCACCGTCCAGAACATTCTGAAAGATCACACCGTATACGGCGTTGGTGGAGGCAATGGTTGGGAGTGGGTCACCCTCGCCTGGTTAATCGGCGGCCTCTGGCTCATTCAACAAAAGGTGATCAGCTGGCACATTCCTACTGGCCTCATTGCTGGCATGGGAACGCTAGCGCTAATCGCATGGTCGATTGATCCGGCGCACTTTGCCAATCCGGTGTTTCATATCCTGGGTGGTGCCACATTGCTCGGCGCCTTCTTTATTGCCACCGACCCGGTGAGTGGTGCGACCACGCCACGCGGCAAAATCATCTTTGCTGTAGCGATTGGCGCCCTGGCTTATCTGATCCGCGTATTTGGCGCTTTCCCGGATGGCATAGCCTTTGCGGTACTCATTCTCAACATGTGCGTACCACTCATCGACATGTACACACAACCAGCGATCTTTGGAGAGAAATCCAAAGGAGGTCAGTCGTGAGTACGCCCGCAGAAAAACACGCGTTTCGTGTTTCGGGTGAGACCGCGTTAACGCTGGTCGCCTTTATTGTCTTTTTTACTGCACTGCTGGCCTGGGTGTATCTGTTCTCACAGCCAGTGATCGAACAATCCACGCGTAATGAAAAGCTGGTGGTACTTAACCAGATCTTGCCGGCCAATCTATACAACAACGACCCATTGGCCGATACCATTACCCTGCCCGCAGAACCTCAACTGGGCACAAAAACGGCCAGCACGGTTTACCGCGCGCGCAACAATGGCAAAGATTCCGCGCTCGTTATGGATGTGGTCGCGCCCGATGGTTATAGCGGTGCCATTAAGCTGCTGGTCGCCTTCAGCGCCAAAGGTCAGGTACTCGGTGTCCGCGTCGTCGAACATAAAGAAACCCCGGGGCTGGGCGACTATATTGACCCGCGCAAAGATAAGAACAAAGAATCTCCATGGATTAACCAGTTTAATAGCGTACCGCTCAGCTTGAGCAACAAGGATTGGCACGTTAAAAAAGATGGCGGCGAATTTGATGCATACGCTGGCGCTACGGTAACACCGCGCGCCGTTGTTAAAGCCGTGCACCGCGCGCAGGAATTTGTGACGGATAACCGCCAGGTGTTATTCACCCGCTCAACCACACAGAATGGCAGCAACCAGTAAACTGGTTAGCATAGACTTCAGGACACACGATCATGTGGATGACCCGCTCCGAATTTGTAGATATTGCCCATAAAGGCATCTGGAAGCAGAACACTAGTCTGGTTCAGATTCTGGGGCTGTGTCCGCTACTGGCGGTAACCACCAATCTTGTTAATGGCGTTATGCTCTCCTTGGCAACGCTGCTGGTGATGTCGCTTTCAAACCTTGCTGTTTCCAGCTTGCGGCATTTCATCCCCTACGAAATCCGCATTCCCGTTTTTATTCTCATCGCTGCCGCGCTGGTAACAGTGGTTGATCTAGCGATGAATGCCTACCTGCATGGCCTGTATGTGGTGCTGGGTATCTTTATCCCACTGATCATCACCAACTGTATTGTGCTCGCCCGCATTGAAGCCTTTGCCGCAAAAAACCGCCCGGCACCCGCCATGATGGATGGTGCCATGATGGGCGTTGGCATGCTCTGGACGCTGGCGTTGATTGGCGCACTCCGCGAGCTCATTGGTGGCGGCACGTTGTTTTCCGGGATTGATCTGGTGATCCCAGGCGCACAGGCACTACAACTGCTGCCTGCAGATTATCCTGGCCTGCTCATGGCCGTATTGCCACCGGGCGCATTCATCATTCTGGGTTGCATCATCGCCAGCAAAAACTGGATAGATGCACGGAGTGCCGCACGCCAACTGACACAAGTCGCACCAGTAAGCACAGGCGGCTGCCACTAAGGCGTATGCCATGAATCTGGCAAACCGCGTCGAATTTTTCCGGCGTCTACAGGCAGCAAACCCGCATCCAACCACAGAACTTGAATACGGCAGTACTTTTCAATTACTGATTGCCGTAATTCTGTCGGCGCAAGCGACCGACAAAGGTGTCAATCTGGCAACCCGAAAGCTTTTTATTGATGCACCGGATGCGGCCAGCATGGCGGCACTGGAAGTGGCCGGACTGGTACCTTACGTTAAAACAATTGGCCTCTACCCCACCAAGGCCAAGAACGTTATTGCTACCTGCAAAATCCTCTGCGAACTTTATGGCGGCGAAGTACCGGAAGACCGCACTGCACTCGAAGCTTTACCTGGCGTTGGCCGAAAAACTGCCAACGTAGTTCTAAATACCGCATTCGGTCACCCCACCATGGCCGTCGATACACATATCTTTCGCGTCTCGAATCGCACAGGCCTGGCACCGGGTAAAACACCGCTCGCCGTAGAACAGAAACTCTTGAAAAATGTGCCCAAAGAGTTTCTGCTCGATGCCCACCACTGGCTCATTCTGCTTGGTCGTTATATCTGCAAGGCACGCAAACCCGAATGCGAAATCTGCCCGGTGATTGATCTATGCCGTGCCCCCGAAGCCAAAGCAGCACGTAAACTGATCAACCCGAATAAATAACAAAGCAACCGATAAACCGACCATGATTTTTACTCCGACCAAAGACCAGGTGCGCCAATTCTTCTGCGAATCACGGCGCAAGCAGCGCGAGAACCTTCCGCTCGACGTGGCTGAAATCATCGCTGCCGATGTGATCGCCCTGCACCCGGAATACCATGCCCTGCTTGATGACCCGGAAGCGGCGATTGCCGGGGAATGGACGCCGGAGCAAGGCACCATGAACCCGATCCTGCACCTATCGCTGCACATGGCGTTGTTTGAACAGATCTCGGTGGACTCTCCGCCGGGCGTGCGTACCATCTTCGAACAGCAGGCCGCCAAGTTGGGTGATGCGCATGAAGCCCTTCACCGGTTACTGGAATGCCTGGGTGAAACGGTATGGCATGCGCAACAGCCGGGCGGTGTCTTTGATACCGAGGCGTATCTGGAAAGACTGCGTAAACTCTAAATAAAAAAACGGCGTCCGAGGACGCCGTTCTCACATGATCGGCAAAACCGATTACATGTGGATACCACCATTTAGCGAGAAGTCCGCACCGGTAGAGAAGCTACCGTCTGGACCAGCCAGCCATGAAACGATCGAAGCGATTTCTTCCGGGGTACCCAGACGCTTCACCGGCACACCGGCGATGATCTTTTCCAGGACGTCTTCACGAATGGCTTTAACCATATCGGTGCCGATGTAGCCTGGCGACACGGTATTCACTGTCACGCCTTTGCTCGCAACTTCCTGAGCCAGCGCCATGGTGAAACCATGCATACCAGCCTTGGCGGTCGAGTAGTTCACTTGACCCATCTGACCCTTCTGACCGTTCACCGACGAGATGTTGATGATACGACCCCAAGTACGATCGATCATGCCATCGACCACTTGCTTGGTCACGTTGAACATCGAATTCAGGTTGGTGTCGATCACAGCGTCCCACGCTTCACGCGTCATCTTGCGGAACATACCGTCACGCGTGATGCCTGCGTTATTAACCAGAACGTCGATTTCGCCAACTTCCTTCTTTACTTTTTCGAAGGCGGCGACAGTGCTATCCCAATCGGCCACATTGCCTTCAGAGGCGACGAAGTCATAACCCAGCGCCTTTTGCTCGGCCAACCACTTGTCTTTACGTGGCGAATTCGGGCCACAGCCTGCAACAACGGTAAATCCGTCTTTTGCCAGTCGTTGACAAATAGCGGTTCCGATACCACCCATACCACCCGTTACATAGGCTACGCGCTTGCTCATACTTCTGTCTCCCAGTTTATTCTTGTCACTCCATAATTATGGAGATCTATTTTGCATCCTGTAACAAATCCACGCATTTGTAAATACGCATGGCACAACTTTCCTCGCTAAAACTTGCAATTAGCTGACAACCGCTTCCTGTACGATAGACGCATGCGATTTAACCTTCCACCTGTGAGCACCATCGTAGTTGCCCAGCTTTTCGGCACATCGCTCTGGTTTTCTGCCAACAGTGCGGGCGGCAGCCTCATGCAGGCCTGGGGGATTAGCGAAGCGGATATCGGCTTACTTACCAATGCCGTTCAGCTTGGTTTTATTCTGGGGACCCTGACCTTTGCTCTTACTGGCCTGGCAGATCGATTCGACGCCAGCAAAATTTTCATGGTCTGCGCACTCATAGGTGCCTTAGCCAATGCTGCCTTTGCTCTGTGGGCAACCGACTTAGCCAGTGGGCTACCGCTTCGTTTTGCGGTTGGCTTTAGTCTGGCCGGGGTTTACCCCCTTGGCATGAAGCTCGTTGTTAGCTGGGTGCCCGATCGAGCCGGATCTGTTCTGGCGCAATTAGTCGGTATGCTCACCCTAGGCACTGCCTTACCCCATGGAATCCGCCTTGCGGGGGCCGATTGGCCATGGCAACAAACTATCCTTGTCTCTTCGTTCCTCGCCAGCACCGCAGCCCTGATGATCTGGCAACTCGGTGATGGACCACACCTCAACCGCAGATCAGGCGGTGGATCCATCCGGCTTGGGCGTGTGCTCAACGCATTCTCCATTCCTCAATACCGCGCCTCTGCACTCGGCTATTTTGGGCACCAGTGGGAACTCTATGCATTCTGGACAATGACACCGGCTCTCGTTATCGCAGCTGGCTTAGCCGAACGTGGTACCGCTCAGGTTTCGGGTCTATCATTCCTAATTATCGGCATTGGTAGTCTGGGTTGTGTGATTGGCGGCTGGTTAAGCCAAAGCATGGGCAGTGCCCGTGTTGCCGCAATAGCCCTCGGTGCCTCTGCTTTGTGCTGTGCCCTATTTCCAATAATCGCCGATACACTGCCCGCATGGCTCTTGTTCGTGCTACTGATATGGGGCGCAACGGTCATAGCCGATTCCCCCCACTTCTCGGCACTTTCAGCAAAAGCCTGTCCACCTGAAATAGTCGGTAGCGCACTCACGCTCCAAAACGCCATTGGGTTTGCCATTACCATGGTGTCCATACAAATCGGCACCGCTGTTGTAGATAGCTGGGGCGTATACACCTCATGGTTACTATTACCTGGCCCACTATTAGGTCTATGGGGTCTATCGCCACTATGGCGCAAAGACAACAACTAGATAAAATTCTTATACTATGGAAAACCTAGCCCTCACTGCCGAACTTGCTTTTGCTGGCTTGATTATTGGCTTGTTTCTCAGCCTGCCCCTTGCTGCAATCATCAGCGGTATCTGCGAGGCACTGCAGCCGGGCAGTTCCCAACACAAAGTTGGGCTACTCATGGTGATGGTCTATGTGCCGCTCTTTGCCTACCTGATGCGCAACATGACAGAAGTACTCCCCATGGTGATTGGCGTGATAATCAGCAGCAGTGCTATTTCTATTGCAGTGATGTTTAAGAAATACCGAGAAGCGTTCAAGTTGACGCAATCACAACAATCAGACTAGGTGTGATCTGCTACACCCAGTAACAACTTTCAAAATCAAACACCAACAAACAAAAAACCCGCCGTCGTTGCCGAGAGCGGGTTAGTCAGGCTTTAGGTGGTGGGTAGTGACGGGCTCGAACCGCCGACATTCTGCGTGTAAGGCAGTCAGAGTTTATCTAGTGCCTCAATTAATTCGGGCACTGCATTTTTAATGGTATCCCAAACAACCTCGTGGTCTAGCTCAAAATAACCATGAGCCATCCTGTTTCTCATACCTTTCATCTTCAACCAGGGTACATCTGGGTTTGCTTTGGAAAACGGGGCATCTTCTTCCAGAATTTTTGATGCTAACTCGCCGATTACCAATAGCTTCATTATGACGGCATCTAGCGTTTTAGCGTCCTGTTCAAAGGTTATCTTATCCATGCCTGAAGCATATTCAACGGCTTGGCGTGCAGACTGACGCATCAATTCAACATGTAGCGATGTGCGGTCCTGTTGGGTCGTCATACCGGCAAAGCTTCTCTCAGCACTGCATCTCTAAATCTTATCGGCAAGTCTTTTGGCACTAGCACATCTACCGGAACACCAAGCTGCTCTTCAAGCTCAATCTGGATGGCGCCTAGATCAAACAAGGTTGCACCTTGCGTTGGCTCAACGAGCAAATCAAGATCGCTGCCCTCTTTATCGATGCCATGCAAAACCGATCCAAACACACGCGGGTTCCTAGCGCGGTATCTCTCAACCACGGTTCGGATTAGTTCTCGGTGTGCTTGGAGTGCAACAGAAGGTCTCATGTGTTCATTTAACCATATTTTCAAAATCAAACACCAATAAACAAAAAACCCGCCGTCGTTGCCGAGAGCGGGTTA
>JBJTFJ010000134.1:0-2273 GCA_046093345.1 Fluviibacter sp. | reverse complement strand
CTGTTTGTGGTCACGCTATCGATGACGCCCGGCGCCGCGCTATTGCCCGAGTGGGGCTTGTATCCCACCGAGGAGGGGGTGTTGCTCGGAGTGACACAGTTGTTGCGACTGATCGGCATGCTGGCAGCAGTCACCTTGTTGCTAGATACCACTGACGATCGTAGTCTCGCTGCCGGTTCACTCGCTTTGTTGCAGCCGTTGGCCGGTAATCGGCAGTGGCCCGAACGTGCCGTGGCCCGTTTGCTGCTGGTATTTCATTATCTCGAAACAGCACCCAAGCCACGTAATCTGCATGATGTATTGGCGTTGGCGGGCGCTGATCTTGCCGGTGCGCCCGAGACGGATGCGCCGGAAGTGCTGGAATTAGATGTTGTACCTTTATCGGGCCGTGATTTTGCGTTGGCCGGATTAATGCTTGGTGCGGCCTGCTTAAGCCTTGCCTGGGGGAGTGGGGTATGACACCACAGCGCTGGGCGTTAGGTATTGAATATGATGGCGCTGCATTCCATGGCTGGCAAACGCAAGCGCCCACGACTCAGGTCGTTAACGGTCTGCCCATTGGTTCAACGCTGCCCACCATACAGGGTGCCCTCGAATCGGCCATGTCTCAGATTGCTGATGCGCCTGTGCAGATTGTCTGCGCAGGTCGTACGGATGCCGGCGTACATGCCACCGGACAGGTGATTCATTTCGATGCACCGGTAGTGCGACCCGATTCGGCCTGGGTAAGAGGTGTCAATGCACTATTGCCACCAAGTTGCGCCGTGCGCTGGGCGCAGCCAGTTGCCGAAGACTTCCATGCGCGCTTTAGCGCAACCGGGCGGCGCTATCGTTACATTCTGCTTAATCGTCCGGAGCGGCCCGCAATCTTTGCCGGCCGGGCAGGTTGGTTTCACCGGCCGCTAGATGTTGAATCGATGGCCGTTGCCGCCCAATCAATCCTGGGTACACATGACTTTAGCGCCTTTAGGGCAGCGGAATGTCAGGCCAATAGCCCGGTTCGCACCCTGACCGATTCCCGTGTTACCCGTCAGGGTGATTGGCTGGTGTTTGATTTTGCTGCCAACGCTTTTTTGCAGCACATGATTCGTAATCTGGTTGGTGCGCTGATTTATGTCGGTAAGGGTGCCGAGCCGGTGACCCTCATGACTTCACTATTGGCACAGAAAGACCGAAAGTTAGCACCACCTACTTTTATGCCGGATGGCCTGTATCTGACTGCGGTCGATTATGATGCGGATTGGCGGTTGCCATCTGCCGGACAGTCAGGCGACCCGCTCCAGGTTTTTAATTTCTGATGATCGTTATCTCATGACTCTGCATGCCCAACCTCGCATTAAAGTCTGTGGCCTGACCCGCGTTGAAGATGTGCAAGCGGCCGTTGCGGCCGGCGTTGATGCGATTGGCTTTGTGTTCTACGCTGATAGCCCGCGTCATGTCACGATTGAGCAGGCGAAAGTCCTTGCCCGAGCGATTCCACCTTTTGTGACTATTGTGGGATTGTTTGTTAATGCTTCCCGTGCGGAAGTTAACCGCGTGATCGAAGAAGTTCCGCTGAATTTGCTGCAATTTCATGGCGATGAAACAGTTGGTCAATGTGAAGGCTTTGGATTACCGTATCTGCGGGCGGCGCGCGTTCGGCCTGGGGTCGATCTGTTAGAATTCGCTACGCAATTTCCCTCGGCGCGCGCCCTGTTGCTCGATACCTGGACCCCGGCTTATGGCGGGAGCGGTGAGTCGTTCGACTGGTCGTTGGTGCCGTCTTCGTGCCCCTTGCCGGTGATTCTTTCCGGTGGGCTCAATCCAGACAATGTGGCTGAGGCCATTCGTCAGGTAAAGCCGGTGGCGGTCGATGTGTCTTCCGGGGTAGAAAGTGCCAAGGGCATCAAAGATGCCGACAAAATTCGAGCCTTTGTTAATGCCGTTCGCGGTGTGTGACGAAGGTAGCCATACAGTAGTCAGGATATTCGCTTCATGAAACCCTACGATTTGCCAGATGCGCGCGGTCACTTTGGTCCCTATGGTGGCTCTTTCGTTTCAGAGACACTGGTAGCGGCGCTCGAAGAGCTTAAGCATGCCTACGCGCACTACAGCCGTGACCCGGAATTTATTGCTGAATTCCAGAGTGAACTGAAGCATTTCGTTGGCCGTCCTAGCCCGATTTATCACGCCAAGCGTTGGAGTGAGATTCTCGGTGGTGCCCAGATTTATCTGAAGCGCGAAGATCTTAACCACACCGGTGCCCACAAGATCAACAACACCATTGGTCAGGC
>JBJTFJ010000133.1:0-10971 GCA_046093345.1 Fluviibacter sp. | reverse complement strand
CGTTATGAGTGCCTTTGGCCTAGCCAATCTAATTTGCAATGAAGATGGTTGAGCAGAAATTGATTGCTGTTCTAGCGTTCCTAGTAACACGGAAGATATACGCCAGTCAGCACAACATAATAGTCATTTTGAAAAGTTATTCGGCCAACGCCTATGTGTTTGCGTGATCCCGCAAGCGAGTCGCTTGGCCCGCTAATGACGACCGTGGCCAAACTGAAAGTGCCACTCGTTGTTGATATAGGCATCGGCCCGAATTGGGACGATGCTCACTAACCCGCAGGCCTGCCATGGACACAGTTAACGAATATGAGTGCCCGCTGTGCGGCGAACACAACGCCTGCGGGGCACATAACGACAGTCCCTGCTGGTGCTACAGCACGGACATCCCGCAAGCACTGATTGACCGGATACCTTCCGAGAAAAAGATGAAGGCCTGTATCTGTAAAGCCTGTGTCGATCGTTATCGCCAGGCGCAACAACAGCAGCAATAAAAAAGGTCTGCGGACTTAACCAGCAGGCCTTGGGTCTGTGAGTGCCGTTTATTTAGTTAGCGGCAAACTCGAAAGAATCAGCAAAGAAAGCGTCTTCTGGCAAATTGCCTTTGCCCTGATAATCCGCACGCGCAGCCGCAATCATGCCGGGTGCACCACAGGCATACACCTCATGACCCGATAAATCCGGGAAGTCAGCCAGCACAGCTTCATGCACCAACCCTGTACGACCGGACCAACCCGGCGTGAGCTCCGGCTCAGAAAGCACAGGAATAAATTTGATGTGAGGATACTGAGCCGCCCATGCTTCAGCCACCTCATATTGATAAAGACCTGCACGATCACGCGCACCCCAGTAAATATGGATCGGGCGTTGCAGTTCCAAGTGCAGCGTCTCCAGAACAATCGACTTGATTGGCGCAAAACCCGTCCCACCCGCCAGCAGAATCATCGGCTTTTCTGACTCGCGCAAATAGAAACTTCCGTGGGGGCCGTTAAAGCGCAGGATATCGCGCACCTTCATCGTACTAAAGACCTGATCGGTAAATAGACCACCTGGCACATGACGCACATGCAGCTCAATCGTTGCTGCATCGTGTGGCGGATTGGCAATAGAGAAACTACGGCGCTTACCGTCCTTCAGCAAAATATCGACATACTGCCCCGCATGAAACTGGAACATCTCGGTCGCTGGCAAACGTAGCGTTAAAACCGCCACATCGGTGGCTGGTTTTTCCAGACCTTCAATACGGCTGGGCAGGGTCTTTACCGGAATATCCGTTGCGCGACGCACGTCTTTCACTTCCACCACCACATCAGTCTGCGGCACTGCGCAGCACAGCAACGCAAATCCGGCCTCACGGTCGGCCGGCGTCAGCGTTGTTTCACTGGCTTTGCCATGGTCCACGGTACCCGACGTGATCTTGGCACGACAAGCGCCGCAGCCACCTGTGCGGCAACCATAGGGCAAAAGCAGATCGTGGCGCAGCGAAGCTTCAAGCACCGTCTCATGGCCATCGGCCCGAAACGTGGCATTAATCGGATTAAGCGTTACCTGATGCGTCATGTTGAATCCTGTAAGAAACTAAAGCCTGCGAAACCGTACAATGGCGGCATGCCCAAAGACTTGCCGTCTACGCCACGCGCGCTCCCCCGCCGCTTTCGCCAACCACGCTTATTGCTGGTCGGGTGCGGCGATGTTGCGGCAAGAATTGCCACACAGGTAGGCACACGTTATCGACTTCGCGCCATGCTGCGTCACGAACCCGATAGCAGCACCTGGCAAACCTGGAGAGCACTCGGGGCAACGCCCGTTGCTGCCGACCTGGATCAACCTCACAGCCTGAAGCGTTTACGCGGGTTAGCCACACAGGTCATTTACCTGGCGCCTCCGGCCGATACCAACCCTGCCGATGGCTATGCGGATCCACGTCTAAACCGCTTTCTGGCGGCGCTGCATGGTGGGCGCAGTCTACCACGGCGGCTTACCCTCATTGGTACCACCGGGGTCTATGGCGACTGCCAGGGCGATCTAGTTCACGAATCTCGGCCACTCAATCCGCAAACCCTCCGTGGGCAACGCCGGGCTGCCGCCGAAGCGATTCTGCGCCGCTGGACACGCACCCGCACACGCGCCGCCCGCACCACCGATCTTGCCAATCCGGGCAGAACTACCCCCAATGCAGGAAGCATCCTACGTGTGCCCGGCATCTATGCCGGCAATCGGCTACCGGTTGATCGTTTACGCGCTGGCACCCCGGCATTACGTACCGAAGACGACACCTGGACCAACCACATCCATGCCGAAGATCTGGCACGTATCAGCTGGCTAACCCTGAGCCGCGGCCGCTCCCTACGGGCGTACAACACCAGCGACTGCAGCAGCCTTAAAATGGGTGACTGGTTTGACGCGGTTGCCGATACCTATGGCTTGCCAAAGCCGGAACGCTTAGCCCGCAACGACCTCAAAGACCGCGTTTCCCCCATGCTTTACTCATTCATGTCAGAATCGCGCCGACTCGACAATCAACGACTGCTCAAAGAGCTGCGTATCAAACTCCGTTACCCCACGGTGCAAGACTTTCTCGCCACACTGAAGGCTCCCTCATGCTAACAATCAAAGCATTTCACATCATTCTGGTCGTGAGCTGGTTCGCCGGTTTGTTTTACCTACCGCGCATCTTCGTTAATCTGGCAGCTGTGCCCGACACACAATCTGCGGAATACCAACGACTGCTGGGTATGTCCCGCCGCCTGTACAAGTTTGTCACTCCCATAGGCATCGGCGCAGTGGTTCTGGGTCTCTGGCTCTGGTTTGGCTACGGCTTTAGCGGTGGCTGGCTGCACGCCAAAACCCTACTCGTCGTCTTTTTGCTCGGTTACCACTTTTACTGTGGTCACCTCTACCGCCAATTTGCTGCCGGCACAAATACGCACAGCCACATCTGGTATCGCTGGTTTAATGAAATCCCAGTTCTTATTCTCACCATCATCACGCTTCTTGTAGTTCTCAAGCCGTTTTAACGAAAGCACTTCATGCACATTTTTGCCCCCTGCCCGCGTGGCCTCGAAGAACTCCTGGTTGCTGAGTTCAACCAATGCGGCCTGACCCAGGTAGAACAGGTGGGCGGCGGCGTGCGTGCACGTGCCACACAAGAAAGCCTCTATCGCGCCAATCTGCGTTCGCGTTTTGCCTCACGCATCCTGGTCCGTCTGGCCGTTGGCGCGTACCAGAAAGAAGAAGACCTCTATCAAATGGCGCGCAAGATCGCCTGGCACCAGTGGTTTGATGTCAGCCAGAGCTTCAAGGTCAGTACCACGGCTGTTAAATCGCCGCTGCGTAGCCTCGACTTCGCAACCCTGCGCATCAAAGATGCTGTTTGCGATCGCTTCCGCGCGGATCGTGGTGGCCGACCAAACGTTAATACCGATCAACCCGATCAGCGTATCCAACTCTTCCTCACCGAAACCTCTGCCACACTCTATATTGATAGCTCGGGCAGCCCGCTCTGGCAGCGCGGCTATCGCGGCGCAGCCGGACAAGCACCGCTAAAAGAGAACCTGGCCGCAGGGCTGCTGGCACTGGCCGGCTGGAACAATACCGACGAGGCTGGCAACCCAGTCTACGAAAATTTCCTCGACCCCATGTGCGGCAGTGGCACCATTGTCATTGAAGCTGCCTGGATGCGTGCCAACATGGCACCGGGACTCAACCGCCGCTTCTCTTGTGAGCGCTGGCAAGATGCCGACCGTTCGCTATGGACCAAGCTACGTGCCGAAGCCCGTGCACAGATTCGACCGTTGCCACCACAAACCATTTTCGCCAGTGACATGCACCCCGGCGCCATTGCCGCCACGCGTCGTCACTTGGAACAAGTTGGGTTATCGGATGCAGTCACCCTGGATCAGGCCGACTTTATCGGCCGTGGCGCACCGGCCACAACTGGCCTCTTAGTGAGCAACCCGCCATACGGCGTACGCCTTTCCGAACAGGAAGAACTCCAAGCCGAATACCCGGAATGGGGCCGCACACTCAAACAACAATTCAGTGGCTGGACAGCCGCACTGTTCACAGCTGACCTGGAACTCACCAAAGGCCTAGGCCTCAAACCCCGCCGCCGTTTTCCGTTAAAGAACGGTGCACTGGAATGCCGGTTGTTCGTGATTGATCTGGTTTCAGGGTTTCATCGGAAGCCAAAGCCATCCGGTACGACGGACGACTCTGCTGCAGTCTAATTTAATTAATAAACTTTTGTTGCTCGAGCCTTTCAAGGCTCTGGGCCATAGTCTGCATACCCTGCTGCTGCCCTGTCTGCATCACAGAAACTAATTGAGCAGTTTTGTTCTCTCTAATCAGATTACGCACGGCTGGGGTACCGACCAGAATTTCGTGAGCGGCTACCCGACCTTGCCCGTCACTACGCGCCGATAACTGCTGCGCGACGACGGCCCGAAGCACATCGGCCAATAAGGTGCGGGCCAAATCCCGTTCCTCGCCCGGGAAGACATCCACAATGCGTTCGATTGCCTGAGAGGCTGTCGCTGTATGTAGCGTTGCCAGAACCAGGTGACCGGTTTCTGCCGCGGTTAGCGCCAGGCGAATGGTTTCCAGATCCCGCATTTCGCCCAGCAAGATAACGTCCGGATCTTCACGCAACGCCGCTTTGAGCGCATCCGCAAAACTTGGTGTATCTCGGCCCACTTCTCTCTGCGTAACCAGGCACTGCCGTGCTTCGTAAACAAACTCCACTGGGTCTTCGATGGTGAGTATGTGTTTAGCCGCCGTCTGATTGATGTGCTCCGTCATAGCGGCCAGCGTTGTACTCTTACCCGAACCAGTGGGTCCTACGACAAGCACTAGACCATGATCGATGCCTGCGAGCTGCTTGAGAATGGCGGGTGCCGCAATGCTTTCCAGGGATGGTACCTGTTCGGGAATTGGCCTTAGCGCCAGCGCCACGCCCCGTTGCTGTCGGTAGGCATTAGCCCGGTAACGACCCAAGCCTTCTGCCGGCGAAGCAAACGCAAAGTCACAAGCTGCACCTTCGCTAAACAATCGGCGCTGCGTTTCTGGCAATACGCTATCGATCATGCCGCGTACCTGGGCATTGCCTAAGGCGGGCTGATCCAACGACTGAAGGTCACCGTTAATACGAACCATAGGCGGCATGCCCGCCGATAGGTGAATATCCGAAGCGTTCAAGTCACGTGCGATCAAGAGTAGCGATTCGAGCATGTTGTTGTCTTCCCGTTCAGATATGCGCTGCGTGCGTTGATATACTTCGCTAGCCTAACAGGTTGTTACCTCTTTTAAACACGCCTCACGCATGTCTGCTAACGAATCCACTGCCCTGACCCATGAAGATGCTGCCCAGCGACTTGCTGCGGTCAAGCAACGGATTGATCGTGCACAGGCGGCATCTGGTAGACCTGCCGGCAGCGTCAAGTTACTGGCCGTTTCCAAGACTTTTCCGATTGAAGCCGTAGATACCATTGCCGCGTGCGGCCAGCGCGCCTTCGGCGAGAATTACGCTCAGGAAGGGGTTGAAAAGGCTAGTGCCCGGCCAGCCCTGGAATGGCACTTTATCGGCCCCATACAGAGCAATAAAACACGAGGCATCGCTGAGCATTTCAGCTGGGTGCATACGATAGACCGGCTGAAGATTGCCGAGCGCCTATCTGCACAAAGACCCCAACACCTTGAGCCGCTTCAAGTCTGTGTACAAATCAATGTATCGGGTGAAGCGAGTAAAAGCGGTTGCGCGCCTGATGAGGCGCTAGCACTCTGCAAAGCGGTGGCGCAATTGCCGAACCTGCAACTACGTGGTCTGATGGCCATACCCGAAGCCACCCAGGACGCTGCTACACAGCATCAGCAATTTGCACGCCTGCGCGAATTGCAGGCCGAGCTTAATCAACAGGGCTTTGCCCTCGACACGCTGTCGATGGGCATGAGCGATGATCTTGAAGTAGCTATTAGCGAAGGGGCTACCCTGGTGCGTGTTGGCTCCGCGATCTTTGGCCAACGCACTTATACGAATTCTGACGGAGCAAACACATGAAAATTACATTCCTTGGCGGCGGCAACATGGCGATTGCGCTTGTTGGCGGTTTAATCCAGCGCGGTTTTGAGCCACATAATCTGGGCGTGATTGAGATTCTGCCCGATGCCAGAGCACGACTAAGCGAACAGTTTTCAATCAACATCTATGAGGCAGCAACGGCCGAGGCGCTGCAGTGTGATGTACTCGTGCTGGCTGTGAAACCCCAGCAAATGCGCGCCGCTTTGGCGAGCCTGCCTGCTGGCGACAACAAACCACTGATCGTGAGTATTGCTGCAGGCCTACTGGTGGACGATCTTGCCCGCTGGATGGGTGGCTATCGCCGCATTGTGCGTGCCATGCCTAACACCCCGGCACTCATTGGTGCGGGCATGACCGGGCTTTATGCAGACCCCTCTGTCGATGCCGCTGATAAAGACCGTGCCGAAGCCATTCTGGGTGCCGTGGGTGAAACCGCCTGGGTTGATACCGAGCAGCTGATTGATTCCGTGACGGCAATTTCTGGCAGTGGGCCGGCCTACGTGTTTCTATTCCTGGAAGCCATGCAAGAAGCCGCCCGCGAACTGGGTCTTTCTCCGGAGACAGCCCGCACGTTGGCCATTCAAACGGTACTCGGTTCTGCACAACTTGCCGAGCAGTCCACGGATCCTGTGAGCGTCCTACGGGAGCGTGTCACCTCCAAGGGCGGCACCACCGAGGCAGCGCTCAAGAAGAAAGCCGAGATGGGCGTGAAGGAAGGCCTTATTGCTGGCATGCACGCAGCGGCTGAACGTAGCCGTGAACTCGGGATCGAGCTGGGGCGTGACTGATTTACCCTGCTGGTTGCAGATTACCGGCAACGGCGATCTGCAAATCAACGTGCACGTGCAACCCGGCGCCAAGACGACTTCCTGCGCCGGCGAGCATGGTGATGCGTTAAAGATTCGTCTGCATGCGCCGCCAGTTGATGGCAAGGCCAATCAGGCGCTGATTGCCTGGCTGGCTAAAACCCTTGGCTGTCCGCAAAGCGCCATTGAACTGATTCGCGGACAGACCAGTCGACGCAAGACCTTATCAATCAGCACCGACCATGCTGAATCAATAAGCCGCCAACTACGTGCGTTAGCGGCTGACTGATTAACTGCGCTGATAAACCGGCTGGCCACCAGCCAATGTGGTGACCACACGACCTTGCAGCGTCCGACCCAGGAAGGGCGTGAGTTTGCCGGCACTGCGCAAATCTTCCTCGCGCACCGTCCAACTGGCTTCCGGATCAAAGATGCACAGATCAGCACGCTGCCCAACAGCAACCTGACCAGCTTCGATACCCAGAATGGCGGCAGCCTGGGAAGTTACCGGCAGCAATGAACGGCGCAGCGGCAAGCTCAAGGCCTCACCCCATGCTAGCGTTAATGGCAACAGCAACTCGATGCCCGTTGCACCCGGTGCGGCTTCGGCAAAAGGTACGCGCTTCACATCCAGACCCAGTGGGGTATGCGCAGATACCGCTGCACCAATTGTGCCCTCGGCCAGACCTAAACGAAGGGCTTCGCGATCACCATAACCACGCAGCGGCGGATCAAATCGGGTGAGCGGATCAAAGTACCCGATATCCTGTTCGTACAGGTGGAGCGCATGGACAGCCACATCACCGGTCACGGGTAAACCGGCATCGCGCGCTTCGCGCAGTAAGGCCACGCCTTCCGCTGAACTGATCTGGGTGAAGTGCACACGCGCACCGGTTGCTTTGGCGAGGGCCAGCACGGTTTGTATGGCGAGTGTTTCAGCAGCTACTGGAATAGCCGACAAACCAAGACGAGAAGCCAGCGCACTGTCATGCGCGATGCCGTCTTTACTCAGATGGAACTCCGCAGGCTGCAACCACACCGGCACATCACACGATGCAGCGTACTGAAGCGCACGCCAGAGCACACGGGTATCTGAGGGCAGACCCCGTCCTTGCGATACGGCAATACAACCTGCATCACGTAACAGGCTCATTTCGGCGAGCATGTTGCCAGCCAGTCCTTGGGTCATAGCACCTACGGGCAGCACGCGTACTTGCGACACATCTTCCGCATGGCGCACGAGTCGCTCAGCCAGCTCTGGTTCATCCAGAATCGGATCGACATCCGGTGGGCATGCCAGCGTGGTGACGCCACCTGCTACTGCAGCTGCCAGTTCGGCATCAATGTTGCCGGCAATGCGTGCCGATAAATCGACCAGGCCTGGTGCCACGACCAGACCCTGAGCATCAATCACCTGATCGGCTTTAAAGCCTGCTGGTGTTTGCCCGATGCCGGCAATCTTGCCGTCCGCAATAAAGACTGAAGCCGATTCATCAAACTGGGAGGCCGGGTCGATAACGCGCCCGCCGCGAATTTCGATGGTTTGCCCATTCGCTAACTTAGTCATCTCAACCTCCCGCCAATACGCTCATCACCGCCATGCGCATGGCGATACCAAAAGTGACCTGCGGCAGAATCACGGCCCGCGGGCTATCTGCCACGGCCGAGTCGATCTCTACGCCCCGGTTCATCGGCCCCGGATGCATCACAATCGCATCTGGTTTCGCCGCTTTTAAACGTTCGTGTGTCAGCCCGTAACGATCATGGAATTCTGTGGCTGACGGTAGCAATGCACCGCTCATACGCTCACGCTGCAGGCGCAGCGCAATCACCACGTCACAATCTTTCAGCCCACTATCCAGGTCGCGGTGCACTTCCACACCCAGCGATTCGATGTCGGTAGGAATCAAGGTCTGCGGACCCACCACGCGGATAGATTCGGCGCCCAACGTCTTGAGCGCATGGATATCGGAGCGCGCCACGCGTGAGTGCAGGATGTCGCCAATCAACGCGACCTTCAGGCCTTCAAAGCCGCCCTTGTAGTGGCGGATGGTATACATGTCGAGCAAACCCTGCGTCGGATGGCCATGGCGGCCATCGCCTGCGTTAATGACGTGAATATCGCTACGACCCGTGCGGCGCAAATGATCCACGATGAGGTGCGGTGCGCCACTCGATTCGTGGCGTACGACAAACATGTCGGCGTGCATGGCACAGAGGTTATCAACGGTATCGAGCAGCGTCTCCCCTTTGGCGGTGGACGATGTGGACATATTGAGATTAATCACATCCGCCGACAAACGTTTCGCCGCGATTTCAAATGTGGTGCGGGTACGCGTGGAGTTTTCGAAGAAGAGGTTAAACACACTCTTGCCACGAAGCAGCGGTACTTTTTTTACATCGCGGTCGGACACCCCCAGAAAGCTGGCGCCGGTATCCAGCAATCGTGTCAGCTGTTCACGCGACAAACCTTCTGTCGAGAGCAGGTGGATCAGGTTGCCATCGGCGTCGAGTTGCGGATCAAGCATCATCAAGGCTCCAGGTCAGTTTGCCATTGGCGTCATCAACAGGGGTACGGGCCAGCACCAGGCTGGCTTCTGGCGGTAGGTTGACCGGCCAGACACAGAAATCGGCTGCGATAGGCAGCTGGCGATCGCCACGATCAGCCAGTACGGCCAGCTTAACGCTACCGGGGCGACCGTAGTCGAACAGTTCGTTGAGGGCCGCACGCGTGGTGCGCCCCGTGTAAAGAACGTCGTCGACCAGAATGACTGGCTTACCGACGATATCAACCGGCACAGTGGTCGGCTGTACGTTAGGACGCAATCCGCGCTCACTGAAATCATCGCGGTAAAAAGAGATATCCACGCTGCCCACCGGCGGATGGCTAGACAACAGTTGAGACAGCCGCTCGGCAATCCAGACACCACCTGTAAACACGCCAATCAGCACGGTATCCGGCGCTTGGTCGAAGATGGGTTTCAACTGTTCCGCCAGCGCAGCGATCTGCTGCTCGGCATCGGGTAGATTTTTTAAGTCAGGCATGTGTGCCTCCGGCTTGATGTTCTGAGTGCGCAGCCTGCTGATCTAGCCACTGCTGTAAAAGAATCTGTGCGGCCACCGCGTCGACGTTGGCTTTAGTGCCGCGCGCCGATTGCCCTGCCTGCTTGAGGCGCTGCTCGGCCTCTGCGGAACTCAGGCGTTCATCGACCCAGACTACCGGCAGATTAAAGCGGCCGTGTAGCTGGTTGCCGAAACGGCGGCAACGCTGCGTCATTTCGTGTTCGGTGCCGTCTAGATGAGTAGGAAGCCCGACAACGATCTGATGCGGTTGCCACTCGGCAAGCAATGCACCAATCTGTTCAAAGCGCTGTGCCACAGGTTCACTGGCAATTAAGGTCAGCGGATGCGCAAGGCCTGTGATGGTTTCGCCCACGGCAACACCAATGCGAACCGTGCCGAAATCGAAGCCCATGACCGTGCCCTCAGGCATGGCCTGCCACGTCTGACAAACGATCAAAACCGATGCCTAGTTTGGCAAGGGCTGCGGGCAAGCGTTCTTCATAAGGAAGCTCAAAAAGAATCTCGTCGTCAGCGGGTACGCTGAGCCAGGCATTCTGCAAAATTTCGCTATCGAGCTGACCAGGCACCCATCCGGCGTAACCCAGGGCAACCAGCATGGATTTAGGCGCAGCATCACTGCCAATGGATTCGAGAATATCTTTGGAACTTGTCAGTGCAATCTCATCGGAGATTTTCATCGTGGCTTGCCAGGGCTTGGCGGGTTTATGCAGTATAAAAGCACGGTCCAGCTGCACTGGGCCACCAAATAATACGGGCTGTCCTGCCAACTCTGCATCCGGATTCGCCAGTTCCACACGTTCGAAAAGCGAGGCGAGGCTCATGTCCGTCGGTTTGTTCACGACGATACCCATGGCACCCTGGTCGGAATGTTCACAAAGATAAATCAGGCTGCGGGCGAAACGTGGATCTGACATGCCCGGCATGGCCACTAAAAAATGTCCGCGCAGCCAGGTGGCAGTTTCTGCCAACCCCGACGTTTTTGGTACTTCAGATTCGTCTGAGGGTACG
>JBJTFJ010000132.1:0-4148 GCA_046093345.1 Fluviibacter sp. | reverse complement strand
CTGCTCCTCGGCCACGCTACTGGCACCGTCGGTTTCGTTCACCGAAAACATTCTGCGCCCGATGTTGCCGCACATCTCGGATCGTATTTTCTTGTGGTTGATGCGCATTGTCATTGTGGCTTTTGCTGGCATGGTGCTGGCAATGGCGCTGACCAGCAGCACCTCTATTTTCAAGATGGTCGAGCACGCTTACAAAATTACCCTCGTCGTGGCATTCGTCCCGCTTGTTGCAGGTTTCTACTGGAAGCGTGGCAACACCCAGGGCGCCCTCTTCGCTATCTTCAGCGGATTTTTTACCTGGATCCTGTGCGAGGGTTTCTCGAACGAGGATGCTGTCTGGCCGCCGCAAATTCTCGGCCTCATCGCAGCGGTGCTCGGGATGATCATCGGATCTCTGTTGCCGCAACGCATCGGCAAGCCAGCGCCAACGCCTTCGCACCACCATGCTGCAGAAGGCACCTATCATGTGCCGCCCACTGGGCATGAAGCCGGCCAGCATCAGGACCATGGCCGACACAACCGCTAAGCGCACATCACGCTGGCATACCTGGCAGGCACGAGCCCGCCAGAAGCCTCTTGCACTGGCGGTGGTGTACGGCTGGATCATTGTGTATGCCAGCCTCTACTCGGCCACGGCATGGCAAGACCGCGGATTGGATCTTTTCTATTTTCTTGAAGGCCGCTGGCCAAAATTCTGGACCTGGCAAGACGCATGCTTCAACGTGTTCGCGTACATGCCATTAGGATTTCTCCTATCGCTGTCACCAACCCACCGCCCCTGGCCGTGGGCACGAGTGCTGCTGCCACTACTGGCTGGATTCCTGCTTTCCGCCAGCCTGGAATCTTTACAAACCTTCATTCCGGGCCGTGTTTCCTCTGGTCTCGACCTAACACTGAACACTGCAGGCACCCTAATGGGGAGTGCCTTGGCACTGATTTTCGGGCCACGCTTGCTGGCTCTTGCCGGTGATGCGCGCAAGAAACTTGAGGTGCAACGTCTCAGTGCCGAAACCGGATTGATTCTTCTATGGCTATGGCTCTTTGCGCAAATCTCGCCAGAAACGGTGTTCTTCGGGTTGGGTGATTTACGGGGACTGCTTTCACTCCCCACCGCGCTGCCGTTCTCACCCGCCTTATATAGCCAACTGGAAACTGCGGTTGTCGCCATGCAAACGCTGGTCGTCACCTTTCTCATACAGGCTGTTTTACAGCGGGTGGGTCTGCGCTGGTACACGGTTTTTTTTGCGGCAACCGGAACCCTGGCTATCGGCGTAATCATTCGTGTCGTGTCAAGCTGGTTGCTCATCGGACAAACCATTGGCGCCCCGGAAGTCGCCCGCTGGGTAGCGCTAACCCCAGGCGGTATCGATGGCCTGCTGATCGGTCTTATCTTAGCCGTTCCCGCTCTATTCTTGGCTGGCAACTGGCAGCCCCCCATCGCTGCCATGCTGCTCATGGCAGCAACCGTACTCGTGAACCTGATGCCTACCAATCCGTATTCCGTTTCGGCGCTCACCGTCTGGCAACAGGGGCACTTCCTCAACTTCAACGGCCTGACGCGCTTAATTGCTGCCCTCTGGCCCTATCTAACGCTGCTCTTTCTGATCTGGACTGACCGGCGCCGCAACCCACCTGCCGCTTCGGGTTCAGCTCTATAATTCCCGCATTACTCTTAACGGATCGCTTCATGAGCTACTTCAAACATCACGTCTTTATCTGCTGCAATCAACGCACCAATGGGGACCCTTCTTGTAATGACCATGGCGCAACGGCTATGTTCGATTACGCCAAGGCGCGTGTTGCAGAATTAAAGCTCAACCAACCAGGCATGGTGCGCATTAACAAAGCGGGGTGTCTCGGTCGCTGCCTCAGCGGACCAGTGATGGTGGTTTACCCAGAAGCCGTCTGGTACCAATTTGTCGATCAAGAAGATATTGATGAAATCATCACGTCGCATTTAGATAAAGGCGTGCCCGTTGAACGCCTCCGTATCTGACAGGATCCTCTATGAGCACCGTTCGTGAAGAAAAGGTTCTGATTGATGGGCCTATTGGCAAGATCGAAATTCTGATCGACAACCCGGGCGCGCCGCGAGGCATCGCCCTAGTGGCACACCCACACCCGATTGGTGGTGGCGCTGCAACCAATAAAGTCGCACACACCCTGGCACGCACTTTCGCTAGCATGGGTTATGCCGCCTTTCGCCCAAACTTCCGCAGCGTTGGCGACACCGAAGGCGCTCACGATGAGGGCATCGGCGAAACAGATGACCTGCTCAACGTGCTCGAATACGCGCGCGAACGTTGCGGCCATTTGCCTATCGTGCTGGCCGGATTTTCTTTCGGTGCGTATGTGCAGACACGCGTGGCCAAACGCATGGCCGAAACCGGCCACCCGGCGCAACGCCTTGTACTGGTAGGCACGGCCTCCGGTTTTGTAGAAGGCACGCGCAATTACGACACGGAATCTGTGCCCAAAGACTCCATCGTGATTCATGGCTCTGCCGATGAAACCGTACCGCTGGACAACGTCTTGGCCTGGGCCGAGCCCCAGGATCTGCCAGTGATTGTTGTACCCGCCGCCGACCATTTCTTTCATCGACGGCTGCATATTCTGCGCGAAATCATCACGCACAACTGGCGCCATTAAATTTATGTCAGTTCAGCTCATTTTCACTACGGCACCGGATGACGATGTTGCCAACAATCTGGCCCAGCAGCTAGTGGCGTTGCGTCTGGCCGCTTGCGTGAAACAACTGGCGCCTTGCCAATCAACTTACCGTTGGCAAGGGCAGATCGAGAGCACTACAGAAATACCGCTGATCATCATTAGCGACGACAGCCGTTTTGCCGAGCTGGAGGCCTGGCTGAAAGCGGCACACCCCTACGATTTGCCGGAAATCATTGCGCTGCCTTGCACAAACGGCCTTCCGGAGTACCTGAGCTGGGTCAACGAATCTACCCGAGATCTTCGATGAGTCTTACAAAACTGGCCCAACGCTTGTTGCGCAGTATTGCCCTGTGCGGTGTGCTCCTCGGCGCTACAACAACGCAAGCGGCGCCCGACAACTTTGGTGGCACATTTTTACCGCCAATGCAGGCCTTCCGTCCATCTACCGAAGCAATTTCCAGCGACCGGATACAAGTGCGCTTTGATGTGCAGCCCGGCTATTATCTTTATCGTGAAAAACTGGGTGTCGATGTCACCGGCCTCGTCCCTGCCGGCGTGCAACTAACACCAGGCGACCTCCCCAAAGGCCTACAGAAAGACGATCCCAATTTCGGACCCACCGAGATTTACCAGGAACCGCTCGTTTGGCACGTGCAGGTAAACGGTGGACAACGCCCGCTGACCATGACCGTATCCGTCCGTTATCAGGGCTGTGCCAGCCAGGGCATCTGCTACCCGCCTGAAATTGCACTCTTTCCTGTCACACTGCCGGTAGCCGCGGAGGTTGCCGCAGAGGCAGCGCCCAATCCTAACGCTACGCCTACCCAACCGGCCAACGGCATCACAGAAATAGCCCGCTCACTGGATGAGGGCATGCTCTGGCTAAACCTAGTCATCTTCTTTGGCGCGGGAGTCGGCCTGGCATTTACGCCTTGCATGCTGCCCATGATGCCGATTGTTGTTACCGTCATCCTCGGCCGCCATGATGAGACCCACCCTATCTCGCATACCCGCGGCTTTATGCTTGCGCTGTTTTATGTGCTCGGCATGGCCATCACCTACAGCGTGGCCGGCGTTTTCGCTGGCCTGAGCGGCACCCTAGTTTCCGGGATTCTTCAAAACCCCTGGGTGCTCACTGGTTTTGCGCTCGTTTACGTTGTACTGGCCGGTGGCATGCTGGGCTTTTACACGTTGCAGTTACCTAACGCACTACAAGGCAAACTCGCTGAGGGCAGCCAACGTCTGCACGGCGGTTCGCTGCCTGCCGTCTTTGGCCTCGGCGCACTTTCCGCGCTCATTGTCGGTCCTTGTGTCGCCGCACCGTTGGCTGGGGCATTGCTCTACATCGGCCAAACCGGCAACGCCTTCCTAGGAGGTTTGCTACTTTTCAGCCTGGCCTTGGGCATGGGCGTACCGTTACTCGCCATGGGTGCCTCTGCCGGCACCCTGATGCCTAAAACCGGCCCGTGGATGGAATC
>JBJTFJ010000131.1:0-2688 GCA_046093345.1 Fluviibacter sp. | reverse complement strand
CTAATATGAAAAAACTGATCGTCGCTATTGTTACCGCAGCATTCACATCGCTCGCTATGGCACAGGCTGCAGCACCCGTTGCAGAACCTGCTGCTGCCGCAGCACCTGCGCCTACCGCTAAAAAAACTAAATCTCACAAATCTAAAGCGGCGCAGTCTAAAAAATCAACTAAGAAACATTCGAAGAAGAAGCCATCTGCTAAGAAAAAATAAGTTCTGTGTTTCAAAACAAAGCCCGCGAATGCGGGCTTTGTTTTTTGGTGTTATCTGCCGGCATCAGCGAACGCCGCATCAAAAGACACTTGAGGCACCGCTTGGGTTATGTGTATGCCTTCGTTAGGGGTCACAGTTGCTTTGCTAGACGCCACAAGCTTTTTCTTGGCATAGGCAAGATCGCTGAGCAGGGAGCGATTCAGCTCTTCCGCAACATTTAAGCGATTTCTGACTTCCTCGTTAATCTGGGCGAAGGTGCGCTTCTCCTTCTCCTCGGCATAGTGGTTTCTTAAATTCATCCCTACCAAGATACCGATACCAAAAATTACCGAATACAGTATGAAGATCGATAAGCTCATAATTACCTCCTTAGTTTTTACTAAAGCAAAATATGTGCCAGATGGTGTTGGCGACCAAACGCAAGTGATTTATTAGAACCGTGAACAGGATCGGAAATCGAAAATTCTCTTGGCAACTCCTAGACACCTATGTAATCTGCCTAGGTATACATTTTTGGAATTTCATCATGAAATCAGCTTCGAACTATGCCCGCATCATTAACTTCCTCAATACCGCTAAAACAAGCGAGATTGAAGAGGGTTGCGAAGAGGTCATGTCATTCATTGTTTGCCGACAGGACTCCGGCATCGCTACCAAAATTACAGACCTTGTGCAGTCTCTTAAATTTGGCACAGGTCCGACTGTTCACCGCAAGGTTAGCCAACTGAGCGAAGCGGGGCTTATCAAACTCGTTCGCTCGGTAAGTGATGGTCGTGCGAAGCATCTTGAGTTGACGCCTAAAGGTATCAAACACTTCGAGGATCAACACGCCAAGCTACAACTGGCACTTAAACAACGCTGATCTGTGCACAACAGCTTTTCCACCAATAACGCAAAGCAGATCCATCAGCCCCAAGAGGGCTTGATTATCTCTTTGTTGAATTTTCCGATGACGCCCTATGTTCTGGGCATCATCGTGTGGATGCTTGCTTGGTGGCTACAGATGGGTCCAGCACGACCGTTGTTTAACTTTGCGCCAGGCGTAGAGCTCCCTTTCTTTCCTGCCGGTGTGCGCACTCTTGCTGTGTTTGCCTTTGGATTTCCCGGCGCGATCGGGATCTTCATTGGTTCGATTGTTACCTACTTCTTATATTTTCCCGAGATGTTGGGTGTCTCTCCGATTGGCACGATTGGCTGCGCAGCGGCATCTGCATTCTCGTCTTATGTAGCAATGCGTCTGGTGTGCGCATGGAATCACATACCTCGATCGCTTGAAGGTCTAACGATCAAAAACATTAGCTGGATTGTAATCACACAGAGTTTGCTTTCTGCTTCTTTGCACCAATGTTTTTACCACGCCGAACGAATCAACCCCGATTTTGATAAAGAGCCCTTATCAACGACTTTATTTAATTGGGGCGCCATGGCAACAGGTGATGCACTTGGATCTATGGCTGTGCTTTTTGCCGTGCTGTTTGTTTATCAGCTTTATATCCGCAATAAATAATCAGCGGTTTTCTAGTATGTGGCGACACGACAATTGCTCTTATCAAGAAGGTCGCCCCGAAAGCGTTGACGATGCGCATAACCTCGCTCAGACACTGCTTTCAAACAAGCTTTTCTGCTACAGCTTCCCGATCATTGCCTACGTCCTGGCTGTTTTACTGCAAACGCAACTAAACGATCTTGTCAGCATTCAATATGGGTCTTCAATTCTGTATCTGTCCTTTGGCGTAAGGATGTTTGTCGCTTTGATGTTTGGTGTTGAAGGACTGATCTGGATGGTTTTCGGGCAAATATTTATTTTTAGTTTTTTCCCAACGCCTTACTATAACGATCACCCTGTAGAAAGCTTCCTGTTGTCGTGCTCTTACTCAATAATTGCCTATGCAGCGGTACGACTTGTGCAGAAACTCAGACACCTTGATTCCAGCTTCAGCAGTGTTCGCTCTGTCGACATTGCACTGATTGCCTTTATTGGTGCCTTAATCGCATCCTTTGCCCACAAGGCCGTACTAGGTGATCACTTTATCGATCCGGTTTATAGCTTACTTACAAGTTTCTTCGCTAAATTTATCGGATCAATGATTGGCTTTTATGGTCTGATCCTGTTGTTCTCTCTGTTGCAACGAATCCGGATCACCCCGAAGAACTAACTGATCTGCACATTAAATAACGCTGGTCAGGTCAAGACATTGTCATAAGTCGCTAAGGTCCACCCCTTGCTTTGCCGCGAGCTCCTGGAATCCAAGAAACACCTTGCGTTTTCTGAGAGCCGCCTCATCATCTTCTGACTCTCTTCTCCGAATTTCTTCGGGCAAGACTTTCAGCAGTCGCTCCAACTCTTCGGTACTGTACTTGGTTAAATCCATATCAAGCTTTAGCTCACGTATTAACGTGCTTCATTGTAAAGAATTTCAGAGCAAGCCGGCAGGACTAGAACGACGCTAAGTCCCTGCTGCGCCGGACCATCGGC
>JBJTFJ010000130.1:0-2939 GCA_046093345.1 Fluviibacter sp. | reverse complement strand
TTCGGTCCAGTTCGATGCTGAAGAAATACTTCACTCCCTTTGGGCTAGTAAAGTTTTTTGTCGCTTTGTAGCTGGTGTCAGTGGTCTGAATTTTCCCAAACATTGGAAACTCTTCGCTGACTACCTCGATCGTCATATCATCGATCTTGATGCCGATTGTTTCATTGAATTTTTGATCGAAAGACTTTCCCTCAACAGCGCATTCCAAGTAAAGCGGTTCAGCAAAGACCGCGGTGCTGAACAAAAGAGCGAAGAGAGGAACGAGAACTTTCATCGGTATTTTTAACCAGACTATTCTTTCAAATCTAAACTTATCTTGTTAACAAGTCGATAGCCATAAGAGGATGGCATAATTCACCCATGAAATGGATCATCCAACGCATCTGCGCACGCGAAAGTTCGGTGTACCTCGTCAAACCGGAATGTGGGGCTTTACGTCAGATCTCAGTGCCAGGGGTTGAAGATGCCTGGATCAAGGGCGAGAAGGTAATTATTAAAGCTAAGACAGGCTACTTCTGGGAAGTGGAGCCAGATAGCGGTGCTCGCAAGCGAATCTTTGGTCAGCAGCCACTGCTGTAATTTTTAGAGCCATGACATATATAGACACTCTTTTAAATCAACCCCTCCCCTTGCTAATTTTGGGTGTCTTTGTAGTGTTGGCAGTTGCCTCGGAGTTGGGTTTTTTTGCAGGCAGGTTTCTGTCTCGTCACTTTCGAAAAGAACAGCCTGCGCTAGATGTGGATAACAACGTTTCAACGATTACGAACTCATCGCTAGCTTTGCTAGCACTTTTCCTCGGGTTTACCTTCTCGTCTGCGCTGGATCATTTTGAAAAGAATCGAGAGGCGGTTACCAACGAAGCAGCAGCAATCACAGCAGCATCAGAAATTATCAATTTTCAACCTAGTCCCTTCAAGCTAAGGCTTAAAGATAGCTTGGGTGAATATCTTGATACTCGTTTGAAGGTTGCCGATCTTCCCAATGATCCTGATGCGATCAGGATGCTGCATCAAGAAAGCCGTATAAAACAAAAGCAACTTTGGGCGATAGCCGAAGAACAATCGGCGAAAGAGCCAGAATCATCAATGCTTCAGCCGCTTATTGAAGCGCTTAACAATGTCGTTGCAGCAGAAACCGTTCGGACTGAAAGCCTGATTAACGGGGTTCCTAATGGACTCTTCATGCCAGTTGCACTCTTTCTCCTCTTCAATGGCGTCTTGATGGGTGTTTCATTGGGAGAAGGTGCTCGCCGACATATCCTGCTGTCGTGGGGGCTGTATTTCCTTGTAGCGCTGGCAGTAGGAATAATCGTTGATCTAGATCGTCCACTAAAAGGTTTTATCAACGTTGATCAGCAGGCAATGATCAATCTTAAGACTGCCCTTTGATTCAGGGTTTCACATAGCTTTGCTCGAGCAACTTTAGGGGTTATAAGCTTTGGCGAACTTTGCAGCCCGAAGTACGCCAACGTCGCTGACGAAGGTAACAAGCGTGTAGTTCTGATAATAATCATTGATTAGTTTATCGAGCAAAGAAGAAGCAATAGGTTCATCACACAAGACTTCTATTCGAATGTTGGCGTTGTCAGACCATGATGCGTCTCTTAGACCGTGAGCGCCTTTGCCTCTTGCGTCTGTAATAGTGTAACCAGATGCACCTGCGGCACTAATACAGTCTGTAAGCTCCTGCTCTAGCCCCGCCTCGCAAATAATGGTGAGCAGTTTACGAATCACTAGTCGTTGTGTCATTTGAGAAATCTTACGAGTTGTTCGCTTAAAAATAGGTAGAGTGGTATGCCTAGGGAAATGTTAAACGGAAATGTAACCCCTAAACTTGCAGCAATTGAGGTTGAAGGATTCGCCTCAGGAACTGCCATACGCACGGCTGCTGGTGCAGCGATATAGGAAGCGCTTGCATACAAAGTTGCCAAGAGGGTCATGCCACCAATCGACAGTCCAAGAGACCATCCCGTAACAACGCCCACTGCCCCAGATAATATTGGGAACAGGACGCCAAATAGCAGTAAAAACGTACCCTGTTTTTTGATGTCTCCAATTCTGCCTGCTGTAACCAAGCCCATCTCCAGCAGAAAAATGGCAAGCACCCCTTTGAACAGCCCAAAAAATAGCGGTGAGATCGAAGCAAGTCCTGTCTCCCCAGATGCGTAACCGATTAGCAAACCACCTACAAGCAATACAATGCTTTTCCCGGTAAGAATCTCATGGATTAAATGTCCCCATGAAGCTTTAGATGCGCCAAATTTTGCTAGAAAGATCCCCAGAAGCAAGCCTGGTATCTCTAAAAGCACCAGGAAAACCGTCATATAGCCCTCAGCTTCAATCGACTGCTTCATAAGTAAGCTGGTTGCAACGGCAAAGGTAACAACGCTCACAGAGCCATAGTGTGCAGCCAATGAACCGGCGTCGGCTTGGCTGTAGCCTCCGAGAATTTTTGAGCAATAGAAAGCACCTATTGGAATCAAACATGAGACAAGTAAAACAACCAAGGCTACATCCATCAGGGTTGAGGGATCGTACTTGGAGAGGGCGACACCTCCTTTAAGTCCAATAGCCAACAAAAGAAAAATGCTGAGGCTCTCATAAAGAACCCCAGGAATCTTGAGGTCGGACTTTGAAATGCCCGCAAAAACACCTAGGAGAAAAAAGAGGATTACTGGGTCAAACACTTTTTAAACCGTTCGCTTTTTTGATATGTGTCGACTTTAACTTAGACTCGATTAGAAAATGCTTAAGTGACTAAAAATGCTCAAGCTCAAACGAGTCGTAATTTAGGGTGCATCTCTGCTTGGTTGTAAAATATTCAAAGTCTTTCAGAGCGCTAAAAACGCTCCACAGGTGCGCCACAGCCGCCAGCGCAGTACAATAACGACCTGTTTGCCAAAGCGGGCATCGTATAGTGGCATTACCTAAGCTTCCCAA
>JBJTFJ010000129.1:0-2414 GCA_046093345.1 Fluviibacter sp. | reverse complement strand
AGATACCAACATGGTTTGGGCTTTCGCCACCGATTCCACCTGGATTTACCTCTTCCATCCCCTGATCGTATTGCTTTTTGCCATACGAATTATCTGGGTACGACGACCGCCAGGCGTCGCCATGGCGTGGATTCTGATCGTAGCGATCATGCCGATTGTGGGCATTTCGGCTTATCTGATGATCGGCGAGCGCCCTATTGGCCGGGAACGCACCCGACGCATTGAAGCAGTTATGCCAGCCTACATCCGCATGACCGATCTGTTCGACGGACGTTTTGCCAACACGACCCATCAGATCAACAATCAATTCCGTGCCATGGCGACACTGGCCGAGCACCATGGTGGCATCCCCCCCTTGCCAGGTAACCAGCTGACGCTTTATTCAGACGCGCAAACCATTCTACACGGGATGATTGCCGATGTTGACCAGGCACGCACTCGTTGCGATATCGAGTTCTACATCTGGAACCCGGGTGGTACGGCCGACCTGGTCGGTGAAGCACTGATACGTGCTGTTGCACGCGGTGTCTCCTGTCGCGTCTTGCTGGATGAACTTGGGAGTGCCACGTTCTGGAAAAGCGAATGGCCGAAACGTTTAAGAGATGGCGGCATCAAAGTGGTGAAGGCCTGCGCCATTCACCCACTCCGCTTGCAGTTTGGCCGTGCCGATCTACGTCTACACCGCAAGATTGTTGCTATTGACCAGCACATCGCGTGGACCGGTAGCTTGAACCTCGTGGATCCCGCCTTCTTCAAACAGGATGCGGGTGTGGGTGAGTGGGTCGATGCCATGGCCCGCGTAGTTGGCCCCGGTGCCGTTGCACTCACGACTGTATTTGAAGGTGACTGGGCCATCGAGAGTGGCAACATTAGGGGCTATACAGAGTTTCTCGACGAGCTCACAGCGACACCGATGCCTCAGCCAGCAGGCGATCTCATGGTACAGATCGTGCCAACAGGCCCCAGCTACAAAATTGCAAACATGTCGCATGTGTTGCTAAGTGCCGTACTGGATGCCCGCAAAGAAGTCGTGCTCACCACGCCCTACTTTGTACCGGACGAGGCATTGTTCCAGGCCCTACAAACAGCAGCATGCCGCGGCGTTGATGTCACGCTTATTGTGCCGCAACGCGTAGATTCCAAACTGGTGCGTTACGCCAGCCGTAGTTATATGGGCGATCTGCTCTCGGCTGGCGTGAAGATTCAGCAGTTCACCGGTGGTCTACTCCATACCAAGAGCCTGGTGGTCGATCGCGAATTCACGATCTTCGGTTCGGTAAATCTGGATATGCGCAGCCTACGCCTGAACTACGAAATTACGCTGATGATCTACGATGCCGGTTTCAGCGAACAGGTGCGAGCCTTGCAGGATCAGTATCTAGCATGCTCCATCCCGATTGATCCTACTGCCTGGGCAGAGCGCCCATTGAACGAGCGCTTGAAAGAAAACGCCGCCCAGTTAATGGCACCCCTACTCTAAACGAAACACACTCATGCTTAGCTATCGTCACGCGTTCCACGCCGGCAACCCTGCCGATGTACTCAAACACCTGGTCTGGATTCAGGTACTGGATTACTACACCCAGAAGGACAAGCCCTTCATGGTGCTTGATACCCATGCGGGTGCGGGAATGTATCTGGTGGAAAGTGATATGGCCCGTAAAACCGGTGAGTGGTCTACCGGCATCGGGAAACTCTGGGAACAGGCTGACGATGACTTACCCGAATCGGTAGTGCGTTACCGCCAGGTAGTTAAGGCCGCCAATGCCAGCCCGGCATTGAAGCACTACCCCGGCTCTCCCTGGATTTCCGGTTACTGCACCCGCTACGCCGACGTATTGCGTTTCTTCGAGCGTCACAGCACAGACGCGCCTTTGCTGGCGCAGGCTTTACGCTTTGTACAAAAGCGCACGCAGATCAATGTGGCCGATGGCCTGGCCGGCCTCAAAGCCTTAATGCCGCCACCCCAACGTCGTGCTGCTGTACTGATTGACCCCTCGTACGAAGACAAAACAGACTACGGCAAAGTCGTAGCCGGCCTACGTGATGCAGTTCAACGTTTCGCCACTGGCACCTATGTGCTCTGGTACCCGATACTCGCCCGCCGTGAAGCCGTGGAACTACCGGACCGTCTGGTCAAACTGGGGCTACCAAGTTGGCTACATGTAACACTATCGACCCAGCCACCCGCTAGCGATGGTTTGGGCATGACAGGTAGCGGCCTGTTTATCGTCAACCCACCATGGACTTTGCCACAAACACTGGAAGCAACGTTGCCCTGGCTTGCCGAAACGCTGGGCGACTCTGGCAATGGAAGCTTTACGCTGGACTGGCAGATTCCTTAAGCCGTCTTAAACTGCTCAGGATTTTGCGGTTTTAGCTTCTAACGCTTCCCAGCTTTCCAAAAGCACGAG
>JBJTFJ010000128.1:0-5382 GCA_046093345.1 Fluviibacter sp. | reverse complement strand
CATGAACTCTTTAAGAATGTCGTTCTGGATCGTGCCGGATAGTTTGTCTTGCGAAACACCTTGCTCTTCGGCGGCAACAATATAGCCCGCCAGAATTGGCAGGACGGCGCCGTTCATGGTCATCGAAACCGAAATCTTGTCTAGTGGGATCTGGTCGAAAAGAATCTTCATGTCTTCGACCGAGTCGATCGCTACACCAGCCTTACCGACGTCACCAACTACGCGGGCGTTGTCCGAATCGTAACCACGGTGTGTGGCCAAGTCGAAGGCCACGGACACGCCCTGACCGCCGGCAGCCAGCGCCTTGCGATAGAAGGCGTTCGATGCTTCAGCGGTCGAGAAACCGGCGTACTGACGAATCGTCCACGGCTTGACGGCATACATGGTGGGTTGTGGGCCGCGCAGGAAGGGGGCGAAACCTGGCAGGGTGTCGGCATACTGCAGACCTTCGACATCTTGCTGTGTATAAAGTGGCTTGACCGTTAGGCCTTCCGGCGTGTGCCAGTCGAGACGGCTCAGGTCACCTTCGGGCGATTGTTTGGCTGCAGCCTTCTTCCAGGCTTCAATGGCCTCAGGGGTGGCTTTGTTCGAATGACTCATGGCAAACCTCACGACGGAAATTCTTGATGGTTGCGGTGCAACACATCGCGCAGACAATCACGCGACCCGTGCTTCGCAGGAAGAGCTGCTTTGAGTGAAAAGCAGCAAATTGTGGCAGACTGCTGACAGCACACCACATATATAAACCGAATCATACGTTATTCATAATTATGGGCGCAACATCCCCGACTCCCCCAAAAAAGACGCCACGCGGCGCTCGGCAACCTATTGTTTCTTCAGCGCTTTATCAGGAGGTTGCTAACCGCCTGCGCGAGGAGATTTTTGACCATGTGTTGCAGCCGGGGGATTGGATCGACGAACTGGCGCTCGTCGCCCGTTACGGCATTTCCCGTACGCCATTACGGGAGGCGCTTAAAGTTCTGGCAGTTGAGGGTCTGGTCACGCTAAAACCGCGCCGTGGTTGTTATGTGGCTGAAATTTCTAAAGAAGACGCTGCCGAGATTTACCCAGTTTTGGCCATGCTCGAAGGTCGCTGTGCCTATGAAGCCACCCGTAAACTGGACGATGCGGCTGCCAATCGGCTACAGGCCTGCCATGACGCATTAGAAGTAGCGGCAGCCGCCAACGAAATTCGTCAGTTTTTTGAAGTCAATCAGGAGTTTCACCGGATTGTTCAGGAGCAGGCTGGTAATCGGTGGTTGATTCAGATTATTAATGACCTGCGCAAGGTGCTGAAACTGTCGCGTTTGAACTCATTGTCCCGCGTAGGCCGGTTGGATTCGTCTCTGGCGGAACACCGCCTGATTCTGGCCGCCATGCTGGATCGTGATGCTGAAGGCGCAGATGCGGCGATGCGTGCGCACCTGTTGGCGGGGCAGCATGCGATTCAGAAGTTGATGAATGAGGGCGCCCCCCGCGAACGTAGCAATACCTAGGTGACTCTGAACCTGGGTTCAGTGAGGCCGACGGCGTACCGCATCAGGTTCACCCGCAAGGGGCAATCACAACAGCAGTTTAAGTGCCTTCGACCATTGCTATAAGCATTGGTTCAAGCAACGCTGGGCATCACCAACGCCGCAAGGGGCATAGAGAACTAGAACAGCGCGTTCTGGTGGGTTTCGATAGCCGCTTCGGCGCGCTGAACCATGGCATCCACTCTACGCTTGGCATCAGCTGTGTCAACGGCTACGGGAACTGGGGCGCCGCTCTGTGCTTGCAATAGCTCGTGAGCCAGCGTCACTGCCGCCATAATGGCCGCGCGCTCAGCAGAGATCTGACGCCCTTTGTCAGCAACTTCCTGCATTTTGCCGTCAACCAGAGCAACTGCTTGCAGCAAGGCAGCTTGTTGTTCGGGTGGGCAGGCTAGACGGTATTCGCGTCCAAAGAGCGTGATGTCTAGGTGATTAGCGGTTGTCATGACAGATTTACCGATTCCGGCAGGCGGGCTACGACCTGCTCGAGCTTTGTACGTGCCGCATTCATTTGCGACTCAAGTTCGTTGCAACGCGCTTCAGCGCATTCGGCGCGGGCGCGAAGCTGTGCGCTTTGCTCACGACTTTGGTCGAGTAGCGCAATGAGTTGAGAGAGCTTTTGATCTAGCAGAGAGAGATTACTTTCCATGCCGCGAACTATAGGACGCCATGGCTTCAGGGTCAACTCCATTTGCAGTAAGTTGATGTTTTTTAACGAATTGATATTTTGGTGATAGAATTCGCGCCTATCTTGGGCGAATGCCCCTGATCTTCCGAACGGTGCCCCGTTGCAGTGAAACTGCCTCGGGGTGAAACGGGAAACCGGTGACGCATATCAATGCTATCCCGGTGCTGCCCCCGCAACGGTAAGCGCTAGTCGTACCTAAAAGCCACTGGATCTTCGGATCTGGGAAGGCGGTACGTTCGGCAGGAATGTCCTGCCCGGCGCGAGCCCGGAGACCGGCCTTTTGGAAACCAAGCGCTGCGGGTGAGCGGCTCTGGATAGCCATTGCGCGGCCGTCAGAGCACTCCTTTCAGTATTTTTATTGTCTTGAACCTGCGGGGACGCTTGTTCGGGCATTGGCACGCTGTGCCAGGAGTTCTTATGTTTGATATCCAAAAGCCGGGCTTTGCTCGCTCGCGGATGGCGTGTGCCATCGCTTTATTGTCTATGTCTGCAATTGCTCAAGAGCAGGAAAATTTTGCGCAAACGACGGATATCGCCGATCCGATCGTTGTTACAGCTACACGCATCCCAACGCGCTATAACAAGCTGATATCCGATGTGACTGTCGTGGATCAGGAGCAGATTCGTGATTACAGCCCCGCTCAGCCAATTTCAGATGTGTTGGCAAACACCCCGGGTGTTACCGTTCGCTCAAACGGCGGCCTAGGTACTGCAACCAACGTGCAGATTCGTGGCGGTACCAATGCCCAAACGATTCTTCTGATTGATGGTCTGCGCCTGAATTCAGCAACAACAGGTGCCCCGCCTTGGGCCTATATTCCGATGCCGCAAATTGGACGTATGGAGGTGGTGCGTGGTCCAACGTCATCTTCTTATGGTTCGGATGCAATTGGAGGCGTTGTACAACTGTTTACGCGTAAGGGCGAAGGCCCGACTAAGTTTTACGCGGATGCTGGTTACGGTACTTACAATACAACTTCGCAGAATGTTGGTGTGGAAGGATCGCAAGATGGCTTCAGTTATAGCGTCTATGGTTCAAATACCCACTCAGTGAGTTTCCCTACGAAAATCTCCAATGCGAGTGATTACAATCCAAACTCAGCGTCTTATACCAACACCAGTGCCTCAGGCAATTTTGCCTACACCATCTATCCAGGGCAGGAAATTGGCGTGAAAGCCTTGTGGGGTAATGGGCAGAACGGATTTACAGAGACGAAGACAAAGATGGCAACCAGTCTAGAGTCTTTGAATGTGCTTTCAGCCTATACCAAGAACCGGATTGTTGATGACTGGACAAGCATGATTCGTGTGGGTTCGTCTCAGGACAATTCACGCAGTTGGTACGCCAACAATAGTCAAACAGTGTTTAACACGACCCAGAAACAGGCGCAGTGGCAAAACGATTTGAAATTACCCATTGGTAATGCCATGTTGGCCTATGAGTTTCTCAATCAGGCCGTGAACTCAACAACTTCCTACAACGCAACGAGCAGAAACATCAATACAGTACAAGGTGGCTGGAACGCAGATATTGGCAATCACCTGCTTCAGGCAAATTTGCGTAATGATGACAACAGTCAGTTTGGTAATGCAACTACCACATCGCTAGGTTATGGATATTTCATTCTGCCAACTGTGCGAGGGACAGCATCTTGGGGTACTGGTTTCCAAGCGCCTACTTTTAATCAGCTTTACTATCCAGGAGTAGGCCGTCCTAACTCGGCAAATTCTTATACCGGCAACGCAAATTTAAACCCAACGCGGTCAGAAAATACCGAGGCCGGTTTCCGTTATAACGATGGTATACATAGTGCGGGTGTTGTTTACTACTATAACAACATTACTAACCTGATTAACTACAACAGTAATTACTCAAGCTATATCAATGTAGGACGATCCGTGATTCAGGGTGTAACTACAAGCTATGATGGGCAGTTGTTGGGTTTGAATGTCATGGGAAGCGTGGATTATCAGAATCCGCAGAATGCAGACACCGGAACCTGGTTGGCCTATCACCCGCAGGGCTTTGGTAGCTTGACCATTGAGAAAGCTGTTAGCGACTGGAAGATGGGTGGTCAAATGCAAGCTCAGGGATCTCAGCAGACTTCACCTGGGTCTAGAAGCAACGTGACGCTGGGCGGCTACACCCTCTTTAACTTGTACGGCAATGTGAAACTCTATAAAGACGTATCGCTTTTTGCGCGTCTTAATAATATTTTTGATAAGCAATACCAGACAGTTCAAAACTACACGACGCCCGGTTCGAATGTGTTTGTCGGGCTACGTTTTGATAATCGATAGAATGCGCGCATGACTACTCGCTATCGATTGCTTCTGGTTGTAATGGCGCTCTCACTGCTAGCGGTGGGAGCCATTGCTATCGGGCTGTCAGTCGGTAGCGTTAAAATGTCATTTGCTGACGTGATGGCTGGGTTGTTAGACCCGGCTGCGCCAGGCGCTAGCGTGATTCGTGATTTGCGCTTGCCGCGAACGCTCGCGGCATTTGGATGCGGTGGGTGGTTGGCGCTGGCCGGAGCGCTGATGCAGGTGCTGTTGCGTAACCCGTTGGCAGATCCATACATCCTCGGCATTTCAGGCGGTGCGGGTGTGGGAGCATTGCTGGCAATTTTCTTTGGTCTGGGGGTTGCCGGGTTGAATGGCTTTGCATTTGCCGGTGCTCTTTTGGCAATTTTAATTGTCTTCGGATTGGCTCACGGCGATGGTAGCTGGACGCAGACGCGTTTGTTGTTAACCGGTGTGATGGTTGCAGCTGGTTGTGGCGCCGTGATTACTCTACTGTTATCTATTGCGCCTGAAGAGCGTTTGCGTGGCATGCTGTTCTGGCTGATGGGAGATTTTTCCCAAGGGGTTAATCCGACTTATGCCTTAATTGGTATGGTGGGGATTGGTCTGCTGACGGCGCCGCTGGCGCGCGATCTCAATGTGCTAATTCGCGGTAACGATACCGCGAAAGCGCTGGGGGTTTCAGTCAGCTTTGTGCGCATTGCCATTTACTTGCTTGCTTCTATGGCAACAGCGGTATCGGTCACGACAGCGGGTTCGGTGGGCTTTGTTGGATTAGTGATTCCACACCTGACACGTATGCTTGTTGGTAATGACCAACGAATTCTGTTGCCAACATCCATGCTGGCAGGCGGTATT
>JBJTFJ010000127.1:0-2503 GCA_046093345.1 Fluviibacter sp. | reverse complement strand
CGCGGGGTTTGTCTTTTATGGCGATAATGTCGTCATGACAACATTTGATTTTGATACGCCCATTGATCGCCAGCGCTTTCCCTATGATGACTCCGTAAAGTGGGGTAAATATTCGGGGCGTGATGTGCTGCCAATGTGGGTTGCTGACATGGATTTTGCAGCACCTCCAGTGGTGCTCGATGCCCTAAAAGCGAGAATAGATCATGGTGTCTTGGGTTACCCGCATGTGACTCAATCAGTTGTTGATGCAGTACTCATTCATCTGGTGCGCGATCTGGGTTGGACCGTTGATCCTGATTGGTTGGTCTGGCTCCCGGGTTTGGTGACGGGATTGAATGTTGCGTGTCGCGCAGTAGGTGAGGTTGGGAGTGGCGTGTTGACCGCTACACCAGTTTATCCGCCATTTACCTCAGCTCCCCGGTTGAGTGAGCGGTCGTTGCAGACGGTATCCCTTGTTCAGCAGGGGGCAGATTGGGTGCTGGATCTGGATGCCGTGGTTGCGGCCAGCGACGCATCAACGAAGCTATTAATGCTTTGTAACCCCCATAACCCTGTTGGCAGAGTCTGGCGTAAGGACGAGCTGCTGGCACTTGCTGCACTAGCCGAAAAGCACGACTGGATTATCTGCTCTGATGATATCCATTGTGAGCTGGTGCTAGAACCTGGTGTGCGCTACACACCGCTTGCAAGTCTATCGCCTGATATTGCCCGCCGGACTATTAGCCTGTTTGCGCCATCGAAAACCTATAATATTCCCGGTCTGGGGGCGTCTTTTGCAGTGATTCCAGATGCCGTTTTGCGCCATCGTTTTGAACGTGTGATGGCCGGTATTGTGCCGCATATCAATGTGTTGGGTTACACCGCTATGGAAGCGGCTTTCCGGCATGGGGCCCCATGGCGCAATGCATTGATTGATTACCTGCGTGGTAATCGCGATCTTTTGGTTACTGCACTTAATGATATGCCTGGTCTGAAGGTGCATGCACCGGAAGCGACCTATCTGGCTTGGGTTGATGCCAGCGGTTTGAACTTGCCAGAGGGTATCAGTGCCGCACAATTCTTTGAGGCTGCCGGTGTAGGTTTGTCGCCAGGCCAGGATTTCCAGGTTGGTGCGGCTGATTGTGTCCGGGTTAATTTTGGCTGTACAAGGCAGACTTTGGAATCAGCGATCAGCCGGATGGCCAGTGCCTGTGCCAGGCAGTTTGCTTAGCGCTTCCGGTTATCGATGAGCAGTTCACGCAGGAAGAGGTGTTTAGCCACCTCGCCCTTGAGCATTGCCTTGATTTCTTCGTCAGATTGTCGACCCTTAAGCTCCAGTCTTTCACCGAGGATCTTGCAGTCGGTGCAGATCGGGGCGTCGAGAGGCTGCTGAACGATTAGCAATGGGTAATGTTCGCGAAGGATGTGCAAAGGGGTTTGGGCATCACTACGATAGCCATGAATATCCGCACCAGGTAGCAGAAAACGATATTGCTCATAAGCGGCATTGAAGTTGTAGGGAACCCAGACTGGCTGGCCGGCAACTTCCCACTTAACGGCATCTTTGTAACGACCCATCGGGCCGTCAAACACACTGAGGAAACCTGTAAGCGTCAGATAGGCGGCAAATACAGCGGGCAGCGTCAACCACGGCAGTAAGCGCGGAACGATTAATGACAGCGTTAGTGCACAGAGTACGATTACAAGTAAAACGCCCTCTGTACCGGAATAGATGGTTTGGCCGACATCGTGTTGCAGTAGCCAGCCAAGATAACCAATAGCAGCAATCGCCACGGTGCATATCAGTGTTGTGGCAAATAGTAGCCAGCGGCTTAAACGATGCCACACCAGCGCGATAAGGATAGCCAGGGCAGGCATGGCTTCGAGTAGATACCGACTTGAGCGCTGGCTGGGGAAGCAGAACACGATAAATAGAATAAGTACCCACCACCAGAGATACTTTTCGTCGTTACTCAGGTCGTTATGGCGGAACAGTCGCCAAAGGGCTAGCCCCATCGAACCAAAGACTATCAGCGCCAATAGACCGGCGTTGATCCCGTAGCCGGGAAGTAATGTCCATATGCTGCCATCTCCCCAGAGCATTTTGGAAAGATAGCTGGGGCCGTGTGGGTCAAATTTGCCGGCATTTTCGCCGATGACAAATTCGTTCCACACCGCTTGCGGATCCGGGTCGAAGACAAACCAGAGTGCAAAGATGCCCAGCGAAAGCAGTGCAATCAGAACCAGTTTGTATAGATCGCGCTTAAGAAATTCGCCTAGGTGATAGTGGCGATAGCGCAGATACCAGAAGGCGAGGCCAACCCCAACGGGCAGCAGCAGGGCGAATGACTTGTAGAGTAAGCCAATGCCGATAGCGATACCAATGCCCAGCGGCACTTTCCATGATGATTCAAAACTGCGTTTGCCCCCGAAGAGCAAAACAAAGAATGGCATGAACAGCCAGAAGACTTCACCGGCATTAGTGAGGAAAGGGCGGCCAAACCGGTAGGTGCTGAAGAAAGCC
>JBJTFJ010000126.1:0-2288 GCA_046093345.1 Fluviibacter sp. | reverse complement strand
AAGCTACCGCTTTCCTCAAAGAGGACGTATTCACTCATGATTTAGCCGCGGCGCTAGTGGGCAGACCAGCTCACGACACCGGTGTAGGCGGTGATCAGAACGATCAGGCCAAAAACGATCCGGTACCAGGCAAAGATAATGAAGTTATGCGTGGTGATATAGCGAAGTAACCAGCGAATACAAAGGAATGCCGAGATAAATGCAGAGATAAAGCCAACGGCCCACATGCTCAGATCGGTATTCTGGATCGTCGCCCATTCTTTGTAGACTTGATAAATCGTGGCAACGCCTAGTGTGGGAATGGCCAGAAAGAACGAGAACTCGGTAGCGGCTTTACGGGATAGCCCCATGAGCAAGCCGCCAATGATGGTTGCGCCAGAACGTGAGGTGCCCGGAATGAGCGCCAGTGCCTGTATGCAGCCCAGCATCAGTGCATCTTTGAATGTGAGGTCGTCGACCGATGGCACACGAACGCGGTGCTGGCGCTTTTCTGCCCAAAAGATAAACAATGCGCCGATGATGAAAGCAGCAGCTACCGAGATCGGGTTAAACAGGTGGGCTTTAATAGTCTTGTGAAATAGCAGACCCAGAATGGCCAGAGGCATGAAGGCAACAGCAACATTGATAATCAGGCGTTGCGATTTGCGGCTGGTCGTGCAGGAGGCAACGGTTTCCCACAGCCGTGCGCGATATTCCCAGACGACAGCCAGAATGGCCCCGAACTGAATGACGATTTCGAAGATCTTGCCGGCTTCATCGTTGAAATCGAGCAGATCTCCAGCCAGAATCAGGTGGCCAGTCGAAGAAATCGGTAGGAATTCGGTGAGACCCTCGACAACGCCGAGAATGAGGGCTTTAAGCAGCAGAACGGTATCCATGCGGGGGTCTTTGTCAGCAAGAAATCAGGCCGTGATTCTAACATCCGCCGGCCGCGCCCAGACCAACTGCTGATTTAGTGATCGCGGCTGTCTGGATGGTGTTCGACGTGCTTATTTATCGGCCAGAATTTCTGCATTTCGATGAAGAGGAATGAGGCTGACCAGGTAATGAGTACAAAGCCGGTTAGGGCTTCAAGGCCAGGCAGGAATCGTAGATCGCCATTAGCGGCAACATCGCCAAAACCAACGGTCGTGAACGAGATCCACGAAAGATAGACGCAGTCACTCAACAGATCTGCCGTTGTCATGCCAAACAGGTTGCCCATACCCAGCTGCACCATCGTGTAAAAGCCTAGTGCAAACACCCAGATCTCTACGGCGTGCGCGATCAGGATGAAGAACACGCCCACTAGTACGCGGTAGCGGGGTGGTACGTTGGATAGATTGGGCAAGTGGCGCGCCAGGCTGTAAAGCGTTTCATAGTGAATGAACACAGCAGCGGCAATTAGTGCGCCGTTAAATGCCCATGTCAGTAAAGAATGCATGCCAGTTGCCCGGGGGGATAGTCAATCTGCATCGTAGCACCCTTAGGCCGCTAAGGAGCCCTGGTATCTGTTGGCGAGCGTGACTTCAAGTGCGGGAAGGCCATCAATGCCGCATGCCAGCGAATCTCCGGCGAGCACGGTAGAAACCCCGCCGGGCGTACCCGTATAGATCAGATCGCCAGGAGCCAGAGCGAAAAAGTGGGATAGGCGATTGATAATCTCGGCAACATTCCAGGTCATCTGGTTGAGCCGAGACGATTGACGTAGTTCTCCATTGACTTTGAGCCAGATGGCGGCATCGGCTGCTGGCGTGCTATGTGTTAGCGGGACAATAGCGGAAATCGGAGCGCCATGATCCATGCCTTTCCCTAGCTCCCAGGGGTGCTGCTTTTCACGTGCCAGGGTTTGCAAATCCCGACGTGTGAAATCAATCCCTGTGGCATAGCCATAGACGTGTGATAGTGCATCCTCTTCGGGGATGTCGCTGCCGCCTTTACCGATGGCAACAACCAGTTCGACTTCGTGCTGCAGATTGTTGGTCGCAGGAGGGAAAGGAACATGGCCGCCTCCTGGTACAACGGCATCTCGTGGTTTAGAAAAGAAGAACGGCGGTTCACGATTCGGGTCTGCCCCCATTTCGCGTGCCTGCTCTGCATAGTTGCGGCCAACGCAGTAAACGCGGCGCACCGGAAACTTTGCTTCTGATCCAAGAACAGGGATAAGCGTTTCAGCAGGTGGCGTGAAGGTGTACTGAGTCATGATCAGTTGGTTTCAATCATTAGTTTGAGATCGTGGGTAACATCGGCGGCCGGCATTTCGTGAGGCACGGTTAAGCGCAAACGCCCTTTCTGGTCGATGACGAAGC
>JBJTFJ010000125.1:0-3290 GCA_046093345.1 Fluviibacter sp. | reverse complement strand
CATCACCTTCGGGCAACGCAGACTCATCCAGCTCTTTGAGCTCGGCACGATAGCCGGCATCATCCTTATTAATCTGTAGGGCACGGTACATGATCTATCTCCGGGAATTTATTGTTATGACCGCATTCTATGATGACCGGTAATGAATGCAAGCGCCCAAAGCAAACGGCCCGCCGATTTCTCGACGAGCCGTTTCGTGTTCTGGCGGGTCCGGTGAGATTCGAACTCACGGTAGGCTCGCACCTACGACGGTTTTCAAGACCGTTGCTTTAAACCACTCAGCCACAGACCCTTTTAAATTCAGGCAAGATTCTATCAGCTTGCCTCGGGTTTGGGGGGGCGCGGACGACCCGGACCTGTGGATTTACGACGGAAAGGCTTTGCGCCAGCGCCGTGTGGGCGTGGTGCCAAAGGTTTGCCATCCGCACCTACCGGCCGTTTGGCACCCTGATAGCCGCCACTACGTGGTGGCTTGCTGCCCAGAGGTTTACCCTGCCCTTTACCAAACTGAGAAGATTTACCAAAGGGCTTTTTGCCCCGATGGTTTTTACGCAAGCTGTTAAGCGCCGGCATTCCGGCCAGTTCGCGATGCAGATTGCGGTCTTCACGCGCTTCCCGACGGAATTCGGCAACGATATCGCGCACATGGGCGTTAGCACCACGTGGCTGACGGTCATCGTCTTCCCAGGCTTCATCGTCATCAATAAACTGCAGTGCAGTTAGCGGATCGGTTTCGCCCGGTGCCAGCTTGTTGCCGTTATACATGGCATCCATCACATACAGCTTATCTTCCGGCAGATCGGCCCACGGGTCTCGATCATCGGGGAAGTATGGCTGCGCATCGGGGTCACGCGGTTTACGGCCACGCGGCGGACGCTGATTGGTTTGCTGACGTGCGTAGAGCCAGGCCTCACCTTCGGCACGGGCCTTGGCATCTTCGTCCAGCTCAACGGGTTGGCGATCTTCTTCAGACTCGTCGAACTCGCCATTGCTTTCGGCATCGCTGCCTTCAACAGCCTCTTCACCAGTGGAGGCTGGCTGATTACGGGCGTTGCGTGGATCTGCTGCGTATTTCGCTGCCTGCTCTGCCTGATATTCAGCAAGCGCTTCTGGCGACATCGGTTCATAACCAGGAATGATTTCCGGATGAATCTCGCTACCCAGCAAACGCTCGATTGATTTAAGCAGTACCGCATCGTCGTGCGTTACAAAGGCAACCGTATCGCCTACGCGGCCATCTTCACCATTGAGCACACGATTCAGGCGCGATGGGTAATCATCAGGAACGGCGGGCAAATCATAATGAACGACACGTTGCATGCCATCCATCTCAAAACCGCGTAGCGCCATATCCGTGGTAACCAGCGCACTAAGTAGCCCTGTCTGGAACTCTTCTAGAGCGCGACCACGGGGCATCTGGCCACGATGTGCATGCAGGGCGTTGGCAGTGACACCGCCTTTAGCCAACTTACGCGCCAGACCTTCCGCGCCAAACTTTGTGCGGGCAAACACCAGTGAACGCGGCCAGGCTTCGTCACGGAAAAGCTGCGTCATCAAATCACGTTTACGATGCGGATCAACGGCAATAAAACGCTGATGCACACGCGTGGTGACATCATCGCCACGATCAATAACGACTTCTTCAGGGTATTTCAGCAAGCCATCCGCAAAACCACGGATATCATCGCCCAGCGAGCTGGCAACGACGATCGTTTGACGCGCTGCAGGCAGCAATGGATAAAGGCGCTCGAGTTCGGCTGCCTGACCCATGTCCATCATGCGGTCCACTTCATCAAAGATGACGACACGTACACGATCCAGATTCACGTGCCCCTGACCCAGATGGTCGAGCAAGCGCGCTGGTGTAGCAATCAGCACATCCAAACCGCGTTCCAGTGCCTGTACCTGCGGATGCATACTGACACCGCCATAGACGGCAAAGGAGTAATAAGCATCATGTCGGCCATAGGTACGGTAGGCGTCCAGCACCTGCAACGCGACTTCACGCGTTGGTACCAGTACCAGAATTCGCGGACCCCGACCCGGTTCTTGTGTGAGCACAGGATCATCCTGCTGCAACAGGTCAAGCGTTGGAATGGCGTAAGCGGCGGCTTTGCCAGAACCCGCAGGCGCAGCAACCAGTACATCCTTACCGGTAATCACCAGCGGAATCAATGCGGCCTGTACCGGTGTTGGCTCAGGTGTGCCAGAGGTATCGGCATCCTGAATGGCCTTGATGCGTGGCTCGGAAAGTGAAAACTGTTCAAAAGACATATTTGTTGCCCTCGGGGGCTAACCGGCTATAAATCAGAATCGGAATGAGTCTTAAATTCGAACCGGTCAGGCAGCGATGCAATTAGTTGGCAGCAAGGCCGCGAGCCAGATCGTTACAGATGTCGTCTACCGCTTCCAGGCCTACTGCGATACGCAGTAGATTGTCATGAATGCCTGCGACTGCACGTGCTTCCGGGGTAATTCGACCATGCGTCGTGGAAGCAGGATGCGTCAGCGTCGTGCGGGTGTCACCCAGATTACCGGTGATCGACAACAACTGACAAGAGTCTATCACACGCCAGGCGGCATCTTTACCACCCTTCACTTCGAAGCTGACAATCGCCCCGCCCGATTTTTGTTGTTGCATGGCCAGCTGATGCTGTGGATGCGATGGCAGCCCCGGGTAGTAAACGCGTTCGACAGCGGGATGCGCTTCCAGCCATTGGGCCAGTTCTAGTGCTGATGCCGATTGTGCTTTCATGCGAATCGACAGGGTTTCGAGACCCTTACCCAGCACCCAGGCATTGAATGCCGAAAGCGTTGGCCCAGTCGTACGCAGGAAGATAAACACCTTCTCGACAATCTCTTTGCTGCCACAAACAGCACCGCCCAGCACACGGCCTTGCCCATCCAGGTATTTAGTTGCCGAGTGCACCACAATGTCGGCACCCAGTTCCAGCGGCTTTTGCAGAATCGGTGTGCAGAAGCAGTTATCAACGGCCAGCAGGACGTTGTGCTTTTTAGCGATAACGGACAGCGCACGGATGTCAGCCACTTGCGTCAGCGGATTCGATGGCGTTTCGCAGAACAGCAATTTGGTGTTCGGGCGAACGGCTTTATCCCATTCAGCCGCATCGGTTTGCGATACGAAGGTGGTTTCTATGCCGAAACGCGGCATGATGGTGCCGAGCAATTGAATGGTGGAACCGAACAGCGAGCTAGACGCAACGATGTGGTCACCGGCACTAAGGTTGGCCATGATCAACGAGGTAATCGCTGCCATGCCACTGGCTGTG
>JBJTFJ010000124.1:0-2345 GCA_046093345.1 Fluviibacter sp. | reverse complement strand
GATCAAAGTGATCCCCTGTTCGTTATTACGGACCTTGGGCACTTGTGGGTTATCGTTGATGCGCCTGAACAATCTGCCAGCAGCATCCACATTGGTGATGTGTTGCTGGTGGCTTTTGATAGCTTGCCCGGTCAGGTTTTTAAAGCCAATGTCACACGGGTATCACCTGTTCTTGATTCCCAGATGCGTCGTGTCCAGATTCGTGCCGAACTGGATAACGCAGATCTCAAGCTGCGACCTGAAATGTATGGTCGGGCACAGCTAGCCGACCCGAATGCAACGATGGCACTTCGTGTTCCGCTATCAGCATTGAGTACGGATGGTATCTACACAACGGTGTTTGTCGAGGCAGAACCGGGCGTCTTCCGCCGTCAACGTGTCACTGTTGCCTTTCAGGATGGCCAATGGGCATGGATACAACCGGATGATGGCATCAAGGCAGACGACAAGGTTGTGACCACGGGTGCCCTGCTGTTGGCCTCAGAATTTACTCAGAGCGCCCGGTAATGTTGCGTCAGCTCGTTAATTTTGCGGTCAGCCAGCGGGCTTTCATCCTGCTGGCCTTTGCCATTATGGCGGTCGTTGGTTTGCGGGCATTAAAAGACCTGCCGATTGAAGCATTTCCTGATGTCCAGGATGTACAGGTACAGGTGATTACCCAGGTACCAGGCAAAGCACCAGAAGAAGTTGAACGCAGCGTGACGCTGCCGATTGAACGCGAAATGAGTGGCGTACCCCGCGTTACCCAGCAACGTTCCGTATCCATTACCGGCCTCTCGGTTGTAACCCTGATTTTTAGTGACGGAACCCAGGATCGATTCGCCCGTAGTCAGGTATTGGAGAAACTACAGGGTGTCACACTCCCCCCTGGCGTTACCCCAACTCTGGCACCTTTAACAACGGCAGTTGGTGAAATTTTCCGCTATGTGATTGAAGCACCGGCCGAGACACCGCTCAACGAAATTCGTGCCATTCAGGATTGGATTGTCCGGCCTGCGCTACGACGCGTCCCTGGTGTTGCTGATGTCACCAGTTTTGGCGGTACGGTCAAAGAAATCCAGGTCAATGCTAACCCGATACTTATGCGCCGCTATGGTGTGACCCTGAACCAGCTGTCTGATGCCTTAAGTGCCAACAATGACAGCACGGGTGGGGGTATTCTTCGTCGTGGTAACGAAGGGCTGGTGTTACGAAGTACTGGCCTATACCGGAATATTGAAGATATCCAGAGCACCGTCATTCGCTCACAAAATGGCCGCGCCATTCTGGTTGGCGACGTTGCAGAAGTTGGCATCGGAAATCATCCACCATCTGGCAGCGTCTCGGTCGCCCTGCGGAGCAAAGACGGTGAGGTCATTCAGAAAGAAGGCGTGGTCGAAGGCATCGTCATGATGACCAAGGCAGAAAATCCTGCCATTGTTATCGAAGATCTACGTGAAAAGATCGATTGGCTGAATAGTCAGGAGCACCTGCCTCCGGGTGTGATGCTCAAGCCGCTTTATGATCGTACCGAACTCATCAATCACACGGTGAACACGGTTACGCACAATCTGATTATCGGTGCGCTCCTTGTCATCGGCGTGCTGATCGTTTTTCTACGCAACTGGAAAGTCTCACTCATTGTTGCCAGCCTGATCCCGCTGACCCTGCTCTTCGTGTTTATCATGATGGATCTGTTCAAGGTTTCGGCGAACCTGATCTCCCTGGGTGCGGTTGACTTTGGCATCATCATTGATAGCGCGGTCGTTGTCGTTGAGGCGCTCATGGTCAAAATGACTTTTCAGACAGGCCCTGAATACGAACACCTCGGCCATAACCGCCCCGTCTGGCGTTTGAATGCACTAAAGAACACCGTCTCAACTCTGGCTTCGCCCATTCTGTATTCCAAGGCGATCATTATTCTTGCTTTTATTCCGATCTTTACCTTCCAACGCGTTGAAGGAAAGATCTTCTCCCCGGTTGCCCTGACCTTATCCTGTGCATTGCTGGGGGCCATCCTTCTAACGCTGACCTATGTGCCGACGCTACTCGCCTATATGGCGGACAAAGGGCCGTTACTTGAGCCACATCTGGAATGGATGGTGCGCATGCAGCATCGCTACCGCGAAAAACTTGATGCAATGCTGGCTACCCCGCGGAAGGTATACGTACGAACCGGCGGTGCAATTCTGGCATCCCTCTGCCTGATCCCTGTAGTGGGCACGGAGTTTCTGCCCAAGCTGGATGAAGGCAATATCTGGCTCACAATCATGATGCCGCCTTCTACGCACCTGGAGCAGACACGCGAGATTGAGCGCTCCGTTCGCGAATACATGATCAGTTATCCGGAAACAAGAAAGGTCATC
>JBJTFJ010000123.1:0-9913 GCA_046093345.1 Fluviibacter sp. | reverse complement strand
GCCAATAGACCGGCGTTGATCCCGTAGCCGGGAAGTAATGTCCATATGCTGCCATCTCCCCAGAACATTTTGGAAAGATAGCTGGGGCCGTGTGGGTCAAATTTGCCGGCATTTTCGCCGATGACAAATTCGTTCCACACCGCTTGCGGATCCGGGTCGAAGACAAACCAGAGTGCAAAGATGCCCAGGGAAAGCAGTGCAATCAGAACCAGTTTGTAGAGATCACGCTTAAGAAATTCGCCTAGGTGATAGTGGCGATAGCGCAGATACCAGAAGGCGAGGCCAACCCCAACGGGTAGCAGCAGGGCGAATGACTTGTAGAGTAAGCCGATGCCGATAGCGATACCAATGCCCAGCGGCACTTTCCATGATGATTCAAAACTGCGTTTGCCCCCGATGAGCAAGACAAAGAATGGCATGAACAGCCAGAAGACTTCCCCGGCATTAGTGAGGAAAGGGCGGCCAAATCGATAGGTGCTGAAGAAAGCCAGCCAGACGATGGCTGCAATCAGTCCCGTGGTGATCTGCTTGCCAGAGATCTTCCAGCCCAGTAGCCCCACCAGTAGACCGGTCGCAAGGGTGTAGATCACATTGGGATACCGTAACTGCCAGAGCGTCCAGTCCTGTCCCCAGTGGGTGCTAAGCAGCCCCTGCCAGAACAGCATCGGGGGCTTGGTGTTGCGCATATTGTCCAGCGTGGACTGAAGTGGAAGCCAGTGACCACTCTCGGCAGTCAGGCGGGCGATATGTGCGTAGGGAAACTCATCGCCATTTTTCGGGATTTGTAGGCTATCTAGTCCAAAAAAGTAGGTGCCTATGGCCAGCAGGAGAACGGCAACCGCCCAGATTATGCTGGCCGGGGTAGATGCTTGATGTTTCGATTCAAGCGGCAGGCGGCTCTGGCGGGAACGAGATACTGCGGCTTTACGGGTCATTCGCTCAGCGGGGATTGCCGGTTGGCACGATTCATCTTGAGCCGTCCGAATGTCCAGAAATCATTGGCAACAAAGTTAAACAGGCTCGCGATAACAACTGCAATAAGATTTGCCACCATATAATGCAGGAAGAGCGCAAATAGATTCGTTAGACCAAACTGAACAGCAATGCCTACCCAGCAGGCGAGTGCATATTGACCAAACTGAACGACCACAGGAACGGTGCGATGTTGTTTGCGGTCTTGCCAGGTCCAGCGACGATTCCAGAAGAAGTTGCTGATGGTGGCAATAAATATAGCTAGCGCCAATGACAGGTTGAGGCGTAGCGTTTGCTGGGCAATTTCGTTGAAGAGGTATTCCTGACCTATATAAAGAACGGCCAGATTGACCACAACGCCGGAGGCGCCGACGATGCCAAATTTGATAAAGCGTGGACGAAACAGGGCACCGATGAGCGGTAATTCCTGCAAGGTCTGGATCATTGCACGCATATCCTATGGCCTGTAGTTAGCGCGATTCAAGCGTAAAGGCGACGGGTTGTGCGGCAGGGGGCAGGCCCAGTAATTCATGCGCCTTGGATAGGACTTGATCAGGTGTAATCTGCTTGAGGCACTGATTGTCGCCATCGCAGGGCGACATGCGGTGGTTATACGCCGTCAGGCAGGGTGAGCAGGCCAGCGGCTGATGGAAGAAGTACGCGTTTTTTGCCCAGGATTGATACAGGCGTGGCGTTTCTGGCCCGAAAAGAATAATTGTGGGAATCGGCGTCATGGCTGCAAACTGGCCGGGGCCGCCATCATTGGTGATGAGCAGCGCAGCCCGATGGAAAAGCGCCAGTAGGTGCCGAACTGAACGGGTGTAACCCGTCAGGTCGATGCACATCGGGTGCCGGGTATGGTTCAGCACCGCCTGGCCGAAGGCCTTATCGCCCTTGAGGCCAATAACGCCGACGGCGTAGCCCTGTTGCAGAAAATGATCCGCCACACGGTAATAGCTTTCCAGCGGCCAGGCACGAATAGGCAAAATACCGCCGCTCGGGTAAATCAGCACCAGAGGTTTGCCGGCTATTGTGGGGAAATCGGATTCCAGCTTGCTGGCTTCTGCAGCGATTTCGCCTTCATTGAATGCCAGGGTTGGCGGGACGATAACTTCATCCGTAGGAACGGTTTTGCCAGCAGGATAGGCGTTTGAGTCGATCGCATCGACCATGGTCAGGAGCTGGTGGCTTAGGTGGCGGTACGGGTTGTACATCACCGGATTGGTGAGGTAGCCGCCACGGTAAAGGCCTTCCTGCGTATGCGGCTCAAAGCCAACCAGCACCGGCGCGCCGCTCATATAAGCGATGAGACTGCTAACGCGGGCAAACAGTTCACAGTCGATCACCACATCAAAGCGTAGGGCGCGCATTTTTTGCAGCGCTTCCCACATGTCTGAGGCAAAGTCCTTCAGATTGCTGTCGTTGAGGGTAATGACGTTCTGTTTAGGAACAACGTTCAGCAGATCCAGTACTTCACGATTCTTGGCAAAGAGCATGACGTGTAGATCAGCACCGGGATAGCGAGTTTTGATGCGCTGGAACATCGGTTCGGCCAATACCAGGCTACCCATTTCCGAGAGCAGGATGACCAGAATGCGTTTTGGCTCAGCGGCTCGTTTGCGGCGTAGCCCTAGCTTACGGATACACCAATCCCAGGCTGTAAAGAGGGCGCACAGGGGCACACCTGCATATTTATCGACAGCGCGTTGGAATCGGATATCCATGTATATAAGTTATTCAGCCAGCAAAGTCTGAATGATACCCGCCCTTGAGATAAAATGCCCCTATGATCGCCCGTCTAATCCTACGAAACAGGGGATTCCATGCTTAATCGCTGGTTTCCGACGATTGTCTTTGCCGTAGGTCTTTTGGCGGCCATTCTGACTGCAACATTGCCTGAGCGCCCACAGTTTGCAGAACCCGATAAAGCGGCAGCTGCTGTGGCCGCGGGCCGTGCGGCTGCTTTGCCAGCACGTTTTAGCTGGTCTGACCTGCCGCGCCCAACCCCATCTGCTCATGCGGCAACCCTAGCTGAAGTGTTGCCGGGAACCCGTTTGCCGGATCTTAAAGTTGAGCAAGATAACGAACCGGTGCATCTCCTTGCGGCCTGGTTTGGCGGTAGCCGGGAAGGTGCGGCTGATGTGTCGCTGTATCAGTCCGATTGGTATGCCAACGCCTCTTGGCTTCCTGCTCGCGAAATTATGACCCGCCAGCAGGCTGCGGACGAATTGGGTCGCAATATCCGGAAACTTGGAAATCCTCTGTTTGTTACAGAACCCGGGCGCCTACATCTGTTTTTTGTGAGCGTTTCCTATGGCGGTTGGGCCGGGAGCGCAATTAACCGTAGTACTTCCACGGATGGTGGAAAGTATTGGCAACCAGCCCAGAGGATTGTGACCAGTCCGTTTTTTAATCTGAGTACGCTGGTGCGTAACCCGGGCGTCTGGTTAAGCGATGGAAGCCTGGGCTTGCCGGTTTATCACGAATTTGTGAGTAAGCATGGTGAGTGGTTGCGTCTTGATCCCGAAGGGCGTGTACTGGCAAAAAACCGGATGCCGATGCCGCGTGCCACCCTGCAACCAGCCGTTGTAGCGCTAAATAGTCAGCAGGCAGTTGCAGCTTTACGTGATTCAGGTCCCGGGGATAACCAGGTTCAGTGGAGTGAGACACACGATGCGGGTCAAACCTGGCAGGCAGGGTCTGCGCGTGCAATTCCTAATCCAAACTCCGCTGTGGCCATGATCGGTTTGCGCGACGGCAGTCTTTTAATGGCGTGCAATCCTATTGGCGGCAACCGGAATCAATTATCGCTATTGCGCTCTAGCGACCAGGGAAGCACCTGGACTCTGGTACGAGTTATCGAGCAGAGCCCTAACGATCGTGATGAGTTTTCCTATCCTGCACTGATCCAGGACAGAACGGGCGCCATTCATCTGGTTTATACCTGGTTAAGAAGAGGTATCAGGCATGCCCAATTTACGCAGGCCTGGTTAAACAACCCGGGTAATCCAAACGTGCCGGTGGTGCCGCAGTGAAAACGCCCGATAACTTACTACTCAGCGCGATCCGCTTGCCTTATGTGCGCAACCGGCTCATCGTCCTGGCGCTATCTGCAGTCGTGTTCATTCCCTGGGGTGATCTTATTCTGTGGCGTTATGTCTACGGATTTATTAATGATCTGAGCCCGACAACGTGGATCATGTTCTTTGTTTGGTTTGGCTTTCCAGATGGGTTTCATTTCTGGGCGCGCGAAGAGCTGCCACTAAAACGGCGTCTGATCCTCTGGCTGAGCATGGTGATCTTTTATGTGCTTGCTTTGGGTTCGGGACCATTTGACCCTTATGCCTATGGTTATCAGCCCTGGGCACTTCTGGCTGGTTTATCGGCCTGGGTTGTGTGGCGCAGCCGGTCTGCACCTTGTCTGACGTTGCTGTTAGGTCTGGATCTCGCCATATTTGCCCTGCATGGCATTGGTTCAGATAATCTCTGGGACTATCTTTTTGATCCTGTTCTGATGATTGTTCTTGGCATTAGTCTGATACGTCCGCTGATGTCTCATCGTAAAATCCGCACTCAATCCTAACCTTAGGCCGCTTCATGTTTGATCTCGTTAATAAACACCGCAAATTTGTTCAGATACTGCTGGCACTGATTACCCTGCCGTTTGCCTTCTGGGGTATAGATTCCTACTTCAAAGATGCTGCCTCGACAGATGAAGTGGCGCGTGTAGGTAGCAGCAAAATCACCATGCAACAGCTGGATGTGGCAATGCGTGAGCGTGCTGATCAGATTCGTAGTCGTCAGGGTGGAACCGTTGATGCCAAATTATTCGAGTCTCCCCAGTTCCGTCAGAGCGTTTTAAATGAGTTGATCGAGCAACGCTTGCTGCTGGTGGAGTCTGAGCGTTTGGGCCTGGTGGCGAATGATGTGATCTTGCGTGAACTGATCGCACAGATTCCGGCCTTTCAGGAAAACGGCAAATTTTCGCCAACCAAATACGAACAGGTTTTGCGTGCTCAGGGTATGAATCCGACAAGCTTTGAACAAAACCTGCGTCGAGATCTGACCCAGCAGATGCTGGTTAATGGGGTTGCTGCAACGACCCAGATTTCAAAGACACAGCTCAATCAGATTATTACGGCCGAAACGCAGGAACGGGATGTATCGGTGGCGATGGTCTCTGCGAGTGACTACCTCAAGTCGGTTAGTGTGACCGATGAAGCTGTCCGCCAATTCTATGAGTCGAACCCGAAACAGTTCCAGACACCGGAGCGCGTTAAGGTGTCTTATGTGGTGCTGAGTGATCCGAAGGTCGTGGCCAAGGAATCCGAAAACTTCGGCAATATGGTTTACGAGCAGTCCGATAGCTATAAAGATGTTGCCAAAGCACTCAATCTGAAGGTAGAGGAGAGTGGCTGGATCAGTGCTAACGGGCAGGGCGCTCAGGGATTGTTGGCCAATCCTAAGGTGCTGCAAACAATCTTCAATCCGGCCAGTTTGAAAGACAAACGCAATAGCGCGGCCATTGAAGTAGCACCCAATGTGCTTATTTCTGTGCGTGTAACAACATATGAACCTGTTGGTTTGCGCCCCTTTGAATCTGTTTCATCGGATATCAAAACCTACCTCACGCGAAAGGCTGCCGTTGAAAAGGCTACAGCGGAAGGAGAAGCAAAGCTGGCTGACCTTAAATCTGGTAAATCGCCTACCGATTTGAAGTGGTCAGCAACCAAGACGGTGAGTCGTCTGCAGCCTAACGGGCTACCAGGTGACGCGGTACAGCTCGTTGGCGGTGTAGATGCGACCACGTTGCCAGCCTATGTGGGTGGCCAGGCCGGTGGCGAAGGCTATGCCTTATACAAAGTCAGTGCGATTAAGGATGGCGCAGCTTTGAACGACGAAAAGCGTGCCCAGATTGCTATGGCCTATCAGCGCTTTGTGCAACAGGCCGATGTAGTGAGTTTGATGGTGGCCTTGCGGGATCGTCATCCGGTCAAGATTGCCAAACGTCCTGAAGCAGACAAGCAGTAGCTCTTATTGCCAGACACAAAAAATGCCAGGGTTTACCCTGGCATTTTTGTTACTGAGTCCTGAGAATTAAACTTCTTCGGTACCCAGAGCGGTAATGTTAAAGCCCGAGTCGACGTAGGTGATCTCGCCCGTCATACCACTAGCCAGGTCTGACAGCATAAATGCGGCAACGTTGCCGACTTCTTCAATGGTCACGTTACGACGCAGCGGTGCGACGCGGGCATTGTGCGACAGGAGTTTGCCGAAATCGCCAATGCCGGAGGCGGCCAGCGTTTTGATCGGGCCGGCAGAAATGGCGTTGACGCGAATGTTTTGGGGGCCCATGTGATAGGCCATGTATCGGGTTGCCGCCTCCAGGCTGGCTTTCGCCAGACCCATCAGGTTGTAATTTGGCATGACGCGTTCTGCGCCCAGATAGGTGAGGGCGACCAGTGCCGGATTGTTGCCTTTCAGCAGCAATGGGCGGGCAGCTTTGGCCAGTGCCGGGAAGCTGTAGGAAGACACATCGTGTGCAATTTTGAAGGCTTCACGATTGATACCGTCTAGAAAATCACCGCCCAGAGCTTCAGCCGGGGCATAGGCAATCGAGTGAACCAGACCATCAAGGCCTTCCCAGTGTTTGCCGAGTTCGGTAAAGAGGTTTTCGATTTCAAGATCGTTGCTGACATCACATGGAAATACCAGCTTGCTGCCAAATTCATCAGCGAACTTTGATACGCGATCAATGAAACGTTCGTTCTGGAAGGTGAATGCCAGTGTGGCACCTTCACGATGACAGGCCTTGGCGATGCCATAAGCAATTGAATGTTTAGATAGCAGACCGGTGATCAGAATGCGTTTGCCAGCGAGAAAACCCATGTTGACTCCTCTTGCGCCGCCTAGCGGCAAGATAGGATAAAGAATAAGACCCTAATTATACTTCGAAGCAGGGCGAGATCAGTTAGACTTCTACACATGGTTTTTTTGTCATTTTCTATGTGTTGCAGACGTTTTTGCCTGTTTTTGGGCGCAGCACTGCTGTTGACAGCCTGCGGCAGCGAATGGAATGACCCGTATCCCGTGTCAGATCGTGGGGCTAACCGCCTATATAGTGCGTTTGCGGAGCGCCCGAAACATCTGGATCCAGCCGTTTCGTATACCGATAACGAAATTGCTTTTATTGCCCAGATTTATGAGCCGCCCCTGCAATATCAGTATTTGCAGCGCCCATATACCCTAATGCCAACAACCTTGGCAGAAATGCCGCGGGTTGGCTACTTCGATAAATCAGGCAAAAGCCTTCCTGAATCAGCAAATGCTGATCTTGTTGACCGCACGGTTTACCGGCTTAAGTTGAAGCCGGGTATTCAGTATCAACCGCATCCGGCTTTTAGTCGTGATGCCTCGGGCGTCTCCCGTTATATGGCGCTCGATGCTGCACAGGTGCGCCTGTTGCAATCGGCCAGCGGCCCCATGGCTTTGCCATATCGGGGTACACAAACCCTGAAGGCGCAGGATTACGTTTATCAGATTAAACGCCTCGCGAACCCTGCGGTACATTCCCCGATTTTTGGCACAATGGCTGAGCATATTCTTGGCCTTAAAGCGCTGTCCGGAAATATCAAGCAGGCTGCACAGGCACAACCGGGTACCTGGATCGATCTCGATACCCTTGAATTGCCCGGCGCCGTGGCGCTGGATGATCAGACGCTGGAAATTACGCTATCCGGGAAATATCCCCAGTTTATTTACTGGTTGGCGATGAATTTTTTTGCGCCTGTGCCGCGAGAAGTGGATCAGTTTTATGGGCAGCCCGCATTGCGCAAGGGCAATGTCAGTATCGACAACTGGCCGGTTGGCACGGGGCCCTACATGATGGTTCACAACAATCCGAATGCACGGATTGTGCTCGATCGTAATCCGAATTTTCATGAAGAGCGTTACCCGTGCAAGGGTGAGCCGGCCGATGTGGCTGCTGGTTTACTAAAAGATTGTGATGCCCGATTGCCTTTGCTTGATGGCGTGGTGTTCAGTCGGGAGAAAGAAAGTCTTCCTTACTGGAATAAGTTCCTTCAGGGGTACTACGATCTCTCGGGAATTTCTTCAGATAGCTTTGATCAGGCGGTACGGATCAATATCAACGGCGATGCCAATGTGTCGCCCTCGATGGCTGCACAAGGCATCCAACTGCAAACTTCGGTACGCACCTCGATCTACTATCTGGGCTTTAACCTGGCAGATTCGGTAGTAGGCGGTAAATCACCCGCCGAGCAGCAACGCGCAAAACTGTTGAGACAAGCGTTGTCGATTGCGCTGGATCAGGAAGAGTTTATCTCTATCTTTTTGAATGGTCGCGGGCAGGCTGCCATGGGGCCGATACCTCCGGGTATCTTTGGCTACCAGTCCGGAGAAGCAGGTATCAATCCTGTGGTGTATACATGGAAAGACGGCGCAGCGCATCGGCGTAGTCTGGATGAAGCCCGTGCCTTGTTGGCTAAGGCAGGCTGGCCAGACGGACGGGATGCGCTTACGGGGCAACCGCTGGTCTTGAATCTGGATACCACCTCGGGGGGCATGGGCGATAAATCGACGATGGATTGGATGTCACGCCAGTTGAACCAGATCGGTGTCCAGCTGGTGGTGCGCAGCACGGACTTCAACCGGTTTCAGGAAAAGTTACGTAAGGGCAGCGCGCAGCTTTTCTTCATGGGCTGGAATGCCGACTACCCCGATCCGGAAAACTTCTTCTTTCTGCTTTATGGGCCAGAAGGAAAGGTAGCCCATGGGGGCGAGAATTCAGCCAATTATAATAATCCGGAGTTCGATCGACTTTTCCGTCAGATGAAAAATCTACCGAACGGTCCGGAGCGTCAGACTGTCATAAATGCGATGCTGAAGCTGGTGCGTGAAGATGCCCCGTGGGTCTATTGGTTTTACCCCAAGTCTTATGTGTTGAAACAGGGTTGGCTGCATAACCTGAAACCGAATAATGTCGCCAACAATACGGTGAAGTATCAACGTATCGATGCGGCAACTCGCGCACAATTACGCGAGGAGTGGAACCACCCATTGCTCTGGCCTTTTGTGATTATTCTCGGTGGTCTGGTTCTTTTGCTTTGGCCAGCTATGAAAGCCTACCGCGCCCGTTCCGGGCTTGATGCCTTTGGCAAAGCAGTGAGGAAGCGCTGATGTTTGCCTATGTTCTGCGCCGCCTGTTTTACGCTATCCCGATTCTGATCGGCGTAAACCTCATTACCTTTGCGTTGTTCTTCATGGTCAACAGCCCGGATGATATGGCTCGCATGCAGCTGGGGGTAAAACGAGTCACGCCAGAAGCCATACAGCAATGGAAAGCCGAGCGGGGCTACGACAAACCGCTGTTTGTGAACGAGGCGGCTTCCGGCTTGGGTCAGGTTACTGATACAGTTTTCTACACGAAATCACTCACGCTTTTTGCCGGTGAATTCGGGCGCAGTGAAGATGGGCGAGAGATCGGCCGCGAAATCCGCGAGCGGATGGGGCCATCGCTTGCCATTGCTGTACCGACATTTGTTATTGGACTAGGCCTGACGATCAGTTTGGCATTGTTTCTGGTGCTTTTCCGAGGCACCTGGCTGGATCGAACGGGCGTAGTGCTCTGCGTTGGACTGATGTCGATATCTTCGTTGTTTTTCATCATTGGCGGGCAGTTTCTCTTTGCGCGCGTTCTGCAGTTAGTTCCCATCTCTGGCTATGCCAGTAATCCACTGGTTGCCTGGCATTTTCTGATCTTGCCGGTTGCTGTGGCAGTGGTTGCCGGCATCGGCGGCTCAACGCGCTGGTATCGCACGCTATTTCTCGAAGAGATCGGCAAAGACTATGTGCGTACCGCACGTGCCAAGGGGCTTTCTGATACCGCTGTACTATTCCGTCACGTGTTGCGTAATGGGCT
>JBJTFJ010000122.1:0-8688 GCA_046093345.1 Fluviibacter sp. | reverse complement strand
TCAACGACGATCTCTTCGCCATTACGCAGACGCACCTCATAAACCACGGTCGGTGCCGTCGTAATGAGATCCATATCGAATTCACGTTCCAGGCGCTCCTGCACAATTTCCATGTGCAATAAGCCAAGGAAGCCACAACGGAAACCAAAGCCCAGCGCTTGTGAGACTTCGGGTTCAAACTGCAGGGCGGCATCGTTCAGCTGTAGTTTTTCAAGTGAATCACGCAGCTGCTCGTATTCATTCGGTTCTACCGGGTATAAACCGGCAAACACCTGCGGTTTGATTTCCTTAAAACCTTCGAGTGCCTGTTCGGCCGGACGATCTGCCAGCGTAATCGTGTCACCCACGCGGGCAGCTTTCAGTTCCTTGATATTGGAAATGATAAAGCCCACTTCACCCGCGGATAGTTGGGGCTGCTGCTTGGATTTGGGGGTAAAGATACCGACCTGTTCGCACAGGTGTGTCGAGCCGGTCGACATCAACTTCATGCGGTCTTTAGGTTTGAGCACACCATCAATAACGCGCACCAGCATGACCACGCCGACATAGTTATCAAACCATGAGTCAACGATCAGGGCTTTCAGTGGTGCATCGATGTCGCCTTTAGGCTCGGGCACCTTCTGAACGATCTGCTCAAGAATATCGTCAATGCCGATACCGGTTTTGGCACTGGCTTCCACGGCTTCGGTAGCGTCGATGCCAATCACGTCTTCGATTTCGGCACGTGCCGTATCAGGGCTAGCTGAAGGCAGATCAATCTTGTTCAGCACAGGAACAACTTCCACACCCAGATCCAGGGCGGTGTAGCAGTTTGCTACTGTTTGGGCTTCAACACCCTGCGACGCATCAACGACCAGTAACGCACCCTCGCATGCAGAAAGCGAACGAGACACTTCATAGGAAAAGTCGACGTGCCCCGGGGTATCAATCAGATTTAACCGATAAACCTGACCGTCTTTGGCTTTGTAATCGAGTGCTGCTGTTTGCGCTTTAATGGTAATGCCACGTTCTTTTTCGATATCCATCGAGTCCAGAACCTGGGCTTCCATTTCACGGTCTGACAAGCCGCCACAACGCTGAATCAGACGATCAGCCAGGGTGGATTTGCCATGGTCAATGTGGGCAATAATCGAAAAGTTACGTATGTGCTTCACGGAATTCCATTTTTCCAGCAATAAGCTGGCAATAAGTGCAGTAAAAGCGCTTCAAAAGCGCCTGATCAACCCAACATTCTACCGGATCGGTGGCTTCATGAATCACGCATAAACTCAAACATGACACCAAAAGCTATCTCGTATTCCTCGAAAATTTGATGTTTGAATAGCTGAACAATAATTTATTTGTCCTGAAATACTCAGCTAATTGCCAACAACATCAGAAGCAACTCCTAGGATCGACGTACTTTGCGATTCTGGGATGGCATTACGCAAGCGCACAAACTCTTGATCATATTGCGACATGTTCACATGAGTGAGCAATGGAAACTCCAGACTAAGAATCAGATAGACTGCCGAAGCCATTAGCAGTGCAAAAACAAAAAGCAAAAAACGTTCTTTACGTTGTTCTATGCCCATTTTATATCCAGCCAAAAACGAACTGGCAATCACCAGCAGAAACAAACTAATCCAAATAATCTTTGGCGGATGGAAGAACATTGCTTGCCGTTGTGCATCATAAGCACTAGAAATCGCACTAATCTGACGAATTAGATCATTTGCTAGCGCTCGATCTGCAGGCTTCACGTTAGATAATTTAGATAATGCTGTATCCCTTATTTCGTTAAGTAGTGATTCTGCCTTGTTTTGTTTGTTTACAAAGTCTTCCTCCAAAACATTGGTATAGAGGTTGATACGCTCATCCAAATATTTCTTAAAGAGACCCACCACTTCTGGACGATCAGACGAATCTAAATAGCTAATAGAGCTATATGCCGTACTAATTGTATTTGCTTCGTTAACGATTAACCGCTCTCGCTGATCCAACCGGCCAGCTGCACCAGAAAATGTAAACGCGATAATTAGCCCCATCAATCCAAGAACAGCGCCAATCAGCGTGTCATCTGATTTGGTTCTTTTACCATCACTATCATGGTGTGCTTTATTTCCGAAAAACCAGCCAAATTTAACTACGAATAAAATTGCTAAGAACATAAGCACCGGAAGCATTCCGGTTTCCAAAAGTTCTAGACCTAAAAATTTATTGTCCATGAGCATTTTTATATATGGTGAGCTTTCAACGCAATCCTGGTTGACTAGCCTGTCCAAGAACGAGCGGTACAAAAATTTGCACATTGGAACGACGAATCAGCAATGTTGCAGGCGCTTTGGCATCCATTTGACCAATGATCTGATTAAATTGCTGCACAGAGCGTACGTCCTGCGTGTCACCTTTAGCCGTAACGGCCAGAATAATGTCACCCGGCCGCAGATCAACCCGGCTACCTGGTCGTATGTCTACGACCAGAATGCCTGCATTAAGTCGCATCTGCTGCTTTTGTTCGGCAGTGAGGTCAGATACCGCAATGCCTAAACGGCTATTGGTTGCTTCGCCAACACCACGTCCTGGTGGTTTGTTTGAAGCCACCCGATCCTCCTGAAATTCGCCGATAGTCACGCTGACCGAGCGCACCTGCCCCTTGCGCCAGAGCTCTACCTGCGATTTCGTGCCTGGTTTCAAGGCGCCAACCATGCGTGGTAAGTCGCTCGATACGGTAACAGGTTTACCGTCGAACTTGATGATGACATCACCGGGCTCGATACCGGCACGGGCAGCCGGGCCATTTGGCTCGACACTATTTACCAGTGCACCGCCGGACTTGGGCAAACCAAATGCCTCAGCAACCTCACGGGTAACTTCCTGAATAGATACACCCATCCGACCATGACTAGCACGGCCCTTGGTACGCAACTGTTGTTGAATATCCATTGCCAGGTCGATAGGAATCGCAAAAGAAATCCCCATGAAACCACCCGATCGGCTAAAGATCTGCGAGTTAATGCCTACAACTTCTCCACGCAGGTTGAATAACGGGCCACCCGAATTACCTGGATTGATCGCAACATCAGTCTGGATAAACGGAACATAGTTTTCCTGAGGCAACGCACGCCCCTTGGCACTAACAATACCTGCAGTAACAGAATGTTCGAAGCCGAAGGGGCTGCCAATTGCAACAACCCATTCACCCGGTTTCAGGCTAGCAGAGTCTCCCAGTTTGACGGCGGGCAGTCCATTAGCATCGATTTTTAGCAAAGCGACATCGGTACGCTTATCGGCACCGATCACCTTGGCGCGGAACTCTCGCTTATCCAGCAGTTTTACCGTAACTTCATCTGCACCATCAATGACATGCGCGTTGGTCATGACATAGCCATCGGGGGTAATGATGAAACCAGAACCCAACGACCGGTTTTCCTGCTGAGGCTGCCCATTGCCCGGTGCCTGTGGAAAGAAACGGCGGAAAATTTCGTAGGCAGGATCGGTAGGGTCCATCGGCATACCGTTACTCGTCGCCCTGCCCCGATTGTTTTGTACCGTACTGATATTCACGACAGATGGCGATTGCTTTTCAGCCAGATCAACAAAATCGGGCAACCCGCGACTTTGCGCCTGAACAAAGGTACTTAAAGTTAATGAAATGCAAAGCAAGCAAACCTGCAGGAAGCGTTTGTACGAATAACTCATGTCTATCGTCATCTGGATAATTTAATCAGTTTAAGCGGCAGAGAATACGTGGCGCGACCATGGCACGGGTCTGCTGATTTCGCTGCAGTTGCCACCAGGCAGCGATCAAGCCCAGACCTGCACCCGCCATAGCGCCAATATCGGATGATAATTGCCAGCGCACCGGAGTTAAGTCAGGCAAAAGTAATGCCCCCAAGGCACTACCGACAAAGAGCAGAATCAAAGGGATGAGATATGCACGGGTAATACCTTGCGATAGCAATGCATCAGGGATGGTTACCAACACTTTGTCACCAAGCTGCACGCCCACGTCGTTTACTACCAGAAGCGTCTTGGGAGTGCTGCAAAGCGGTTGTGCAATGCTGACCCCTCCACAGCCACCCGTTTCGTGACATCGACCACAACCACCCGAAACATCGAACTGAAGACGAGCCAAACCGGGCACTTCGGGCCTGGTTGAAGGGATAACTTCAATAACTTGGGCTTCACGTTCTGCCATAAGTGCGAATCCTACGCTAATTCAGGATTTTTTACCTTCCGTCCGGGCATCAAAATGCGCCCAGAACTGGGTAAAACGAGTCTTACTCCAGGTACCCGTTTCGTGGGCACCAGAAGTCATCACGACTCCCCGCATGGTCTGACGTATTAACTGATAGTGGTAATACTGCTGGATTTCAGTCTGGTTAATAAGCAAGCTATCGGGCGGTAACGAGCTTTCACCATCTATTAACGAAGACATCCGGGTTTCCTGTTCCAACAGATCATCGGTAAATATTTCAGTCATTTGATGTGTCATGCCGGTTCCATTAATTCTTTAAGGGTCAACGACAAAGCTTCCCGGGCTCTATGGATCCTTGAGCGCACGGTACCCATGGGTACTCCTTGAATTTGGGCAATTTCTTCATAACTCAAGCCGTCCTGCTCACGCAATGTGAGTGCCTGGCTAAGTGTTTCGGGCAGTTCGGCCATAGCCTTAGCCAAGGCATCCGATAATTCATGTTGCCAAAGCAGCGTTTCCGGGCTTTCACTGAAACTTGGCCAGTCCAGCAGACCCGCATCTGTAGCACCCACCTCGTCAGCCAAAGGCTCCTGATCTGGTCTTCGACGGTTCGTTTTATTCCATGCCAGAAAAGTATTGTGGGCAATACGCGCAAGCCAGGTCGCAAAAGCTGCCTCCCCTCGGAAGCTACCGAGGGATACAAAGGCTTTGAATAGAGATTCCTGCAAAAGCTCTTCGGCTACAGCACGGTCCTGTGTCAGCCGGGTCAGCCAGCGCAGAATTCGCGATTGACACGCAACGACGAGGCATTCGAATGCCGCCCGATCACCAGCCTTGGCAGCTGCCAATAGCGTTGCTTCAGTTGCCGCTTCTTTGCCTTTAATGGCAATAACGCTTTCCGGCAACGAATCTGTTGTCTGTTTAATGTCTGTTTCCGTTCTAACCTTGTAGAATGCCCGTTAGTTTATGTTGTGATCGCCCTTTTCGCCATATTGGCCGTGCCGCTGCCCCTACTAAGTTGAACCAGACTTCCTCATCCTGCTCGAACCGATTTGATGTGCTCATCATCGGTAGCGGCCTTGCCGGCCAAAGCGCTGCATTGTGCCTTGCCGATGCCGGTTTAAAAGTCGGTCTAGTTAGCAAACGGCGCCTTATAGACTCTGCATCGGGATGGGCGCAAGGCGGCATTGCTGCTGTGCTGGATAGCACAGACTCGGTTGAAAACCATATTGCGGATACCCTCACCGCTGGCGCCTACCTTAATGACCCGGCCGCAACCCGATTTGCCATCGAGCACGCGGCCGATGCGATTCAGTGGTTGATTGATCGCGGCGTGCCCTTTACGCGGGAAGATGGTCGTTATCATCTGACGCGTGAAGGTGGTCATAGCCATCGTCGTGTTATTCATGTAGACGATGCCACCGGTGCCGCGGTTCAGGACACGCTTACGCCGCAGGTACGCAATCATTCCAATATCTGCGTTATGGAACACCATATCGTGGTGGATCTGATCACAGCCAGTAAAGCTGGTCAGCAGTCCTTTGGGCAAAAAGATCGTTGTCTGGGCGCTTACGTGCTGGATAGTCAGTCCGGCAAAGTCAAAACCATTGCTGCCGGCCAGACGCTGCTAGCAACTGGTGGTGCTGGTAAGGTCTATCTCTATACAACGAACCCCGATACATCTACCGGTGATGGCATTGCCATGGCCTGGCGAGCGGGTTGCCGCATTGCGAACATGGAGTTCATCCAGTTTCACCCGACCTGTCTGTACCACCCACAGGAAAAATCATTTCTGATCAGTGAAGCAGTCCGTGGTGAAGGTGGACTACTGAAGCGGCCGGACGGCACACGCTTTATGGATGATTACGATCCGCGGGCCGAATTAGCCCCTCGCGATATTGTCGCCCGCGCCATAGATGCAGAAATGAAACGCCATGGCCTGGATTGCGTGTATCTGGACATTTCTCACCAGCCGGCGGAATTTATACGTTCCCACTTCCCGACCATCTATGAGCGTTGTCTACAACTGGGTATTGATATCACTAAAGAGCCGATCCCCGTTGTACCTGCTGCCCACTATACCTGTGGTGGGGTCGTAATTGATCAACATGGCCGCACTGATTTGCCCGGACTCTACGCCGCAGGTGAAGTGACTTGTAGCGGCTTGCATGGTGCCAATCGTCTGGCATCGAATTCATTATTGGAGTGTCTGGTCTATTCACGTGCTGCGACCAGTGCAATTATCACCAACCCTTTGCCTGCGCCAGAGGCCTTACCGCATTGGGACGAAAGCCGTGTTACGGATGCTGATGAAGAAATCGTCATCTCTCACAACTGGGATGAACTACGCCGCTTCATGTGGGACTACGTAGGCATTGTCCGAACAACCAAGCGCTTGCTTCGCGCACAGCATCGTATCCGTTTGCTGACTCGAGAGATTGACGAGTTCTATGCCAACTTCCGGATTAGCCACGATCTGCTTGAATTGCGTAATCTCGTACAAACAGCCGACTTAATTGTGCGCTCAGCGCTGCGTCGTAAAGAAAGTCGTGGTTTGCACTATTCCCGTGATTATCCGGACACATCGAAACGGGTTAAAAATACCGTACTGCGTAGACGCAATTAATACGCTGTTATTGCATCGCAATCTGGCGGCGCATACGCTTGGCCCATACCAGCAACTGTCGCCATTGATCAGAAGAACCGTCTGGCAAACTATCCGGCAACCAAACAATCACTCGATGGCCTTGCTGCGGAATCTCGGCATGTAGAACGATCAGCCAGGGATACACGCTCAACCGCGAACAGCGGATGGACGTCTCAACCCCATTAAGATCTGTGATCAGCGCCTTGAGTGGTTTGAACGTTAATAACACCACGGGTGGTCTGCGTGATGCTGCACGCCACGCTTGCATAAAAACAGCTATTAGCGAGAATCCGACAACCGCTAAGGACCAGCCGGAAAGGCAGCTCTGGCTGAGGCTCAATACAGAAAGCAGTAATACCAAAAGCAACGCCGCCCGAAGGCGGCGCGAAGCAACAGGCCGGATTTCAAGCCGGCGCATTATGGACTTCAGAAGCGTTTGAAGACCAATGAGCCATTTGTGCCGCCGAAGCCGAAGTTATTCTTCAGGGCGACATCGATCTTCATTTCACGTGCCGTATTGGCACAGTAATCCAGATCACACTCCGGATCCTGATTGAAAATGTTGATGGTCGGAGGCGAAATCTGATGATGGAGCGCCAGAACGGTAAAGACTGATTCCAGGCCACCTGCGCCACCCAGAAGGTGACCGGTCATCGACTTGGTAGAGTTAACCACCAGTTTCTTGGCATCAGCACCGAACAACAACTTGATGGCTTCAGTTTCGTTCTTGTCGCCCAGCGGGGTCGACGTGCCATGCGCATTGAGGTACTGGACGTTATCGGTATTAACACCGGCATTCTTAAGCGCCGCTTGCATGCTGCGCTTAGGGCCATCGGTATCAGGTGCCGTCATGTGATAGGCATCACCGCTCATACCAAAACCACTCAACTCTGCATAAATCTTGGCGCCACGGGCTTTAGCGTGTTCGTACTCTTCGAGCACCATAACGCCAGCACCCTCACCCAGCACAAAGCCATCCCGGTCTTTATCCCATGGGCGACTCGCGGTTGCCGGATCATCGTTACGCTCAGATAGCGCACGGGCAGCACAGAAGCCACCGAGACCCAACGGAGAAATCGTTGATTCTGCACCACCGGCAACCATCACATCAGCATCACCGTATTCAATCATCCGGCTGGCCAGACCAATAGCGTGCAGGCCTGTGGTACATGCAGTCACCGGGGCAATATTCGGACCCTTGAAACCGTACATGATCGACAGGTTGCCAGAGATCATATTAATGATCGAACCCGGTACAAAGAATGGCGAAATTTTACGAACACCAGCGGCATCGTAAGTTGCCTTGGTATCTTCGATCAGTGGTAAGCCACCAATACCTGAACCGATACAGACACCGATACGTTCGGCATCTGCAGGGTTTTCACCCAGGCCAGCATCGCGAACGGCTTGAATACCTGCCGCCATGCCGTAATGAATAAAGGTATCCATGCGACGAGCGTCTTTGGCGGGCAGATAATCTGCCACATTAAAGCCTTTGACCTCACCAGCAATGCGTGTAGGAAAGGTGCTAACGTCAAAACGGGTCACTGCCGTAATACCACTACGGCCAGCAAGCAGGCTATCCCATGCTTCTGTAACGGTGTTACCTACAGGGCTGATAACGCCCAAACCTGTGACGACGACGCGACGACGCATGCCAACTCCTTCACTTGCCCAAGTCTATTAACCCCGGGCTAATATAAATACGGCCGACACAAACCGCGTCGGCCGCAATGACGCAACAAGCGAAATTACTTCTGGTGCGACTTGACGTAGTCGATCGCTTGCTGAACCGTGGTGATCTTCTCGGCATCTTCATCCGGAATTTCGCATTCGAATTCCTCTTCGAGTGCCATCACGA
>JBJTFJ010000121.1:0-6688 GCA_046093345.1 Fluviibacter sp. | reverse complement strand
CTTTAGATTTTAGCTAAAAACTTCTCTCACCCAGGTGCGGGAGCTCTCAGTCCTCGATCAGGAAGCTTCGAAGTTGTTCAGAGCGGCTCGGGTGTCGCAGCTTGCGAAGTGCCTTGGCTTCGATCTGGCGGATACGTTCGCGGGTGACGTCGAACTGCTTGCCAACTTCTTCCAGCGGGTGGTCCGTATTCATTTCGATGCCGAAGCGCATACGCAGTACCTTGGCTTCCCTCTGGGTGAGGCTGTCGAGGATATCCTTGGTAACTTCGTGCAGGCTGGCGTTCATTGCCGCCTCCAGCGGCGACAGGGTAGCCGTATCTTCGATGAAATCGCCCAGATGCGAATCATCGTCGTCACCGATCGGTGTTTCCATCGAGATCGGTTCCTTGGCAATCTTGAGGATCTTGCGGATTTTGTCTTCCGGCATTTCCATCTTGATGGCCAAGGTCGCTGGATCCGGTTCGAATCCGGTTTCCTGCAGGATCTGACGCGAGATACGATTCATCTTGTTGATGGTTTCGATCATGTGCACCGGGATACGGATCGTGCGGGCCTGGTCAGCGATAGAACGCGTAATGGCCTGACGAATCCACCAGGTGGCGTAGGTCGAGAACTTGTAACCACGGCGGTATTCGAACTTGTCTACGGCCTTCATCAGACCGATGTTGCCTTCCTGGATGAGATCCAGGAACTGCAGGCCGCGGTTGGTGTACTTCTTGGCGATGGAGATAACGAGGCGCAGGTTGGCTTCGGTCATTTCCTTCTTGGCGGCACGTGCGTGACGCTCGCCTTTGGTCATTTGCTTGTTGATTTCGCGCACTTCGGCCAGCGTGATGCCCAGGTTCTCTTCCATGGCAATCAACTTCTTTTGCCATTCGTGGACGGCAGGGATGTTGCGCTCAAGAATGCCCTGAATATTTTTCGGGGCATTAGCAACTTCCTTTTCAATCCATTTCAGATTGACGATGTTGGCAGGGAAGGTCTTGATAAAGTGGTCGCGTGGCATGTTGCACTTATCGACACAGATCGAAAGCACGGTGCGCTCTGCGCGACGAATCTGGTCCATCAGCGCGCGAACCCGGTCACACAATTTTTCAATGGTGCGCGAGTTAAAGCGGATGTTCAACAGTTCTTCGGTGATCTGTTTGCGGGCGCGCTGATAGTTAGGATCTGAAGTGCCCTTGGCTTTAAGTGCCTTAAGTTCCTTGCTGTGCAGTGCTTCGATTTTTGCGAATCGTTCTAGGGCTGCTTCTTTGAGTTTAGCGAGTGAAGCAGCTGTGGCAGCAGCTTTGGCTTCGCCGCTATCATCTTCATCAGCATCTTCGTCTTCTTCTTCGTCTTCCTCAGCTGCGGCTGCTGCAGCTGCGGCGGCAACCATTTGCTGTTCGGCTTCCAGGTCAACCAGGCCATCGACCAGTTCGTCGATCTTCATTTCATCGGTGGCGACTTTTTTGGCCATGTCGATGATTTCGGTAACGACGATCGGGCAGGCGCTAATGGCTTGAACCATATCGCGCAGACCGCCTTCGATCTTTTTGGCGATAACGATTTCGCCTTCACGCGTTAGCAGTTCTACGGTACCCATTTCGCGCATGTACATGCGAACTGGGTCAGTTGTGCGGCCAAATTCAGCGTCAACTGTAGCCAGAGCTTGTTCAGCCTGCTCTTCAACAGCTTCATCATCTGCGACTGGTGCCGCGGCATCGGTCATCAGCATGTCTTCAGCGGCAGGGGCTTCGTCGAATACACGAATGCCCATGTCATTGAAGGTAGTGATCATGGCTTCTACCTGCTCGGCTTCCATCACGGTGTCGGGCAGGTGGTCATTAATTTCGGCGTGCGTCAGATAGCCACGCTCTTTACCCATTTTGATCAGGGCGGTGATGCGGGCTTTGCGCTCTTCCGGAGAAATTTGCTGAACAGCCGTTGAGCCTAGCAGGCGCTTGCTGTCTTTACCCTTGGCTTTGCCTTTGCCTTTGCCGGTGGCAGCTTCTTCAACGACAGGTGCTGCTACAGGAGCGGGCTTGGCTTCTGCTGCGACTTTCTTGGCTGGTTCTGCCTTAGCGGTTGGCGCTGCTTTAAGCGGTGCTTTGGCTGGAGCTTTAGCAGGTGTAGCTGTTTTGGTTACTGCTGGTTTTGCAACCGCTTTGGCGGGGGCTTTAGCCGGAGCCTTGGCGGCGGGCGCTTTGGCAACGGCTTTGGTAACAGGCTTGCTAGGTGCTGCTTTTTTTACAACAGGTTTTGCGGCAACTTTTGCCGGTGCTTTAGTAACAGGTTTCTTAGGTGTCGGCTTGGCAGCAGCCTTTACAGGTGCTTTGCTCTTGGTGGCCGGCTTGGTCGTTTTTGTTGTCGTAGCTTTGGTCACAGTTTTCTTGGGTGCAGCCGCTTTCACCGGGGCCTTTTTGGCAACAGGCTTGGCGGCGGGTTTAGTTGTTTTGGCAGCAGGTTTGGCGACCGGCTTTTTGGCCGTCGCTACCTTGGTAGGGGCTTTTTTTACTGGCGCCTTCGCGACAGATTTGCTCACAGGCTTGGCCGCAGGTTTGCTGGCTTTAACCGCAACTTTTTTTACTGGCGCGCTCTTGGCGACAGGTTTGGCGGTTTTCTTTGCAGCAGTCTTGGGTTTGGTGGCCATAGCAGCATCCGTAGCATCTTTGCGACGCGAGGGTTGAACATGAGGGCGAAGAGTCAGTTTCCAGTTCGACAAAATACGCAACCTCTTGAGTCAAGTAGAAATACAGTAAACCTTTAATTATACACGAAAATTAGCCTATTTTCTAGGCAAGATCCGTGCCAGATCAGCGTCGGCGCCCTGTTCTGCCCAGCTGTTGCAGGGTTTGCAGGAGCTCTGCATAGCGTGCCTTTTCCGGGGCGCTCAGTGAGCCGCGCTGCGCTGCCTGTTGCAGGCCAGACAGCTCGGCATCCAGCTGATCGCGTTCCATCTGGGCGACGATGCCTTCCAGTTCTGCGCCCAGGGCTTCTTTTTCAAGGGGCTCGCTGAGCAAACTGGCAAAAATTTCTGCCAACAAAGGGGCGTCTTCAGAGCCGCGGAGCCGTTCAAGGAGTTCAGAAGGCTGCGGATTAGAAGCGAGGTGCGGTAAAAGCCGTTTCAAACTGGCTGCCAAAGGATCGTTGCCCGGCAATGTTGCGAGCAACGCAGGTTTAATGGTGCTGCTAAGGTCGGGGGCCTGCACCAGAACGCGCAATAGGCGCCGCAGAATCGATGGCGCATGCCTGGGTGCACGAGCAGGGACACTGCTTTGCGGGGCAGCCTGGCGTGACAGTTCGCAGCCGCGCTCTACCTCGCTCGGTTGTAGCCCGGTTCTTTCTGCCAGTTGCTTTACGATCTGCAAACGCAGCATGGGTGTTGGAATTTTCTGGAGCAGGGGCTTGGCTTCGCTTAGCAGTTTGGCGCGGCCTTCTGCGCTGGTCAGATCAACATGGCTCGTCAGCGTCTGTAGTAGAAATTCGGAAAGCGGTGTCGCTCTATCGATGGCGGCCTGGAAGGCCTCTTTGCCCAGGTCTCGTACGTAGCTATCCGGGTCATGCTCTGGTGGCAGGAAGGCAAACGCCAGCACTTTCTGTTCGGCCAGGGCTTCGAGGCTGTTTTCCAAAGCGCGCCAGGCGGCTTTGCGGCCGGCGGCGTCTCCGTCAAAACAGAAGACCACACGGTCGACCATACGCAATAGTTTGCGTACATGCGTGGTGGTGGTTGCTGTGCCGAGTGTGGCGACTGCATTGCCGATGCCGTGTTGCGCCAGCGCAACCACATCCATGTAGCCTTCCACAACGATAACGGTGTCCGTCTGCCGACAAGCTTCGCGTGCCTGTGGCAAGCCGAACACTTCACGGCCCTTTTCAAAAAGGGGTGTTTCGGGTGAGTTCAGGTATTTGGGTTCGCCCTGATCCAGAATGCGCCCACCAAAGGCAATCACTTGGCCCTTCTGGTCAAGGATTGGAAACATGACCCGATCGCGAAAACGGTCGTAGCGACGTTTCTGGTCGTTTTCAATCACCAGGCCGGCTTTGAGCAATGACTGAAAACCAGGGGTGTCGTATTCGGGAAAGCTAGGCCGCAGGTTCTGCCAGCCATCCGGTGCGTAGCCAATGCCAAAGCGGGCGGCAATTTCACCGGTGAGCCCGCGACCCTTGAGGTAGTTGATGGCACGCGGGGACTTTTTAAGTTCATCCCGGTAGAACTTGTGTGCCTTGAGCATGACATCCAGCAGTGAAGGGCCTTCTTCGCTGGCGGCAGACGATTTGCGGAAGGCTTTGTCGTTGTCTTCCTGCGGCACGGTTAAACCGCAATGGCGTGCCAGATCTTCAATGGCATCAGGGAAGCTAAGCCCCTGGTGTTCCATTAGGAATCCAATAGCCGTACCGTGGGCACCGCAGCCGAAGCAGTGATAGAACTGCTTGCTGGGGCTAACGGTAAATGAAGGGGACTTCTCTTTGTGAAACGGGCAGCAGGCCGCGTAATTGGCGCCGGCCTTTTTAAGCGGGACCACGCGGTCGATGATTTCGACGATATCCGTACGGGCAAGTAGCTCCTGGATAAAGGATTCCGGAATCATCGTAGTCCCCGGTTGGTGTCTTTAGCCCTGAAGCGCGGCTTTTACGCGTTGCGACACAGCGGCAAGATCGGTCTTGCCGGCGAGTTGCGGCTTCAGAATACCCATGACTTTGCCCATGTCGGCAGGGCCTGCGGCACCCGTCTGGCTGATCGCAGCTTTAACGGCGGCATCGACTTCTTCTGCCGACAGTTGTGCTGGCTGATACGGAGCGAGCACTTCGATTTCGGCACGCTCAGCTGCGGCCAGATCTTCACGACCGGCTTGTTCGTATTGATTGATGCTGTCGCGGCGCTGCTTGATGAGTTTGTCGATCACTGCAGCCACAGCGGCGTCATCCAGCGTGATGCGTTCATCGACTTCGCGCTGCTTAATCGCGGCCATCAGTAGGCGGATAGCATTGAGGCGCTCGGTTTCGCGCGCCTTCATGGCGGCTTTCATGTCGTCCTGGATGCGGTCTTTGAGGCTGGTCGTAGTCATGATGGGCTCAATCAGGAGAGGGTATTAAAACGGCAAAAGCCGCCGGGGTAACCGGCGGCTTTGCCTGATTCTTGCGAAAGCTCTGTAATTAGTAGAGCTTGCGTGGCAGCTGTTGGCTGCGCAGACGCTTGTGCAGACGCTTTACAGCAGCTGCCAGCTTGCGCTTACGCTCAGCTGTTGGCTTTTCATAGAACTCACGGGCACGCAGTTCGGTCAGCAGACCGGTTTTTTCGACTGTGCGCTTGAAGCGGCGCATGGCGACTTCGAACGGCTCGTTTTCTTTAACGCGAACGCTAGGCATTCAATCAACTCCAATTATTTTGAGTGCTGATCCGGCTAAAACAGGTGCCCGATCAGGGGATGAAATCTGTAGAACTGACTAGTCTACGACAAAACCCCGAAAATTCCAAATATTCCTGTCAATGAGTCTGAAGTCGTTACAATAGCGCCCCATGAATCAACCCGTTTCTACTCCACGCAAACCGCCTGTCGTTTTAGGGGTTGAATCCTCCTGTGACGAAACCGGCGTGGCGTTGGTGACACTAGATGCCAGCAGTGGCGCACCCCGTTTGCTGGGTCAGGCGCTGCATACGCAGGTGGCGATGCATGCCGCCTATGGTGGTGTGGTGCCGGAACTGGCGTCCCGTGATCATATCCGGCGGGTGGTGCCACTGCTGCGTCAGGCGCTGGCTGAAGCGAACATGCCGCTGGCTGATGTGGACGCGATTGCCTATACCTCCGGGCCGGGTTTGGCTGGGGCCTTGCTGGTGGGCAGTGCGTTTGCCGAAGCGCTGGCCTTTGCGCTCGATAAGCCGGTATTGCCGGTACACCATCTGGAAGGGCATCTGTTGTCGCCGCTGCTGGCATCGATGCCGCCTGAGTTCCCGTTTGTGGCTTTGCTGGTTTCTGGTGGGCATACTCAGCTCATGCGCGTCACCAAGGTGGGCGAATATGAGTTGCTGGGCGAAACGCTGGATGATGCGGCAGGCGAGGCTTTTGATAAAACGGCGAAGCTGCTGGGGTTGGGCTATCCCGGTGGCCCAGCATTGTCGAAGCTGGCTGAAACGGCTGATCCTGCGTTGGTGGCCGAAATCAAGCTGCCGCGCCCGATGTTGCACTCAGGTGATCTGGAATTCAGTTTTGCCGGTTTAAAAACGGCAGTGCTCACTAAAGTTAAAGCTGAAACGGCAGCGGGCGCGTTGAGCGATGCGATGCGCGCTGCCTTAGCAGCGGCAGTTGAACAGGCTATTATTGATGTGCTGGTGGCCAAGTCTGTGCAGGCACTTAAGCAGACCGGGTTGTCTCGCCTTGTTGTAGCGGGCGGCGTAGGCGCCAATCGTCATCTGCGTGAAACGCTGGTTACTGCCTGTAAACGGCGCAAGGCCGATGTGTATTTCCCGGAATTGGCTTTGTGTACAGACAATGGCGCGATGATTGCACTAGCTGGCTTGTTACGATTGGTGGGTGGCGCTACCCCTAAAACGGCGGGCGGCTTTTCGGTTAAGCCACGCTGGCCGCTGATTGACGTTTAAGAAACGCCTAAGCCTTTTTCTTGCTACCTATTTTGCTTTCCTGACCAGCCAATAGGCGGCGCAGATTGCCAGCGTGTTTGATGAGCAGAATGGCGACCATCAGGCTAA
>JBJTFJ010000120.1:0-4085 GCA_046093345.1 Fluviibacter sp. | reverse complement strand
ATTCATGGCCTGTTCATGGAAACCCATCCGGATCCAGCCAAAGCCATGTCCGACGGCCCGAATGCCTGGCCGCTGGCACAGATGCCCCAGTTGCTTGAACACTTGCTGACGCTGGACCGTGCGGTCAAAAGCGCCCGCATGTTTGATCTTTCCTGAAGTACTTTGACGACCTGTCTAAACCACTACCTATTTAAATACCTACAAAGAAAGGCCTGACCATGAGCGCCATTGTTGACATCATCGCCCGTGAAATCCTGGATTCGCGCGGTAACCCAACTGTTGAAGCCGATGTGCTGCTGGAATCCGGCGTGATGGGCCGTGCGGCTGTGCCGTCGGGCGCTTCGACCGGTACACGTGAAGCGATCGAGCTGCGTGATGGTGATGCAAGCCGTTACCTGGGTAAGGGTGTGATGCGCGCTGTCGAGCACGTGAATACCGAAATCAGTGAAGCGCTGATCGGTCTGGATGCTCAGGAACAGGCGTTCATCGACAAGACTCTGATTGATCTGGACGGCACCGATAACAAGGCCCGCCTGGGTGCCAATGCCATGCTGGCTGTTTCGATGGCCGTGGCCAAGGCCGCTGCTGAAGAAGCCGGTCTGCCGCTGTATCGTTACTTCGGTGGCGCTGCACCGATGTCGCTGCCTGTACCAATGATGAACATCATCAACGGTGGTGAGCACGCAAACAACAGCCTGAACATTCAGGAATTCATGATCATGCCAGTGGGCGTGAACTCGTTCCGCGAAGCGCTGCGTTGTGGCGCCGAGATTTTCCACGCACTGAAGAAGCTGCTGGACAAGAATGGTCACTCGACTGCCGTGGGTGACGAAGGTGGTTTTGCACCAAACCTGGGTAGCCATGCCGAAGCTCTGGAAGTGATCATGCAAGCTATTCAGGCTGCCGGTTACGTGCCAGGTAAAGATGTGCTGCTGGCGCTGGACTGTGCCGCTTCCGAGTTCTACAAGGATGGTAAGTACCATCTGTCGGGCGAAGGCCTGCAACTGACATCGGCCCAGTTTGTTGATTACCTGGCGACGCTGGTTGATAAGTTCCCGATCGTTTCGATCGAAGACGGTATGTCGGAAGCCGACTGGGATGGCTGGAAGCTGCTGACCGATCGCCTGGGCGACAAGGTACAGATCGTTGGCGACGATATTTTCGTGACCAACACCCGTATCTTCAAGGAAGGTATCCAGAAGGGTATCGCCAACTCGATTCTGATCAAGATTAACCAGATCGGTACGCTGAGCGAAACCTTCGCAGCTATCGAGATGGCCAAGCGCGCCGGTTACACCGCTGTGATTTCGCACCGTTCGGGCGAAACCGAAGATTCGACCATTGCCGACATCGCTGTGGGCCTGAATGCCGGTCAGATCAAGACGGGTTCGCTGTCGCGTTCGGATCGTATCGCCAAGTACAACCAGCTGCTGCGTATTGAAGAAGATCTGGGCGACACCGCGTCGTACCCTGGTCGTGACGCGTTTTATAACCTGCGTTAATTCAAACTCCCTATGCGTCCTTCAACCGCTATTCTGATCGGCCTGGCTGTGGTGATTCAGTACCCGCTATGGCTGGGTAAGGGTGGTTGGTTGAAGGTGTGGGAAAGCGATTCGCAGCTGCGTCAGCAGCGTGAGGTGAATCGCCAGCTGGAGCTGCGTAATGCAGGTCTGGAAGCTGAAACACGTAATCTGAAATCTGGCCTGGAAGCAGTTGAAGAGCGCTCCCGGTTTGAACTGGGTATGGTTAAGCCTGATGAAATTTTCTATCAGCTACCACAGCGCAAGAAAGCAGCAGTTGCTGCCGAGGCTGCACCTGCACCTGCCTCTGCACCAGAAGCAGCCGCCAAGACCGACGTTGCCAAACCCGAATCTGATAAGGAAAAACAATGACTGGACTCGTTCACCGTAATACCGTTGTGACGCTGGATTACAGCGTTACGGATTCGGATGGCCAGGTGGTTGATGATGGTCGTAACCCGATCCGCTATCTGCATGGCGGCTTTGGTGACATCTTTGACCGCATTGAAGAAACGCTGGAAGGTAAGAAGGTCGGTGAGTCGGTAACGGTTAAGCTGCAGCCGGAAGAGGCCTACGGCGACTACGACTCCGAACTCGTGCAGATTGAAGATCTGTCACGCTTCCCGAAAGAAACCAAGGTGGGCATGCAGTTCGAAGGCGCACCTGAAGGCTCTGACGAAGACGATATCGTGATCTATCGCGTTACCGATGTGGCTGATGGCAAGGTGGTGCTGGATGGCAACCATCCGCTGGCTGGTATGTCGCTGGTATTTACCTGCACGGTGCGCGATGTACGCCCGGCAACGGCCGAAGAGCTGGAAGACGAATGCGTGGGCGATGACGATGATGACGGCGAAGCGCCGCAGGTAGTCATTCACTAATTAGACGTTTGCGGTTCTTCCTCGTCGGCCTTCATATCGAGTGGGGGCCAGGGGTAGGACTGGAACAGAAATTCAGTCCGGTGTACGGGATCGTCACCGGATTTTTTATTGCGCTCGATTTTTACCTGCACCCAGCCCTGTTGTAAGGCGCCGTAGGTTTCTACCCGTGTGAAGTTCTGTATCGGTAGCTGGTTGTCCGGGTTAAGGAGCGGGTGGTCGATACGGTGCACACCATTGCCACCGTGAACCATCAGCACCTGACCGGGAAATCCGAAAGTTTCTGAGCGGATCAGATTGGCCAGTAGCTGTTTCTCGGGCGGTGTTTTGCTATCAGCCTCGGGTGTATCGAATACAACCTGGTGCGGCATCACCATTACGAGCATGCTGATGTCCTGTTTGCGTGCTTCGCTAAAGGCTTCCTTGATCCAGGCTTCAACGGCACTGGTTCGGTTATCTAGTGATTCCGTACCGGCAAGATCTTTACGATCAACGCTGATGTTGTTGGGGGAAGAAAGTGTAATAAATAGCGCGGGACCGGTTTGCCAGCGCATGTGCTCCGGATAGTCTGGCTGACGAATGAGCGGTAGGCTGGGTTGGCCAAGGCTACGATCCGATTGGTAGAAAGTTTTACGTAGCAGGTTCAAACGTTCTTCGGGTGAGAAGTTGCCCGTGGCGCTTTTGCCGCAGAGTAACCATTCGGCGTCACCCGGTACATAAAAGGTGGGCAGGGGTGCGGCAGCAAAAACGGGGTAGGCGGCCAGAAGATTGGTGTCTTTACAGCTCTGGTCGGCTGGCTTGAGGCCACCGGTGGAGATGGCCAGGTCTGAACCTTTAGCGGCCATGTCGGCCAGCATTCCTTTGAGGTAACCCTGATGTTCCGGCGTCATGTAGACGTCGCCAAACAACCCGAAGGTGAGGCTGCTGGCCCAGAGGGTCTGGCTAACGCACAGCGCGGCTGCCAGGAGGCTACGGCGCAATAGAGCGGTAGTGGTTCTGGATAGATCCTGAGACATGTGTATTAATGCCTTGAGATGTTTTTGAGATGGTACAGGGCATCGAGTGCCTGACGTGGGGTCAGGCTATCCGGGTCGAGATCGGTGAGCGCCTCACTGAGGGCACTTTCGATGCTGGTGATCTGTGCTGGAAGGTTATCAGTAACTTCCGGAAGCACATTGTCGCTTTCAAAGAAGTCAGTCTGGTTGTTGCTGTCTGGTGTGTTCTGGCTGTGATGCACCGATTGGGCTTCTAGCTCGAGCAAGGTTCTGCGGGCATCACGCACCACGCTGGCAGGTATGCCGGCGAGAGAGGCGACTTCAATTCCGTAGCTCTGATTGGCGGGGCCCGGTTGCACTCTGTGCAGGAAAACAATGCGGTCGTGATGCTCTACTGCATTGAGGTGTACGTTTTCCAGCTGCTTGAACTTCTCACTCAGACGGGTGAGTTCGAAGTAATGGGTGGCAAACAGTGTGAGCGATTTGTTCTGGCGCAGCACCTGTTTAAGTACTGCGGAAGCCAGCGCCAGGCCGTCAAAGGTTGAGGTGCCGCGTCCGATTTCATCCATCAGTACAAGGCTGTTGGCGTCGGCCTGGTTGAGAATGGCGGCAGTTTCGGTCATTTCCACCATAAAGGTGGAGCGGCCGGAGGCCAGATCATCCGATGCACCAATGCGTGTGAAGAGTGCGGA
>JBJTFJ010000119.1:0-3301 GCA_046093345.1 Fluviibacter sp. | reverse complement strand
GATCGAGGCGTTAACCGGGCCCAGTTCGATAATCTGTTCGGCAATGTCGGCAATAAAGCGGGCATCCGAAGTGCCACCGGTAGTGGAGAGTTCGGTGTCGATGCCGCACACGGTTTTAATGGCGTTGCGGGCTGCATCGGCCAGCGGGCCTTCGGGAGTAATGAAGGGCTTGGCGCCGAGTGTCCACTCGATGCTGTATTCCAGGCCGTGGCGCTTGAGCAAGTCTTCAACGTGCTGCTTGAGGCCATCTGCCGTGCTGGCGGTGGAGAAGCGGAAGTTGAACTTCAGGTTCAGCGTGCCGGGAATAACATTGGTTGCACCAGTACCGGCATTGAAGTTGGAGATCTGCCAGGTGGTGGGCGGAAAGTATTCGTTACCGTTGTCCCACACGGTGGCCGAGAGTTCGGCCAGTGCCGGGGCAAACTGGTGAATGGGGTTACGTGCCAGGTGCGGATAGGCCACATGGCCTTGCACACCTTTAATGGTGAGGTTGCCGGAGAGCGAACCACGGCGGCCATTCTTGATCATGTCGCCGCAGCGATTAACCGAAGTCGGTTCACCGACAATGGCGTATTGAATTGTTTCGCCACGGGCCTTGAGGGCATCGACCACGATGGTGGTGCCGTCATTGGCCGGGCCTTCTTCGTCTGAGGTCAGCAGAAAGGCGATAGAACCGGGATGGTTCGGGTTCTCTGTAACGAATTGCTCGACAGCCACCACAAAGGCAGCCAGCGAGCTTTTCATATCAGCGGCGCCGCGGCCGTAGAGTTTGCCGTCCCGTTCCGATGGTTGGAACGGGGGCGTGGTCCAGGCATCAAGATTGCCCGTAGGAACCACATCCGTATGGCCGGCCAGCACCATGAGCGGTGTTGGGGTGCCACGTCGTGCCCAGAGGTTGCTGGTGCCGTTGCGGTCGATACGCTCGAAGCTAAAGCCCAGGGGCTTGAGGCGTTCTGCGATCAGTTCCAGGCAACCGGCATCTTCCGGGGTGACAGAAGCCCGCGCAATGAGGGCTTCGGCAAGCTGACGGACAGGTTCGCTCATGGGTTTGTTTCTATTAGTCGCGCAGCAGATCGTTCAGGCTGGTCTTGGCACGGGTTTGTGCATCGACCTTCTTGACGATAACGGCGCAGTACAGGCTGTACTTGCCATCAGGCGATGGCAGGTTACCGGCCACAACAACCGAACCGGCGGGTACACGACCGTAATGGATTTCACCGGTTTCGCGATCGTAGATCTTGGTCGATTGGCTGATGTAGACGCCCATCGAGATAACGCAGTTGTCTTCAACGATGACGCCTTCGACCACTTCCGAACGGGCGCCGACGAAGCAGTTGTCGCCGATGATGGTTGGGTTGGCTTGCAGTGGTTCCAGTACGCCGCCGATGCCAACGCCACCCGACAGGTGAACGTTTTTACCGATCTGGGCACACGAGCCAACGGTGGCCCAGGTATCAACCATGGTGCCTTCGTCTACGAATGCGCCGATGTTTACATAGGAAGGCATCAGCACAACGTTCTTGGCGATGAACGAACCACGACGGGCGGTAGCCGGTGGTACCACGCGGAAGCCGCCTTCGCGGAACTGGGCTTCAGTCCAGCCCTGGAATTTGGTGTCGACTTTGTCGAAGTAGCGCAGTTCGCCACTGTCTTGAACGCGGTTGTCGTTGGTGCGGAACGACAGCAGTACGGCCTTTTTAACCCACTGGTGCGTCACCCATTCACCGTTGATCTTTTCAGCAACGCGCAGGGCGCCGCGGTCCAGCTCATGAATAACCTGATCGATGGCTTCTACGGCTTCTTTAGGCGAACCGGTAGGCGACAGGTCGTTACGGTTTTCCCAGAGGTTTTCGATGACGGGTTGCAGGGGGTGATTGATGGCGTGGCTCATGGACATGGCTTTAAAAAGGGCTTGAAAGCCTTTCATTATACGGGAAAAGCTGTTTTTACCCGCAGGGAAGGGCTGAGAATTTTTGTCGTTTTCGTTTGAGAAGGTGGCCAGCTTCGGGTATCATCGGGCTTTCCCGCTGCACGTTTTGTTATGACCAAATATGTCTTCGTCACGGGTGGTGTCGTGTCTTCCCTGGGTAAGGGAATTGCGGCAGCCTCTCTGGGTGCGATTCTCGAATCGCGTGGCCTCAAAGTCACCCATTTAAAGCTCGATCCCTACATCAACGTCGATCCCGGCACGATGAGCCCATTCCAGCACGGTGAAGTTTTCGTGACGGAAGATGGCGCAGAAACCGACCTGGATCTCGGCCACTATGAGCGCTTTACCAGCGCCCGTATGCACAAGCGCAATAACTTTACGACCGGCCAGGTTTACGAGTCGGTGATCAAGAAAGAGCGCCGTGGTGAATACCTGGGTAAAACCGTTCAGGTGATTCCGCACATTACCGATGAGATCAAGCATCTGATCAAGCGTGGTGCCGAAGGCGCCGACGTAGCTCTGGTCGAAGTAGGCGGTACGGTTGGCGATATCGAATCGCTGCCGTTCCTGGAAGCCATTCGCCAGATGGGTATTGAAGAAGGCCGTGACAACGTCTGTTACATCCATCTGACCCTGTTGCCATGGATCCCGACAGCCGGTGAACTGAAAACCAAGCCGACCCAGCACTCGGTTAAAGAACTGCGTGAAATCGGTATTCAGCCAGACGTGCTGCTGTGCCGTGCCGACCGCGAGATTCCTGTGGAAGAGCGCCGCAAGATTGCGCTGTTCTGTAATGTAGCCCCGGAAGCCGTGATCGAAGCGCTGGATGCGCCATCGATCTACAAGATCCCGGAAATGCTGCATAACCAGATGCTGGATGAGATCGTTTGTCACAAGCTGGCCATTCTGGCTCGTGCGGCTGATCTGTCGATCTGGAACAAGCTGGTGCATTCGCTGGACAATCCACAGCGCTTTGTCGACGTGGCTTTTGTTGGCAAGTATGTAGATCTGACCGAGTCGTACAAGTCGCTGATTGAAGCGCTGGTGCATGCGGGTATTCATACGCACGCCAAGGTACGTATCCATTATCTGGATTCAGAAGAGCTGGAGCGTAATGGCTGTGGCGCTCTGAAGGATATGGATGCCATTCTGGTGCCGGGCGGCTTTGGTAAGCGCGGTACGGAAGGCAAGATTGCCGCTATCCGCTTTGCCCGTGAGAACAAGGTGCCTTATCTGGGTATCTGCCTGGGTATGCAACTGGCCGTGGTGGAATACGCCCGTGATGTGGCCGGTATGAAGGATGCGCACTCGACCGAGTTTGATCCGGCATCGCCGTTCCCGGTGATTGGCCTGATTACCGAGTGGAAGGAT
>JBJTFJ010000118.1:0-13347 GCA_046093345.1 Fluviibacter sp. | reverse complement strand
CAGCACTTTGCTATCACCGGTTGCAACCCAGAGCTGCCATCCAGCATCAACACGCTCTTCAATCCGATCTAGTTGTAGCAAATTGCGCTCTTGTTGAAGCGTCTGACGCAAAGTTTCAATTTCCTGACGCATTTGTTGCTGGTTGGTTAATGCCGACTCCAGCGCTGCAAGTCTGTTATCAACCGTTACGACTGTTGTTTCTTCCCGATCTAATCCTTCCCAGAGCCGCAGGGTCCATACTTGCTGCCCAGCCACACTCAGAACCAGCAAAGCCAGAACTAACACAACCCAGCGACGGTTTCGTGGCGGGCGATTTTTGTTAGTTTGCTTGGGGTCAGTTTTTAAGTGATCAGTATCTTGGACATCAGTCATAACACTTCCATTCCAGGCTCGTCGGTTAACGATTGTTCATTATACGATTGCAAGAATCTGAGAATACCTTCATCCCCACCAGCGCAAACGATCACATTTTTATACCCGAGACTGATTGCAGCTTGAGCAATGCGTTCGTGGGGAACGATAACATTCAGCCGGTGCAGCTCATGGGCAAGGACGTCAGGGGCTGATGCCATCAATCGCTGTAATGACTCGCTACTTGTAACGATCATGGCTGAGGGATGATCCCCCGCCATCAGTTGAGCTACGGCCGTGATTGCTTCCGACGCTAAGGAGCGTTCATATACGCCTGCCTCATCAACCTGAGCCCCACGTTCGCGCAATGTCCGGGCCATCAGATCTCAGCCACCCACACCCCGAATCAATGCAAAAGTGCTTCCTTGGCACTGCTCGGGGGCGAAAAACGGCAGCGACAGCAGACCCTCACTGTCAAACTGTTCTTCTGGCTGCAGGACTTCGCTCACATCTAATTGCCGCAGCACGCGGGCAGTTCCCGGCCCAACGACTGCGGCTGTTAGAGTTTCTGGCCAAGGCTTATGCTCCGTTAACACCGGCCACGCTGAATGTACTGCATTAGCACTCACAAAAAGACATGCCCTATAACCGGCTAAGTGCTCAGCAATGTATTCGAGATCACTCAGATCAGAAGCTGTCTTAATTGCCAAAAAAGGAATATGCGTAGCGCGACCACCTAATTGCTCTATGCCTGCCATCAGCTGTCCAGCTTGTCCCGCCGGCCGCGTGACCAGAATATGTTGCCCGACTAGAGGACCAGTCTGCGGCTGCGGCATGGTTACCCGGCGCTAACTTGGCAAATCAGCACATCTGCACCCTGCGCCAGCAAACTTTCTGCTAGAGCAACGCCCATAGTTTCTGCTTCCGCCCAGTCGCCTCGGCATTCACCAGAGACGATTTGGGTGCCATCGACCGAAGCTACCAAACCGCGCAACCAGAACTGTTGGTGCAATTCACTCACAGCAAAACCGGCAATCGGTAAATGACAGCTACCACCTAATCGACGAGAAAATGCACGCTCGGCACGCACACAGGCTGATGTGGCTTCATCAGCGAGTCCATCAGCAATACGTTGCATTTCTGGCTGGCCGTCACAAATTTCAATGCCCAATGCCCCTTGCCCTGGTGCCGGCAGCATATCCGCTGGATCGATCCTTGCACGAATCCGATCAGCCAATCCTAAACGTACCAAACCCGCTGCTGCCAGAATGATGGCGTCAAACTCGCCGTCATCCAGTTTGCGTAAACGCGTATCAAGATTGCCGCGTAGTGGCTTGATGATTAATTTCGGAAAACGTGCCCGAAGCTGGGCTTCACGGCGCAAACTGGATGTACCTACGATGGCACCATCCGGCAAGGCAGCAAGCGACTCGTATTTTGGACTAACAAAGGCATCCCGCGGGTCTTCGCGTTCACTAATCGCGGCCAGCACAAAGCCTTCCGGCATATCCATTGGCACATCTTTCATCGAATGAACGGCCAGATGAGCCCGGCCCTCGGCCATGGCCACTTCCAGTTCCTTGATAAAAAGACCCTTCCCACCAATGGCTGCCAGAGGACGATCCAGAATCTGATCACCCCGTGTTGTCATGCCCAGAATCTGCACATCCCGCGTTGGATTTTGAGTTTGCAAAAGACGTTGCACATGCTCTGCCTGCCACATAGCAAGGCGCGATTCGCGGGAGGCGATAATCAAAGGTTCTGACATAAAGCGGTTTCACAAAAGCCAAGGGCACGATTACCCTGAATCAATGTAATGCTAGCACGTGGACTCCCTTATAATGTGGGGTTTGTAGCCACTACACACTCTTCTGCCATGTCAGCCAACGAAAAGACCTCTGCCTCGACCCCTTACACTTGGGCCGGGCGTTTTGACGAACCCATGTCGGAGCTCGTTAAACGATATACGGCTTCCGTTGATTTTGATCAACGTCTCTGGCAGCAGGACATTCGTGGCTCACTGGCTCATGCCCGTATGCTGGCCAAACAGAACATTATCAATGCACAGGATCTGGCAGATATCGAACGCGGTATGGCGCAGATTCTGGGTGAAATCGAAAGCGGTGCCTTCACCTGGTCTTTGGATCTGGAAGATGTGCACCTCAACATCGAACACCGCCTGACTAGCCTGGTCGGCGATGCCGGCAAGCGTTTGCACACCGGTCGTTCCCGCAATGATCAGGTCGCTACCGACATTCGCCTCTGGTTGCGCGACAGTATCGATACGCTGATTGAACTGTTCAAGCGTCTGCAAATGGCATTGGTGACCCTGGCTGAACAACATGCGGCAACGCCCATGCCGGGCTTTACCCATTTACAGGTTGCACAACCCGTTACTTTTGGCCATCACCTGATGGCCTATGTGGAGATGCTGGCACGTGATGCTGAACGTCTGACCGATCTGCGCCGCCGTGTAAATCGTTTGCCGCTGGGCAGCGCCGCACTCGCCGGCACAACGTATCCGATTGATCGTCACTTTGTTGCCGAGCAACTCGGTTTTGAAGCCGTTTGCGAAAACTCGCTGGATGCCGTTTCGGATCGCGACTTCGCGATCGAGTTCTGCGCGGCTGCCTCGCTGGCCATGATCCACCTCTCACGCTTTTCGGAAGAGCTGGTACTGTGGATGACGCCACGCTTTGGCTTTGTGATGCTGGCAGACCGCTTCTGCACTGGCTCATCGATCATGCCACAAAAGAAAAACCCGGATGTGCCTGAACTGGCACGTGGCAAAACGGGTCGTGTTATTGGCGATCTCAACACGCTGCTGGTTCTGATGAAAGGTCAACCGCTGGCCTATAACAAGGACAACCAAGAAGACAAAGAACCATTGTTTGACGCGGCAGACACGCTGACCGATACACTGCGCATCTTCGTTGATCTGGTGCCAGGCATTACCGTACGCCCAGAGCCTATGGCGGCGGCGCTTCTACAAGGCTTTGCCACAGCAACGGATCTGGCCGACTATCTCGTACGCAAAGGTTTACCATTCCGTGCGGCGCACGAAGCTGTTGGTTTGGCTGTGAAGGCTGCCGAAAGCAAAGGGGTTGATCTGGCAGATCTAACGCTGGCCGAACTGCAGGCGTTCTCACCGCTGATCGAAGCCGATGTCGTGCATGCCCTGACAATCGATGGTTCGCTGGCAGCCCGTAACCACATTGGCGGTACTGCGCCCAGCCAGGTTAAAGCCGCCATAGAGCGCGCCAAGAAACGCCTCGGGTAATACCGGAGGCGCCCTCGACGTTTGAGCGACTTTAGTTCTTCAGGTTTTCCAGCAAGGCTTGCAGCTCGCCTGCCTGATACATTTCCATCATGATGTCGCTACCGCCGATAAATTCGCCGTTAACGTACAGCTGTGGAATCGTCGGCCAGTTCGCATAGACTTTAACGCCTTCACGCACTTCAGAATTTTCCAGCACATTGACGCTGTAAAAGCTGGTTACACCACATTCACGCAGCAACTTACAAGCGCGCTGGGAAAAGCCACACTGTGGAAACTGAGGGGTGCCCTTCATATAAAGGACAACCGGGTGACCTTTCACCTGTTCATCGATGAGGGCCAGGACGGGATTATTGTTGTCGCTCATAGTCTGACTCCGAGTTCAGTTGGGGGTATTGAAGAGCTGCGAGTCTAGCCAAGCCCGCCCCACACGTCAAACTGACTTACGCGCTGTGACGCAGCTTCTCAATCAGACTATAGAGCGTCATGCCAGCGAGCAAACTGGCGATATAGACAATCCCCTCTGGAATGCCTGCACCCAGCAGGACTAACCCGGGGCCAGGGCAAATGCCGGTAATTCCCCAACCAATACCAAATAGAACAGATCCTAGAACAAGTCTCAAGTCAATTTTACGGCTTGTCGGTAGGTTAAGCGGTTCACCCGTTAGCGTCTTCGGCTGCTTTTTGAGCAGCGCAAAACCTATGCTGCCAACAACCAAACCGCCTCCCATGACCAAGCCAAGAGAAGGATCCCAGGGACCTGCCACATCGAGAAAACCAATCACCTTAGCCGGATTGGCCATCCCTGACAAAATTAGCCCCAAGCCCAGCAACAAACCGGCCAGACCTGCAGTAACCCATTGCACGCCCCGATTCATGCCGAGACACCTAGCAGATGGCGCATAAGGTATACCGTTATCACCGCTGAGCCCATGAAACTACAAACGGCCATCAGTGAACGCAGCGAAAATCGGGATAAACCACAAATACCATGACCACTGGTACAGCCGTTGGCATAACGCGTGCCGAGTCCTACCAAAACACCGCCCACGACAAGACCGACAGAACCCGTCTGTTGTACTGTAGTTGGCAATGCTGCGAACAACATCCATATAACGGGGGCGCCGATCAGCCCAACCAGGAAAGCCAGGCGCCAACCAAAAGGTTCTCGTTTTTGCTGAACCAGCAACTCAACAACATGTCCCAAAATACCACTGATACCCGCAATGCGTCCGTTAGCCCAAGCCAACCAGACTGCCGCTAAGCCAATCATAAACCCGCCGATTAACGCGGACACTGCCGCGTAAAGGGTAAATGCCTGCCAATCAATACTCATTAATTGCAACCCTTATTGCTAGCAAGCTTCGAATTGGTCTGTGGCGATGCAGAACAATAGAGCTGATGCAACACTTCCAGAATGACCTGCACATGCGGATGCGACACACGGTAGTAAATATATTTGCCATCCCGACGGGTAGCCACCAGACCTTCATTACGTAGCACACCCAGTTGTTGGGATAAGGTTGGTTGCTGAATATCCAGTAGCTCTTCGAGCTCCCCGACCGAATATTCACCTTGCAACATCTGGCAAAGCAACAACAGGCGATCCGGATTACCAATCACCTTAAGTAAAGTCACCACCTGTGCCGCTTGGCTGCGCATCCAGTCCAAATCCAGCACGGCAGCATTTGCTGCCCGAGTTTCCTGCACAGACAAAGCTTCTTCAGTTATGGGTTTTTTGATAGCCACAGTGTCACCTGTTTTTTTGGGGTACTTTCAAGCTTTCATTATATCACTAAATATATAAGCGGCCGGCGCAACTGATTTAACACCCTAGGTTAGAATACGGGTATGAGTCACTTTCCAACCTGGCGCAAACCGAGCGGTGCCCCCGTTTCGTGTGTCGAAAAAATCAAAGTTCTTAATGAGAACTTCGCAGAGTTGCGCAATCTTGCTCAGGAAACACTAGACGACGCCCTGTTACTTGGATGTAGTGAAGCTCAGGCACGTCAGGCTTTGCAGCAAATGATCGATGGACTCGAAACCTCTTACAATGAAATCCCGGAATAAACAGCTCACAGCCAACTAAGACGGCGGCCTTGCCAATCCAGGATAGCGGTTCGACGAATCATTTTCTTAGCGAGCGCCGGATAAGCCTCTTCGATTACAGCATGAGCGAATTCCGACAGGAAATTGGCTTTAAGTGCTGCACGGGCCTGGTCTACACCGATAGCCTCGTAAGGCACTGAAGATAGTAATAAAAAACCATCATCCGGAATGCGCCCAGCCATCATGTTGGCCTCAATAATCCCCGCCGCTTTAATAATCGGTTCAGCAAGATTTGGACTATAGGGCCCAATAATCAACGCCAGATTCGGCGTGTGTAAAAAGTCAAAACCGCGCCCCAGACAAATCATCCATTCCCGGTGCTCAATATCAAGCTGACGAAGTCCTAACCTCGCTTGCTTTCTTATTGCTGCCACATGCCTGAAGTTTCCCGCCACAAGTGGCAACAAATCTTCTCGCATTGCGCTAGGCATATCGGGAAGCAAGTTTGCAAGCCTTGTGTTTAAGGCATCCAGATTGCACTCTTCAAGATCGGCAACCCGAAAGAGCTGCCCATTGTCACCATGCAAGACAAGTGCATCTTCATCTGTTTCGAAACCACAGACTAGCGGATATACCGTGCCATGTGCCGCGCCAAAAATCGTTGAAATCTGCTGCTTAATTTCCTGTGTATGCTCAACCGCGGCCTGTTGGTCATAACCAAAACCGGCACAGCCTCGGTGATGATCCCCCCGCGAAAAATGGTATGTCACTAGGAACAAAACCTGCCGCCCCTCATGCACTCTATCCATAACGTACTGGGTAACCACCTCCCCCAGATGCGGCCACCCCAAGTCAAAGCGCCCACCCAGATTACGAAAAGGCATGAGTAAGCCAATGGGGGTACCCGTTGCGACCGGAATATTAATACGGCCATCCATGCATTTAAGTACAGCAATCGCTGTTGGATGCTGACTCTGATATCGTGCCCTCGCCAATACTGCTTCGGGACTACGATAATCTTCGCCGTGACGCGCTGCTAAAGCAGAAAGCCAATCAATGCGCGTTTCAATCGGTTTAGTATGAACATCGTTCACTTCAGCCCTCCGGTTTAAACAACAAGGTACTGATGCATCCATTGATAGACAGATCTTAGATCAATTAATACCTATCAGCGCATTTTGAGTACGTGGGTTGGCCAGACGCTCGAGCCACCATCGTTGCGCCGGACCCGGCTCTCGCCCGCCTACTCGCCACGCGTAAGACAATTGCGCCGGCCGACGCTGTGGCATACGTAACTTTTCAACTAATCGCCCAGCCTTTAATTCGCTCCGAATCAACGGCTCTGGCAAATACCCGCAGCCCAACCCACGAATCTGTGCCTTTATCTTCAACGCCATAGTTGGCACCGTAAGCACATCCTGACCCGGCAACAAGCCAATCGTCATTGGTGTCATTTGCTGTGCGCTATCGGCTAAAGCAATCATCCGATAAGGCATCAATAGTTCATCGGTAATGGTGCCGGTGACATCAGCCAGCGGGTGATCCGGCGCAACGACAAAAAGAAAGGGAATCTCACCCAGCGGTGCACTCTGGATACCGGAAGGCGGCGCCGGTTGATCAGCTACGCCAATGGCTAAATCTGCGCGAGAACTGACCAAAGCCTCCCACGTTCCGGACAAGGTTTCACGCGCCAATTTAATTCGCGTCGGTGGCTTTAGCGCCAAAAATTCTCCAATGAGATCCAGCACCGTTGATTCATCAATGATGCTATCTACGGCAATATTCAACACCGGCTCCCAGCCTGTAGCCACGCGCTTGATTCGTTGCCCTACCGTTTCCAACTCGGCTAATAATCGCTCACCCTCCTGAACCAACTCTGCGCCTGCAGGTGTCAGGCGGGCCTGCCGAGAACGGCGGTCAAACAACAGCACATCAAGCTGTTCTTCTAGTTGCCGAATGCTATACGTTACGGCAGAGGGCACCTTGCCTAAGCCCCGCGCGGCCGCAGCAAAACTGCCACTCCTGGCTATCAAACTCACCATTTCCAGTAATTCAGGGGTCAGCGGGGAACGTTGCATGAATAGTCCAACAGTTCAAATTATTTGAATGATGCCATCAATTGTTAAAAGCCACATCCCTAGCCGACCGACTAAAGTACGACCATCAAGGAGAGTCACTATGTTGATCAAACGACCTGCAAATGAACGAGGCCATGCCGACCACGGGTGGTTGCGCTCGTTCCACAGTTTTTCTTTCGCCGATTACTTTGATCGCAATCACATGCATTTCGGTCCGCTACGCGTGATCAACGAAGACTGGGTGGCCGCCGGTACCGGTTTCGGGATGCACCCGCACAACGATATGGAGATCGTCACCTACATTCTGGAAGGTGAACTCACGCATCAGGATAGTATGGGGCACCAGGAAGTGATTCGGCCGAACGACGTACAGCGCATGTCCGCCGGCACCGGTGTCTTCCACAGTGAATTCAACCGGCACTCTGCCAACACCTGCCATCTGTTGCAAATCTGGATCATGCCGGACGAGAAGAATCTCCCGCCCTCCTACGAGCAGACTGCGTTTGATCCCGCCGAAAAACGCGGCAAGCTGCGCCTCGTTGCTGCGCCGGATGGTGCACAAGGCGCGGTCACCATTCATACCGACACGCGCCTTTATGCCGGTTTGTTCGATGGTGCCGAATCAGCGACACACCCGCTTGCCGCAGATCGTATGGCTTATGTGCACATCGCTCGCGGCAGCATCACAGTCAATGGTGAACCACTTATTGCCGGTGATGCGCTGATGCTACGTGATGAAACGGCCGTCACACTAGCCAATGGTCAACACGCTGAAGTTCTTGTTTTTGATTTACCGGCTAACTCATGACGCTACCCACGCTTTTCGTTCCCCATGGCGCACCGACTTTCGCCCTGCGTCCGGGTGCGGCCGGTGCAGCGCTGGTGGCACTCGCCCAGAAGATTGAGCGACCTAAAGCCATCATCGTCGTTAGCCCACACTGGGAAACACGTGAACCCACCGTGGGCAGTGCTGCAGATCTTGAAACCATATACGATTTCGGTGGGTTCCCCAATGAACTCTATACCCTGAAATATCCAGCACACAGTGACCTCGCACTGACCCAACATGTCGCCGACTGTCTTAAAACTGCTGGTTACGCACCACGTATCGATGCACATCGTGGACTCGACCACGGCGCCTGGGTCCCGCTACGCATGATGTACCCGACAGCTGATATTCCGGTCATTCCACTTTCCATCAAGGCACACGCCGGGCCAGCCTACCACTATGCACTCGGGCAAACACTCAAGCCGCTCAGCGAACAAGGCTTTCTGGTCATGGGTACCGGCAGCATCACGCATAACCTACGGGACTACATGGTCTGCGTACATAACAATCTGCCTACGCCGGATTACGTCACACGCTTTGCCGATTGGGTAAATACCCAACTAGAGGCAGGCACCAGTGCTGCGCTTATTGATTATCGAAAAAACACAACAGATGCCGCCCAAGCACATCCGACAGAAGATCACTTCATGCCCTTTTTTGTCGCGTTGGGCGCCGCCGGCGACAACCCAAAGTTCGAACGCTTCTACGCTGGTGTCGAAGATCTAGTCATCGCGATGGACGGTTACTGTTTCGGCCGAGCGGTACAATGACGTTTTATACCTCCGAAGAGTCACGATTATGTCCGCACCAGCTTGCCCGCAATGCACCCTTGAAAACACCTATCCCGATGGCTCTAATTTCGTCTGCGCCGACTGCGGTTTCGAGTGGCCAATGGAAGCCGAAGCCACCGAAGAAGATGGCCCACGTATTGTCAAAGATGCTAACGGCAATGTACTGAGCGATGGCGACAGCGTTGTACTCATCAAGGACCTCAAGCTCAAAGGCTCTTCGAGCACGATGAAGGTAGGCACCAAGATCAAAAGCATTCGCATTGTTGAAGGCGATCACGAACTCGACTGCAAATCAGACTTTGGCAACATCATGCTGAAAGCATGCTTCGTTAAGAAAGCCTAAGTCTCACCTGCTTAAAAAGAAATGGCCACCCTAGGGTGGCCATTTCTTTGCATGACACCTGATTAGTTATTCGTGCCGTAACCGACTGGATCGGTTTTACCAGAGAACATGTGATACACACGCAGGAAGTAAAACACCACCAGCGGGAACATCACAATCGCACCCCAGAACATGAATTGCAGCGATACAGCCGGCGCTGCCGCTTCTTCGATCGTCAGTGAATAGGGCATCATATATGGCCAGAATGAAAGCGCCAGCGATGCAAACGCCGAAGCAATGATCAGCATGCACCAGGCAAACGGTGCGCGTTCATGTGGGCAATCATGACGGCTCGTGCGAAAAGCACCCAGCAGCCCTACAAAACCCAGTGCCGGTGCAATCCAGTGCCATAGCGGTGCATTTTCCCAGGCATGACGCACCGGGAGATCAACGCCTTGCGTAATCAGGAACGCAACCAGCACAAATACGCAAAAGGCTATCGACAAACCACGCAGCTGCGCACGGGCGCGTTTAGCAACTGCACCTTCGGTTTTAAGAATCAACCAACCTGCGCCCAGCATGCTATAGCCCAACACAAGCCCGACACCGCACAGCACCGGGAATGGTGCCAGCCAGTCCCACCCATCACCAACATAGGTAGTGCCATCGATCGGAAGACCCATGATCATGGTACCAATAGCCGCACCCTGTACGATCGTTGCGACAGCCGAACCGATCACGAACCCCCACTCCCACAGGCCACGTGCCTTAAGCGCCTGCTCCCGGTATTCAAAAGCAACACCACGGAAAATCAGACCAATTAGCAGAAGAACAACAGGTAGATAAAAGGCCGATAGAAAAATGGCGTAAATGGCCGGGAACGCACCGAACAGGCAAGCACCCACAATAATCAGCCAGGTTTCATTGCCGTCCCAGAAAGGGGCAATGGCACCCACCACGGTATTGCGTTCTTCATCCGTTTTGGCGGTTGCAAACAGCATGGCCGCACCAAAATCGTAACCATCCACAATAATGTAAACGAGGATGGAAAAAGCAATTAGACCTGCCCAGAAGTAGGGAAGCCAAGGGCTCATAGACTCTAGACTCATACGGCCTCCGTAGTATTCGGGCCATCATTAGACGGACCCTTCTTGAAAAGGTTCCAGATATAACGCAAACCAAAGCTGTAAATAATCAGATAGACAACGACGTACAGCGTGAGGCTGGTCAAGGCATGATTAAACGTGAGCGAGGGGGTCACTGCATCGGATGTGCGCAAGAGGCCAGTAACAACCCAAGGCTGACGCCCCACTTCGGCGGTATACCACCCGGCGAGCACGCAAATCCAGCCTATCGGAAAAGAGATAGCGGCCACATTCAGGAACCAGCGAGACTTCTCGATGCTATTACGATAGTTGTGCCAGCTGCCGTACCAACCAATAAAGAGCAGGAGCAGCGACAGGCCCACCATGATGCGGAAGCCGTAAAACGGTACCAGGAATGGTGCGCGTTCGTCAGCAGGCACATCCTTGATACCGCGCTGGTAAGAATCCGGGTTGCCCGAATCCACCACGCTACCAATAACAGGGATGCTGATCTCAAAGCTATTCTTCTCTGCCTTATTGTCTGGCCATGCCGCAACAATTAATGGGGCGCGGGTACCGCTTTCCCAACGACCTTCAACGGCCGCGAATTTGCCTGGCTGGTAATCACGGATTATCTCACCCGCTAAGTGACCAAAGCCCATCTGGATTGGCGTAAAGACCGCCATCAAACCCATACCCCAGATCAGCATAGCTTTAGCTGTTGTCTTGTAAAGGCCTTTCAGTGTGTACCAGGCGCCGGTCGCAGCAACAACGGTGGCCGTAGTAAGGTAGGCCGCCAGCAGCATATGCAACCAGCGTGTTATGAACACATGGCCACCGATAATCTGCTGCCAGTCGGTAGGAATAATACGACCGGTTGCATCTACTGCATGGCCCACTGGAACCTGCATCCAGCTGTTGTTCGCCATAATCCAGAAAGACGACAGCGTTGTACCCAGAGCCACCAGCACACAAGATGTTAAAAAAGCACGCGGAGATACTTTGTTTCGACCAAATAACACAACGCCAAGGAAGGTGGCTTCAAGAATAAAAGCGGTAAAGGACTCATATCCGAGCAGTGGGCCCTGAATCGGCCCTGTCTTTTCACTCAAAACACTCCAGTTCGTACCAAACTGGAAAGCCATAACAATTCCGGATACCACGCCCATCCCAAAGGAAACAGCAAAAATCTTGACCCAGAAGTCAAAAAGTTTGCGGTAAACCGGGTTGCCGGTTGCCTGATTGCGCCATTCCAGCACGGCCAGCCAAGCAGCCAGACCAATAGTGAAGGAAGGAAAAATAATGTGGAATGTCACCACAAAGGCGAACTGAATTCGCGATAAATCTAACGCCGTTAAATCCAAAATACTCTCCCATGACAGACCGGCAAAACCGGGTGTCCTTAAGAAATCACAACCAGGAACGACAGTGTCTTGCATCCAAAGCGAGGATGGGCAAGTTCAAGCCGTATAATCAATAAGTTGCGTATTATATTTCACCGCAGCAAATTTCCCACAGCTACTTTGTTTAATTTAAAGGCTTTTGAGGATTCTTAGGCAATCATGTCCCAATTAACGCACGAACTGCTACTCAACTTCTGGTCTCCCAAAGCCCTTGAAGTCAACTTTGTGCTGCTTTTGCACTTAGTTGGCTCCATGTTGTTGGGCATGCTGGTGGGTTATGAACGCTCTTACCATGGGCGTGCAGCAGGTATGCGTACCTTTTCGCTCGTTTGCATGGCATCCACAGGCATCGTGGCTATTTTTGGCTATCCAGAACTCTGGTTTGGCGTACAAAACATCAACAGCATTACCGCCGATGGCCCATCAAGAGTCATTCAGGGCATCGTTACAGGAATTGGCTTTCTGGGTGCCGGCGTCATCATTCGTGAAGGTCATTCAATTTCTGGTTTATCAACCGCGGCATCAATCTGGACGGCGGCCGCAATCGGCATACTAATAGGCTTGGGGTTTTATGCAGCCGGGATCGCCTTGGCGGTGTTATGCGCCTTTAGTATGTCGATAGTGTTGCAACTTGAACGGTGGCTACCGCGCCGTAAACGTTACTTATTTGAATTGAGCTTCAACCTCCATGGGCGCCCCAATGCTGAAACGCTGAAACAACTGGGCGAGGCTAACGGATTCACTGTAGGCACAGACAGCATCTCGATTAGCCTGGGAAAAAACCGCCAGTTCTGGTCCTACACAGCAACAACTCGTCCACGAGTTAAGCCTGATATGGCGAATCTGGCCCAAGCGCTCCAGCAAATGGATGGCCTGGAGAAGTTCAGCATTTCCCCAACACGCATCTAGTACCTCAGAACCCAAATTCTTTGGGTTTCTAAGTCTATAAGTGACTACTGTATAAGCGTATGAATCTACCCGACCTGATCAAAGAAATTGGCCGTGGCGCCAAAGGTGCCCGCTCCCTCTCAGCCGAAGATGCGGAAATGCTTTTTACAGAGATGCTTCAGGGGGCCGTGCCTGATCTTGAGCTCGGTGCCATTCTTATCGCTTTACGGGTTAAGAGTGAATCTGACGAGGAATTAATAGGGTTCTGTAAGGC